>JALWKO010000055.1 GCA_027081405.1 Campylobacteraceae bacterium | reverse complement strand
CCCGGAAACGGTAGCGGGAGAGGGCGTATCCGGCGGGGAGCGCGACGAGCAGCGCCATCGCAGCGGCGAGGGTGGCCGCTTCGAGGCTCAAGCCGATCGAAAAGAGGGTCCGTTCGGAGCGGAGGGTCGCGAAAAACCCGTGAGGGTCGAGAAAATACCCCACCGAAAGGATCAGCCCTCCGTAGAAGATCCCGATCCCGATCGCCGATCCGATCGCCGTACGACGGAAGCTCATCGGGGGAGCCACTCCCGGGGGACGCGGTATTCCCCACCGACCGGTTTGTCGGCTCCGATGTAGGCCCGTGCCGCTTCGGGGGAGGGAAGATAGTGGTATTTGGCGAAGATCGCCCGCCCTTCGGGGGAGAGGAGGAAGTCGATGAAGCGCCGTGCCAGTTTCGGATGCCGGCTGTAGGTAGAGACGGCGACGGGAATGTATCCGATCCGGACGATCTGGGCGGCGGGGAGGGGGATCGTCTCGATTTTTCGGGGGTTCCAGTAGCCAAAGACCCTCCATCCGATCACCGCGTCGACCTGACGGAGCGCCGCGGCGTTGGCGGTTTTGGCGCAGGAGGCGGTGTAGTTGACCAGATTCTTGCGGAACCGTTCCCGTTCGACCGCGGTGAGGTTGTGCTCGAGGATCTCCACCGCATAGGCCCCCACACAGACCCCCTCCGGGTTGGCGATCGCCACCCGGATCCCGGGGCGGGCGAGGTCCCGGAGGGAGCGGATCCCTTTGGGGTTGCCTTTGGGGACGTTGATCGCGGGGACGAGATAGGCGACGATGGCGACCGTTCGGGGATCGACCAGTTTTTCGCGCAGCGCCTTTTGCATATAGTCCGACGAACCGGGGAGATAGAGATCCCCCCTCCGTGTGAGCTTCATCTGCGAAAGGACGTACCCCGATCCTCCGTAGATCGCGTCGACGGCGATGCCGGTTTTTTTCGTGAAAGCCTGGATCGCCTCCTCCAGCGGGGGCTGGGACGCCGAACCGGCAAACAATAGCAAGCGGGGTGATTCTGCGATCAGTGCGATCGGAAGTGCGATCCATACGAGGACGATGAGACGACAGCGATTCCAAAACCCTTTCATGGGCTTCTCCAAAATAAGATTGCGGGTGTCATTATCGCATAAGTCGGTAATCGACAAAAAACCGGCACTCGACAGCGCCTGCCATGAGACGATCGGATCGTACGGTTCGGGATCGGCAGTTTTGGCAACCGTTTGTTTACATTACTTTACGCAAACAGCTTCGTCGAGAGATAGCGCTCCGCGGTATCGGGGAGGATCGTGACGATCGTTTTGCCGGCATTTTCGGGGCGCTGGGCGAGGCGGTAGGCCGCGGCGAGGTTGGCCCCGGAGGAGATCCCTACCAGCAACCCCGCTTTGCGGGCGGCCTCTCTGGCGAAGGCGAACGCCTCCTCGTCGGGGATCGTCACCACCTCGTCAACGAGATTGACATCCAGGTTGTCGGGGATGAATCCCGCGCCGATCCCCTGGATTTTGTGCGCCCCGGCGGTGCCCCGGCTGATGGCCGGAGAATTTTCCGGTTCGACGGCGACGACTTGCAGATCGGGATTGTGGGCCTTGAGGAGCCTTCCGTTGCCGCTGAGGGTCCCGCCGGTGCCGACTCCGGCGACGAAAAGATCCACCCTGCCGCCGGTATCCTCCAGAATCTCCCGGGCGGTGGTCGCCTCGTGGGCGGCGGGGTTGTCGGGGTTGGCGAACTGGTTGGGGATCCAGGCCTTTTCGAAACGCCTGGCCAGCCGTTTGGCTTCGTCGATGGCCCCCTGCATCCCCTCGGCCGCCGGGGTGAGGACCAGTTCGGCCCCCAGGTGGGCCAGCAGTTTGCGCCGCTCCAGGCTCATCGATTCGGGCATGGTCAGGATCAGCCGCAGTCCCCGCACGGCGCAGATCAGCGCCAGGCCGATCCCGGTATTGCCGCTGGTGGGCTCGATGACGACCGTCTCAGTGTCGATCTCACCCCGTTTCAAGGCCCCCTCGATCATCGCTTTGGCGATCCGGTCCTTGACGGAAGAGCCGGGGTTGAAATACTCCGCCTTGGCCAGGACGGTGGCTTCCGTTCCCAGATAGTCCAGCCGCAGCAGCGGGGTCTTGCCGACGGTTTCGTCGATTCGGTCGTAGATCATCGTTTCGCTCCCAGAGGTTTGAATTCGAGTGCGTCCTCGTCGAAATACTGGATCGTCCCTTCCGCCAGGTCGTAATGCCAGGCATGCAGGTACAGATTCCCCTCCTCGATACGCCGTCTGACCGCCGGATAACTGAGCAGGTTTTCCAGTTGGAAGACAACCGACACTTTTTCGGCGAAGTCCCGCTGTATCTCCCATGGCGCATCGGGAAAATGGTGCAGTGTCGTTTCTTTCGCCGGCTGACCCAGCTGGAGCCACCGGGTGGTGTGGATGGTCTCCTCGCTGGGGGGATGGGGGTGAAAAAGTTCCTTGATGGCGCCGCAGTCGGAATGGCCGCAGACGATGATGTCGCTCACCTCCAGATGGGTCACGGCGTATTCGATCGCCGCCGCGGTGGCATGGAAATCGTTGTCGGGGGAGAAGGGAGGAACGAAATTTCCCACGTTGCGCAGGATAAAAAGATCCCCCGGCCCGCAGCCGGTGATCATCGCCGGCATCACCCGACTGTCGCTGCAACCGATAAAGAGAGCTTTGGGGTTCTGCCCCTCCTCCACCAGTTTCTTGAAACGCTCTTCGTTGTCCTTGAAATGGACGCTCCGGAAGTATTCGTGCCCTTTTTCAAATTCGCTCAGTTTTTCCAAGGTGTCTCCTTTGTGTGCCTTCGGTGCGGTCCATAGTCGATAGCGTTGCGTAGCAACGCATACCGAAATTTCTCATTTCTATTTTCTCATTTCTCATTCGATTTCAACGGAATCGATACTCCATCCGATCTCCTCTCCGGCGAAGAGGGGAACAACGTCCCCGTAGCGTTCGGGGACCCGCATGGGGGTCTCGGTGAGGCGGACCGTTTTTTTCGGCGGGTTGAGATCGTAGATCTGCCGGGCGTTGTTGCTGACGAAATGCTGGAGATTCTCCAGCTTTTCGTGCCGAGAGAAAAGCTCCGCCAGTACGGGCAGGGCGATGGGGGCGGTGAAAACTCCCGC
>JALWKO010000054.1:1229-42266 GCA_027081405.1 Campylobacteraceae bacterium | reverse complement strand
GTGGTGGAGTCAGTGGCGCCGATCGCCGCTCCTTGGGGGTGGACCGCAGAGTTATTTTTTCTATCCCCATCGCCCCCGGGAGGTGATCCACGCCCACAATTTCATCTTGCAGTTTCTGGGGGAATGGGGCGTGCTTGGCGGGGGGATATTGTTGGGGATCATGGGGTGGATCATGCATGGCGCATGGAGAAGAGCGCGCTCGTGTGTTTGGGCGAGGGGGGCTTTCGTTTCGATCGCGGGTTTGAGCCTCACCGGACTTTTCGGAGGGGTCTATTTTTTCCCCGATACGAGCTGGATATTGGCGTTTGCCTATGCCTTGGCGGGAGCATCTGACCAACAATTTGGATCCTTTTCCGGTTAGAGCTTCCATAGGGGATCCGTACACCGTGTTGAATGAGGAATGAGGAATTTCGGGGCACCATGATAAGGTGCAATTTGATGATAGCTTTTGGGTAGTATGGATTGCCATTCCGTGAGATTGGATTGTCATTCCTACAATAGCTGGAATCCATGGGTTTAGGGGGTTCTGACAGGTTTCGGAAGGCTATAGCTCTATCCTGGATCGAGAATTTGAGGTGACAGGAAGGGAGCAAGCCGGCCTTCAGGCCGAATGACCGATTATTAGCCGGTGGAGATTTTCATGACTTTTAAGGTAACGGTATTTATCGGATATGTTTCCCCCTTAGCATGATCCGAGGATTTGCGCAGTGTCATGCTTCCGATGGCAAGGCTAGCGCACAAAAGTCGATCTCGGTATCTTCGTGTTTTTACGTATTGATCATTGCGGGAAATGGGAATTGAATGGCTGGGCCTAAATGTAACAGGTAACCAGTCGATCATATATGTGAATTTGCTTGTATATAGAAGGTTTGATTGTTTAAAAAAAGAATGAGAGGGAAAAAGTGAATACGCCGAACCTCTTAGAGAGGTTCAAGCGCGATTAGAACGATACGTGACTTCCGCCGAAGCTGTGGACGTAACCGCTGGCGTTACTCAAGTTTTGATCTTTTGCCATTTTCTGAGCATTTGTACACCAAGTGGCAGAAAGGTTGGTGTTTTTAACAGTGATGTTCCCGTCATAAGGATCACCAGTGGTCCCGGCGTTGATACCCGTCACGGTGAAACATCCTTCTTTGGAGACGGCTTCACAAGCAGCCGTACCGTTGTCCTCTACTCCACGAGCGGTATAGGCTGCACCGATATCGCTGATACAGGTGGCAAGATTTTGGACCGCTTTCACCGATTTGGCATCATCCCGGGTCGCAGCCAGCTTGGGGATGGCTACCGCAGCCAGAATTCCGATAATGACGATCACGAAGATCAACTCGATCATGGTAAATCCGCGTCTCATAGTTACGCTCCTTGTTCATAGAAAATATCTGGGGAAATCCCCATAATGCAATCATACCAAATCGATCCTGAAATTTGGGATTGATATGACGGTAAACACGATTCACGGGAGTAGCAATGGCAATCTTGAGAAAGAATCATAACCGTTCGATCTATTGATTTAATTAAAAAAAAACTTAAAAATGTTTTTATATAATTTATTTTGGTGTTTGTTATAGTTAATGTAGGGAGGATGAAAAAACGATGTTTATCGCTTATAGGAAGAAAACCGAAAGTTTTCCGTTTTACTGCTATCCTATGCGTTCCGGATACACCATGGTGGAACTCATATTTGTCATCATCGTTATCGGCGTCCTGGCTTCGTTCGCGTTGCCGAGGCTCGCTGCGACACGGGACGATGCGCGTATGGCGGTCCTGGCTCAGGAGGTGATGACCGGAGCGACCGATATCGCGCAATACGCCATATCCCGAGGCCAGACGGAACAGAATCTCAGCCGAATGTCGCGGGCGATCGCCCACCTGGAAAACGTCTATGGGGCCACACAAGTATCGGGTGAGCCGACCCTTTTGATCCCTTGGAAAGACACTCCGGTTTGTCTGAAACTGAAAATCGAAAATCAGGGCCAAAATACGGAGATGATCGTGGTGGATGTCAATTCGACTCCTGCGGGGGAAAGCTGCAAGCGCTTACGGAGTATCATCGACGTCAGCCGATTCCCGATGCCGTTGCGTGGACAGCAAGTCGTTTTCTGAGGGATGGTATGATACAGATAAAGGAAGGTCATAGATGAACGCAGTCAACAAACTCTGGTCGATCTATAAGGTTACATGGCTTTTATATATCGGCATCGTACTGATGCCGATCGGGACGCTGTATGTGTATTTTCAGCTTACCCATTTTGTCGATGGGGAGCAGGTTGTGCGGGAGATTGCCCAGGCGGGCGGAGACATGTTGGAACGTATCGCTATTTCTGAGGATAAAATCCGTGCTCGCATCGACAGCCGGATCGAAACGGCACTGGCCGATTCGGCATCGTGGTATCGGTCACATGCCGATTCGTCCTACTATGTAGGATCGCAAACGCCGTGGAAAGATTTCCGGGATTTGCGCTCCTGCTGGGAATCGCTCAAAACACATGCCGATCGCTCCGAGGCTCTGCAATGTTGGAGGGAAGCACGGAGCCTGGCTTTTGCGACCGAACGGATGAATATGCTCCTTTTCGATCGGATCCGTACCTATTTGCTTTTGGCAATCGTATTGAGCGTCATATTGATGGGATTGCTCATTTATGTGGTTCGCTATTACATGTATCACCAGGTCTGCAAAAGCATCGTCCATGCCCCCGACGATGGATTGCATGACCGGGAGTATTGCCGACTGAGTCTGACGCAGCTTTGCGCCCAGGCCGATCGGAGCGAACGGCCTCTCTCGACGATGCTGATTCGTGCGGAGCTGCAAGAAAACCGCAAACATTTCCGGATGGAAGAACTCGCCGAAGCGATTGTCGTTTTGGAAGAAGCGCTCAAAGAGGGGACCCGTCTGAGCGACATCGTCTGTCGGATCGGGAAAGAGAGTTTTTTCCTCCTCATGCCCAACACCGATGAAGAGGGGGCCGAGATGGCGGTCGCTCGGATCGGCAGGATGCTCGAGGGCAAACTCGGCAAAGCGGCTGAGCATGTCAAGCTCGAATTGCGGGCCCATACCCGACGCCCCGAGGAAAAATGCGCCGATTTCTGGAAGCGGAGTACGCGCTAAACGTGCGGTAATGCATAAAAAACGGGGAAGGGCGCGTCGGCGCTAGACGGTATTGTACGTCTCACCGGGTGGCGCGGCCGAACTGTCGCCTCTTCCGGCTTACATCATACTCCCAATTATAAGCTATTTAATGTAATAGGTCGTCGTTGCAGGGAGATTTGCAATGGCGATGACGGAGAATCTTATGTATCTACCTTGTGTCGGGTGCCGGACTGATGGATCGTATCGCGGCTCTCACGACGCCCGGCGGCGGATCAGCGATCGTTGATGATCTCTTCAATCTCTTTTTCGTAGTTGTACGATTCGCTGGCGAGTTTGAGATAGGCGGCGAAAAGCCGGTCGGCGCTGTTGTCCCGGTTGGTCCCTACGCCAGCGGCCTCCAGGTGCTCCTCGACGAAGGCGGCGAAGTCGTCGTCGAGCCGTTTGGCGGTGAGCCGTACGCCGTTGATGGTGATCGAAAGATCCCGCATCGCTTACTCCAGGAGCGCTTCGACCTTGGCGATGATCGCTTCGATCTCGGCGTCTTTGGTCTCGAGCTCCTTCCGGAGCGCGACGATCGTGGCCTCTTTTTCCTCGAGGGTTCCGCGCAGGTTCTCGAGCTCCTTGCTCCCCCCTTCTTTGCAGGCCTCCAACTCTTTGCTCAGCGCCTCTTTCTCCTCCCGGAGCCTGGCGGTTTCCTCCTCCAGCTCCCGGATGCGGGCTTTCCAGGTGTCGATTTTCTCTTTGAGTCTATCCAGTGCGTTCACCGATCGATCCTTCTGGCGTGAAATGTGCTTCCGATATAATATCAAATTGTCCTTCGGGAAAAATTCAAGAATTGATTTATATTCCAAAGGAGTCCGATTGGCCCGATTTCGCGTCCATGCCCCCTATCCTCCCGCGGGCGACCAGCCCGAAGCGATCGAACGGCTCAGCTGCTCGATCCTGCAGGGGAACCGCTACCAGACCCTGCTCGGCGTCACCGGTTCGGGGAAGACCCACACCATGGCCCGGATCATCGAGAAGGTCCAGCGCCCCACGTTGATCATGACCCACAACAAAACCCTCGCGGCCCAGCTCTACAGCGAGTTCAAGAGTTTTTTCCCCGAGAACCACGTGGAGTATTTCATCAGCTATTACGACTACTATCAGCCCGAGGCCTACATCCCCCGGCAGGATCTCTATATCGAAAAGGACAGCTCCATCAACGCCGAGCTGGAGCGGCTTAGGCTCAGCGCCACGGCGAGCCTGCTCAGCCACGACGACGTGATCGTCGTCGCTTCGGTCAGCGCCAACTACGGGCTGGGAAGCCCCGAGGAGTACCGCAGCATCGTCCAGAAAATCGTCGTCGGCGAAGAGTACAACCAGCGCGAACTCCTCCTCAAATTCGTCGACATGGGCTATCGGCGCAACGACGATTTTTTCGACCGGGGGGATTTCCGCGTCGGGGGGGAGGTGATCGATATCTATCCCGCCTACAGCGAGGAGCTGGCCTACCGGATCGAATTTTTCGGAGACGAGGTGGAGAGCATCCACAGCTTCGACGCCCTCACGGGCGAAAAGGTGGCCGAGCTCAAAGAGTTTACCCTCTACAGCGCCAACCCTTTCATCGTCGGCAAGGAAAAAATGGCCCGGGCCATCAAAAGCATCGAAGAGGAGCTGGCCGAGCGGCTGGCCTATTTCGAATCGGAAGGGAAGATGGTGGAGTACAACCGCCTCAAGCAGCGGACCGAATTCGACCTGGAGATGCTCGAGACCACCGGGATGTGCAAGGGGATCGAGAACTACTCCCGCCATCTGACGGGGAAAAAACCGGGGGAGACCCCCTATTCGCTCCTGGACTATTTCGAAGCGATCCACAAGGACTATCTGGTGATGGTGGACGAATCCCACGTGAGCCTTCCGCAGTTTCGGGGGATGTACGCCGGGGACCGCAGTCGCAAGGAGGTGCTGGTCGAATACGGATTCCGGCTCCCCAGCGCCCTGGACAACCGGCCGCTCAAGTTCGAGGAGTACATCGAAAAGGCTCCCGCCTACCTCTTTGTCTCCGCTACACCCGGGGAGTGGGAGATGGAGCACTCCGCCGTGATCGCCGAGCAGGTGGTCCGCCCCACCGGGCTGCTCGACCCCGAGATCGAAGTGCGCGACAGCGAGAACCAGGTGGCCGATCTCTACGACCGGATCAAGGAGGTGGTCGAGCGGGGCGAACGGGTCCTGGTGACGGTGCTGACCAAAAAGATGGCCGAGGAGCTGACGACCCACTACAACGACCTGGGGCTGCGGGTGAAATACATGCACTCGGATCTGGACGCCATCGAACGTAACCAGATCATCCGCAGTTTGCGGCTGGGGGAGTTCGACGTGCTGGTGGGGATCAACCTGCTGCGTGAAGGGCTGGACCTGCCCGAAGTGAGCCTCGTGGCGATCCTGGACGCCGACAAGGAGGGATTCCTGCGCAGCGAAACCGCCCTGATCCAGACCGCCGGTCGCGCGGCGCGCAACGTCCACGGCAAGGTGCTGATGTACGCCAAAGCCGTCACTCCCTCCATGCAGGCCTGCATCGAGACCACCCAGGCCCGGCGCAGGAAACAGATGGAGTACAACGAGCGCCACGGCATCGTCCCCAAAACCACCGTCCGGGAACTCGATACCGATCTGAAAGTCGCCGAACCCGGGGAACTCTACAACCGGCATACCAAGATGGAGAAGATGCCCAAAGCCGAACGCCAGCGGATCATCAAAGAGCTCAAAGCCAAAATGCTCGAAGCGGCGAAGAAGCTCGAATTCGAGGAGGCGGCAAGACTCCGGGACGAAATCGCCAAAATCAAGAAACTCTGAGTCGCCTCGGGGCAGATGGTATAATCCCAAGTAATACGCATTTTCAGAATACGCATTTCAGCCACATCTATCGGGACAATCGGAATTGTCCCATCGCCAAAAACGTTCGTATCGAAAAGGGAGCCGACGGTGAATACACCCATCGATCTGAAAGACCCCAGTCTCTATATCAACCGGGAGCTCTCCTGGCTCCGTTTCAATACCCGCGTCCTGGCCCAGACCGAGCGGGGGGAGCTCCCGCCGCTGGAGCGGCTCAAATTTATCGCCATCTACGGGACGAACCTGGACGAGTTCTATATGGTCCGGGTCGCCGGATTGATCTCGTTGTACAAAGCGGGGGTCCAGGAGACCGGTCCTGACCGGATGACCCCCGCCGAACAGCTGGCGGCGATCCGGGACTATCTCCACCGGGAGAAGCGGACCCTGGAGGAGCGTTACGAAACGATCCTCCACGAACTGGGCTCCCACGGCGTACGAATCCTCCCCTACCGGGAAATTCCCGAAACCGAGCAGCAGCGCCTCCGGGAGGAGTTCATGGAGCACATCTTCCCGGTAATCATCCCCATCGCCGTGGACGCCACCCACCCCTTCCCCCATCTCAACAATCTCAGTTTCGCCCTGGCGGTCAAGCTCACCGACGGCAGCGGAACCGTCAAGCACGGTCTGGTGCGCATCCCTCGGATCCTCCCCCGCTTCCTCCAGGTGGGCCACACCTTCGTCCCGATCGAGAGTGTGGTGGAGCATTTCATCTCGGAGCTCTTCCCGGGGTATACCGAAGTGGCCAGTACGCCGTTTCGGGTCACCCGAAATGCCGACCTGGAGATCGAGGAGGAGGAGGCCGACGATTTCCTGGAGATGATGGAAGAGGGGCTGCGAAGCCGAAACAAAGGGCAGATCGTCCGTCTGGAGCTCACCGGAGACGCCGACGCCGATCTGGTCGCCTTCCTCACCTCCCATCTGCAGCTCAGCGACGAAGATATCTACTACTACCGGAGTGTCCCTCTCAACCTCGGGGCGCTGTGGCAGGTGGTGGGGGAGAAGTCGCTCAGCCATCTGCTCCTGCCGTCCTACAATCCCAAAGTACTCCCTCCGTTGGACCGGGAGGAGATCTTCGAGGCGATCGAGCACGAGGACGTGCTGCTGTATCACCCCTACGAGAGTTTCGAGCCGGTGGTCCGCTTCATCGCCGACGCCGCCGCCGATCCCGATACCCTGGCGATCCGGATGACCCTCTATCGGGTGGGGACCAAATCCCCCATCGTCAAAGCCCTCATCGACGCGGCCCAGGACGGGAAGCAGGTGACGGTTCTCGTGGAGCTCAAAGCCCGTTTCGACGAGGAGAACAACCTCCGTTGGGCCAAGAAACTCGAAGAGGCGGGGGCCCACGTGGTCTACGGGATCCCCGGGCTCAAGGTCCACGCCAAGATCGCCCAGGTGATCAAGCGGAAAAACGGCCGGCTCAAAAGCTATCTTCATCTGGCCACCGGCAACTACAACCCCACCACCGCCAAGATCTATACCGATCTGAGCTATTTCACCACCAAGCGGGAGTTCACCTCCGACGCCACCCGTTTTTTCCATTTCCTGACGGGGTTTTCGACCCACGCCAAACTCGAGACCCTCTACATGTCCCCCACCCAGATCAAGCCCCGGCTCCTGTGGCTCATCGAAAAGGAGGCTTCCCACGGGGAGGAGGGGCACATCATCCTCAAGGCCAACTCTCTGGCCCACCCCGAAATCATCCGGGCCCTCTACCGGGCGAGTCAGAAAGGGTGTCGGGTCGATTTGATCATCCGGGGGATCTGCTGCTTGCGTCCCGGCATCGAAGGGGTGAGCGAAAACATCACCGTCTCCTCGATCATCGGCAAATATCTGGAGCACCCCCGGATGTACTGGTTCAAGCACGACGATCCGGGATGCTACATCTCCAGCGCCGATCTGATGCCCCGCAACCTCGACCGTCGCGTCGAACTGATGACCCCCATTTTCGAGCCCGAACTGGCCGAACGGATCGAGCAGATTCTCAGCCTCCAGCTGGCTGACAACCGTCTCCGGTGGGTCCTCGACAGCGAGGGGGAGTACCACCGGGTCCATCCCGCCGAAGGGGAGCGGGAGGTCGATTCGCAGGAGCTGCTGGAGCGCTACGTCAACAAGCTCTACGAACGCTCCCGCAAGCGCAAAGACGGGGACGAAAAAAGCTACGTGCGCCGTCTGGCGGAGAAGCTGTTGAAAGAGAGCTGACATAACTAGTAACTAGTAACTAGGAACGAGTAACGAGTAACTGGAAGTTATGGGGCGTCGCGTTGCGGCGCGATTGTTCGGAGGCGGGATTTATCCCCCCAATAGAGAGGCGATTGTTCGCTTCGTGGTCATGTGAGCTCATTTTGCATGGAAACGTGCAGGTGATTTGGCAAACTACCTCAATGACTATAAATGATTACGAATAACTGGGCGTAGCCCATAATGACTTTTCAAGGAGCACTTATGCCGAAAATTCTGAGCTATCGAGGTCTCTCCCCCAATTTGGGAGAAGGCAGCTGGATCGCCCCCGGAGCAACCGTCATCGGGGATGTGGCGTTGGGCGAAGAATCTTCGGTCTGGTTCGGCTGCGTGGTGCGGGGCGACGTCCACCGGATCCGCATCGGGGACCGGACCAACATCCAGGATCTGAGCATGATCCACGTCACCCACTACAAACAACCCGACAAAAGCGACGGACACCCCACGATCATCGGCAACGACGTCACTGTGGGCCACCGGGTGATGCTGCATGGTTGCACCGTCGAAGACGCCTGCCTGATCGGGATGAGCGCCACGATCCTCGACGGCGCCGTCATCGGCCGGGAGTCGATCGTCGGGGCGGGAGCGCTGGTGACTGGAGGGAAGGTTTTCCCGCCCCGCTCCTTGATCCTGGGGAGTCCCGCCAAAGTGGTCCGGGAGCTCACCGACGAGGAGGTAGCGGAGCTCTATGCTTCGGCCCGGCGCTATGTGGAGTTCATGAAGAGTTATCAGGATAGTGAGTAACTAGCAACTAGTAACTAGAAACTAGTAACTAGTTGTCAAAAGGATTACTATGAACTTCACCAAAATTCTGCGCCGTACGGTCCGGGACATTCTGAGCCCCGCGGTTCTGGGATTCATCCTCAAGGTGGGGCTGGGATCGTTCCTGTTTTGGGTTCTGATTCTCTGGCTGTTCTGGGGACCGTTCGAGCGTTTCGTCGCAGGGTATATGCAGATGATCCCCTTCATCGGTCATTTCGCGTGGTTTCAGGCCACGGGGGCCTTTCTGGCGGCGCTGGCGGTGGGGTATGCCTTGATCGTCGTTACCATTTCCCTGCTCACGTCGCTGCTGAGCGAGAAGCTCCTGCTGCGACTGGCCGAGCGGGAATATCCCTGGATCCGGCCGGTGGGCGGTGCCGCCATCCACCGCTCCGTCTGGTATACCCTCAAAGCGAGTGCCGCGTTTCTGGTCCTGTTCCTCCTGACCCTGCCGCTGATTTTCGTCCCCGTCTTCGGACAGCTGTGGATGCTGTGGCTCTGGTCGATTCTCCTGCTGGATCCCACGCTGCACGACGTGGGGGAGCTTTTCGTCCGGGATCCGCGCAATCTGCGCCCCCTGCGTCCCAAAGCCCGCGTCGCCGCCCTGGCGGCGGCGCTGTTCAACTACATTCCGGTGCTCAACAGTTTCGCTCCCCTCTTTGCGCAGATTCTCTTTTTGCACTTTTTGATGGAGAATTTTCCCGAAACCGTGAAGGTTTAATAAAAGATTAAGCATTCCCCGCTTATAATGCGACTCCATTTTGCGATGGACTGGATGCTGGTGTAGCTCAGTTGGCTAGAGCAGCTGATTTGTAATCAGCAGGTCGCGGGTTCGAATCCCATCACCAGCTCCATCGTAAAAGAGCATTATCAGTGTTTGACCGGTCGGATGGTGAGATACTCAAGTGGTCAACGAGGGCAGACTGTAAATCTGCTGGCTTTTGCCTTCGGAGGTTCGAATCCTCCTCTCACCACCACGACGCGGGAGTAGCTCAGTTGGCTAGAGCGTCAGCCTTCCAAGCTGAGGGTCGCGGGTTCGAGTCCCGTCTCCCGCTCCATTCGCGAACGACTGGGAGCTGAGTATAACTGTTCCGCATCCCGTATGTGATCTTCGCAGTTATCGCGCGTACAATCACTGATAATCACTTCCCATGCCCAGATAGCTCAGTGGTAGAGCACTTCCTTGGTAAGGAAGAGGTCGGCGGTTCAATCCCGCTTCTGGGCTCCATCAGGCTGAATATGGACAGGAGTCCAACCCTAAAGAAACTCCGTTTTTCGGTTGCAGTCTTGTCCATAGGTATGGGCACCGGTCTTATAATGTTGAGTCTGGTATAATATCAGCCGCCAATTTCAAGCTAGGAGAACACAATGGCCAAAGAAAAATTCGAGCGTACCAAACCGCACGTCAACATTGGTACCATCGGTCACGTCGACCACGGTAAAACGACCCTGACTGCCGCCATCACCGCCGTTCTTGCCCAGAAGAACAACTCGCAGATGATGGACTACGATCAGATCGACAACGCTCCCGAAGAGCGCGAGCGCGGAATCACCATCGCCACCTCCCACGTGGAGTACGAGACCGACAAGCGCCACTACGCACACGTCGACTGCCCCGGCCACGCCGACTACGTCAAAAACATGATCACCGGTGCGGCCCAGATGGACGGTGCGATCCTGGTTATCGCGGCGACCGACGGTCCGATGGCTCAGACGCGGGAGCACATCCTCCTCTCGCGCCAGGTCGGTGTCCCCTACATCGTCGTCTTCCTCAACAAAGAGGATCAGCTCGACGAAGAGGACAAGGAAGAGATGCTCGAACTGGTCGAGATGGAAGTACGCGAACTCCTCAACGAGTACGAGTTCCCCGGTGACGACACTCCCGTCATCGCCGGTTCGGCCTATCAGGCTCTCGAAGAGGCCAAAGCCGGAAAACTCGGCGAGTGGTCCGAAAAGATCCTCAAGCTGATGGAAGCAGTCGACGAGTATATCCCCGATCCCGAGCGGGAGACCGACAAGCCTTTCCTGATGCCCATCGAGGACATCTTCTCGATCCAAGGACGGGGAACCGTCGTTACCGGTAAGATCGAGCGGGGTAAAGTCTGCGTCGGAGACGAGATCGAAATCGTCGGTCTGAAAGACACCCAGAAAACCACCGTCACCGGTGTCGAAATGTTCCGCAAAGAGATGGACTGCGGTGAGGCCGGAGACAACGTCGGTGTCCTTCTGCGCGGTATCGGCAAAGAAGACGTCCAGCGCGGTATGGTTCTGTGCGAGCCCGGCTCCATCACTCCCCATACCAAGTTCGAGGCCGAAGTTTACGTCCTGACCAAAGAGGAAGGGGGACGGCACACTCCGTTCTTCAACAACTATCGGCCCCAGTTCTACGTACGGACCACCGACGTGACCGGATCGGTCATCCTCCCCGAGGGAACCGAGATGGTCATGCCCGGCGACAACGTCAAACTGACCGTCGAGCTGATCGCCCCGATCGCTCTGGAGGAAGGTACCCGCTTTGCGATCCGCGAAGGTGGACGCACCGTCGGCGCCGGTGTTGTTACCAAGGTCATCGAGTAATGACATCCCCGGCCGGCTCCTGCCGGCCGATTGATTGGAGAGAAGATGAGAGAGATCGTCCACCTCGGTTGTGAAAAGTGTTCCCGCCGGAACTACCACACTACCAAGAACAAGAAAAACACCACAGAGAAGCTTGCTCTGAAAAAATACTGCAAGTGGTGCAAGACGCACACCGTGCACAAAGAGATGAAGCTCTAAGCTCGTCTCGTCCAACTTTAGGCCAATAGCTCAGTTGGTAGAGCACTGGTCTCCAAAACCAGGTGTCGGGGGTTCGAGTCCCTCTTGGCCTGCCATCAAGAAGGTAGATATGGAAAAAGTAGTCGATTTTTTCAGAGAAGCGAAGGTCGAACTGGATAAGGTCATTTTCCCGACCAAGGTTCAGGTTCGTCAGGCATTCGTCGCTGTCGTACTCGTAGTGACGGTAATATCTATTTTCCTGGCACTTGTTGACATGCTCATGTCGGCAATCGTTTCCAGCACGTTCTGATTCAAGGGTTACGATGGCTCATCAATGGTACGCGATTCAGACCCATGCCGGTAGTGAGCGCGCGGTGAAACGCGCGATCGAACAGATGGCCAAAGATTACGGCCTCGAGGACCGTATCGACAAAGTCGTGGTCCCCACCGAAGAGGTGATCGAGGTCAAAAACGGCCAGAAAAAGATCACCGAGCGTTCGCTCTATTCCGGATACGTCTTCGCCCATATCGATCTCGATACCGATCTGTGGCACAGGATCCAGTCTCTGCCTAAGGTTTCCCGTTTCATTGGGGAACAGAAGACCCCGACTCCTCTGAGTGAGTCGGACATCCAACTGGTCCTGGAGAAGCTGGAGAACAAAAAACCTCCCCGCCCCAAAGTCGATTTCGAGCCCGGAGAGATGGTGCGTATCATCGATGGGCCATTTGCCAACTTCACCGGTATGGTAGAGGAGTACGACCTCGATCACGGGAAGCTCAAGCTCAACGTGTCGATCTTCGGTCGGAACACGCCGGTCGAGATCCTCTACACCCAGGTCGAAAAAATTATCTAAACAGGAAGGATAGACAATGGCGAAGAAAGTAGCTGAAGTATTCAAGCTCATGATTCCCGCCGGTCAGGCCAACCCCTCGCCGCCGGTCGGTCCCGCTCTGGGTCAGCGCGGGGTCAACATCATGGAGTTCTGCAAGGCCTTCAACGAGAAGACCAAAGACAAGATGGGCTTCAAGATCCCCGTGATCATCACCGTCTACAACGACCGGAGCTTCACCTTCGAGACCAAGCAGCCCCCCGCCAGCGACCTGATCATGAAGGAAGCCGGGATCAAAAAGGGGAGCGACAACCCGCTGCTGAACAAGGTGGCCAAGATCACCCGGGAGCAACTGATGAAGATCGTCGATCTCAAGATTGCCGATCTGAATACCGACGACCGGGAGCAGGCGGCCAAGATCATCGCCGGCTCCTGCCGGAGCATGGGTGTCGAAATCGTCGACTGATCCTTTCACCACTTGGATCCAAAAGAAAGTGGGAGCATACAACGCGGAGTAAAGAATGTCCAAGAAACTGAGCAAACGCAAACAGGCACTACTCGAGAAGATCGACAAAGACAAGGCATACAGCATTGACGAGGCGATCAAAACCGTTAAAGAGCTCAAATCGGCCAAGTTTGACGAGACGGTAGAGATCGCGATGAACCTCAACGTGGATCCCCGGCACGCCGATCAGATGATTCGCGGTTCGGTGGTCCTCCCCCACGGGACCGGCAAGAAGGTTCGCGTCGCAGTCTTCGCCAAAGGGGCCAAGGCCGACGAGGCCAAAGAGGCCGGAGCCGACATCGTCGGCAGCGACGACCTGATCGAGCAGATCCAGCAGGGGAACCTCGATTTCGATATCGTCATCGCCACCCCCGACATGATGGGAACCCTCGGAAAGGTCGCCCGGATCCTCGGCCCAAAGGGGCTGATGCCCAACCCCAAGACCGGAACCGTCACGATGGACGTGGCCCAGGCGGTCAAAAACGCCAAAGGGGGTCAGGTCAACTTCCGCGTCGACAAAAAAGGGAACATGCACGCGGGGATCGGAAAAGTGAGTTTCGACGCCGAGAAGCTCAAAGAGAACCTTCTGACCTTCGTCGAGAAGATCAACAAGGCCAAACCCGCCAGTGCCAAGGGACGCTACATCAAAAACGCGGCGCTCAGCCTCACGATGAGCCCCTCGGTTAAGCTCGACACCAACGAGCTGATGGAGATCAAATAAGAGGCCCTGCCTCAATCCCGGCTGAAGACAATAGGGGCGCAAGCTTAAACGGGACGGTTCCGCTCCGGGGCCGCTCCTCCCCGTCCGGGGAAGCCCTGTTGGAAGCCTGAAAGGAGAAGACGCGATGACCAGAGCAGAAAAAGAGCAGCTCATAGCCGAGCTCTCCGCCGCTCTCGGCGAGTCCAACGCGGTCGTGGTATGCGACTACAAAGGGCTCAAGTGTCAGGAGCTGGAAAAAGTCCGGCACCTGGCCGCCGAAAATGGCGTGCACGTCAAAGTCGTCAAGAACACCCTGGCGACCCTGGCGCTGCGCAACGCGGGCATCGAAGGTCTGGATCTCAAAGACACCAACGTGTTGGTGTGGGGCGAAGACCAGATCAATACCTGCAAAGTGGCGGACAAAGCGGCGACCGAGTTCAAGGACCGGTTCGTCATCAAATCGGGCGCGCTCGAAGGCAAAGCGGTCGATCTGGGTACGATCCTGGCCATGGCCAAACTGCCGAGCCGCGACGAGCTTATCGGTATGCTCCTCAACGTCTGGATGGCTCCGATCCGCAACTTCACGATCGGCCTGGACGCTCTGCGCAAGAAGCGCGAAGAAGAGGAAGCGTAAGCATAGGTGAGTCGGGCTGGGCCCGGACTCCTTTTATCAAGCAAGACCACGCAAAAAGGATACAACATGGCATGCACCAAAGAAGACGTACTCGAGTACATCTCGAACCTTTCGGTTCTGGAGCTCAGCGAGCTCGTGAAGGAATTCGAAGAGAAATTCGGAGTGTCGGCTCAGGCGACCGTCGTCGCCGCGGCACCCGGCGCTGGCGGCGGTGAAGCTGCCGAAGAGCAGACCGAATTCAATGTCGTTCTGACCGACGCGGGCGCCAAGAAGATCAACGTCATCAAAGTGGTCCGCGCCGTTACCGGTCTCGGACTCAAAGAGGCCAAAGCGGCCGTCGAAGAGACCCCCACCGTCATCAAAGAGGGTGTCTCCAAAGAGGAAGCCGAAGAGCTCAAGAAGCAGTTCGAGGAAGCCGGTGCGACCGTCGAGCTCAAGTAAGCTCGCTTCCCGGGGGACTCTCCCTCGTCATCCCCTTCGATCGGGGTACAGAGACAAACTATGCCGATAGTTTGTTTGTGTATCGCCTGTTACGCCAACACTACTGAAAAACCACTCATCAAGGTCTGCCCATGTTGAACTCTCTGCATTCCGGAAACAGACTCCGTGTCGATTTCGCCAAAATCCCCCGTCAGATCGAAATTCCCAACCTTCTGCAGTTGCAGCAGAAGAGTTATGACAATTTCCTGATGATGGACGCCAGGGACCGCTCCGGAAGCATCATCGAAAAGGTCTTCCGCAGCTCCTTCCCGATCCACGATCAGCAAAACCGCATCACCCTCGAGTACCGAGGCAGCGAGATCATCAAGCCCAAATACACCGTCCGCGAGTGCATGGAGCGGGGGCTTACCTACGCCGTTTCGCTCAAGATCAAGATCGCCCTCATCATCTGGAACCGGGACGAAAAGACCGGAGAGCGGCTCGATCCTCGGGAGATCAAGGAGCAGTCGATCTACGTCCGGGACATCCCGCTGATGACCGACCGCACCTCGTTCATTGTCAACGGAGTCGAGCGGGTCATTGTCAACCAGCTCCACCGGAGTCCCGGAGTCATCTTCAAGGAAGAAGAGGCCACCACCGTCGCCAACAAACTTCTCTATTCGGCACAGATCATCCCCGATCGGGGAAGCTGGCTCTATTTCGAGTACGACGCCAAGGACGTCCTCTACGCACGGATCAACAAACGGCGGAAAATCCCCGTCACGATCCTTTTTCGGGCGCTGGACTACACCAAAGAGGACATCATCAAGCTCTTCTATCCCACCAAGGAGATCTTCGTCCGGGACAACCGCTTCGTGGTCCGTTTCGATCCCGAGGAGTTCGCAGGCCGGGCCGAATACGACATCAAGGATCTCGACGGCAACGTCATCGTCGCGGCCCGGAAACGGCTGACCAAGAAAAAGGCCCAGAAGCTGGCCGAAGAGGGGCTCGAATGGGTCGAGTATCCCCTCGAGATCCTCATGGAACGCCACCTGGCCGAGCCGATCGTCGACCGGGAGAGCGGAGAGGTTCTCTACGACGTGATCACCCAGCTGGACGAGAACAAGATCCGCAAGATCATCGATATGGGGATCGAGTCGTTCAAAATCGCCGACGATATGGCCGAGGGGACCGACAGTTCGATCATCCGCTCCTTCATCGCCGACCAGGAGAGCCTCAAACTCCTCAAGCAGACCGAGGAGATCGAGGACGAAAACCTCCTTTCGGCGATCCGGATCTACAAGGTGATGCGCCCCGGCGAGCCGGTGACCCCCGAGGCGGCCAAGAATTTCCTCCACCAGCTCTTCTTCGACCCCGAGCGGTACGACCTGACCAAAGTGGGACGGATGAAGATGAACCACAAGCTGGGTCAGGACGTCCCCGAGTACGTCACCGTCCTCACCAGCGAAGACATCATCAACACCGTCAAGTACCTCATCAAGGTCAAAAACGGCGAGGGGCACATCGACGACCGGGATCACCTGGGGAACCGCCGGATCCGTGCCATCGGGGAGCTCCTTGGAAACGAACTGCAAAACGGCCTGATGAAAATGCAGAAGGCCATCAAGGACAAGATGACCACCCTGAGCGGATCGCTGGACGATCTGATGCCCCACGATCTGATCAACTCCAAGATGATCACCAACACGGTGCTGGAGTTCTTCTCGGGCGGGCAGCTGAGTCAGTTCATGGATCAGACCAACCCCCTCTCGGAGATCACCCACAAACGGCGCCTCTCTGCCCTGGGTGAGGGGGGACTGGTCAAGGAGCGGGCCGGATTCGAGGTGCGGGACGTCCACCCGACCCACTACGGACGGATCTGCCCCATCGAGACCCCCGAAGGGCAGAACATCGGTCTGATCAACACCCTAGCCACCTACGCCAAGGTCAACGACCTGGGATTCATCGAAGCGCCCTACAAGGTGGTCAAAGACCGGAAGGTCACCGACGAGATCGTCTACCTCACCGCCACCCAGGAAGAGGATAAGGTGATCGCCCCCGCATCGACGAAGGTGGACGAAAACGGCTACATCGTCGAGGACTACATCGAAACCCGCCTCAACGGAAACATCGGACTCAACGAAGCGGAGAAGGTCGATCTGATCGACGTGGCTCCGCTGATGATTTCGGGAACGGCGGCGTCGCTGATTCCGTTCCTGGAGCACGACGACGCCAACCGGGCGCTGATGGGATCGAACATGCAGCGGCAGGCGGTCCCCCTCCTCAAGCCCGAAGCGCCGATGGTGGGTACCGGCATGGAGGCGATCGTCGCACGGGACGCCTGGGAAGCGGTCAAGGCCAAGCGTGCCGGCGTGGTCGAGAAGGTGGACTCTCGCCACATCTACATCAAGGGGGAGGACGAAAACGGCCTCTTCATCGACCATTACACCCTCGAAAAGAACATGCGGACCAACCAGAACACCTCCTTCGGGCAGGTGCCCATCGTTCATGTCGGCGATGAGGTCAAAGCGGGCCAGGTGATCGCCGACGGACCCAACATGGACAACGGCGAACTGGCGCTGGGGAAAAACATTCTCGTGGCCTTCATGCCCTGGAACGGATACAACTACGAGGACGCGATCATCCTTTCGGAGAAACTGATCCGGGAAGATACCTTCACCTCGGTCCACATCTACGAAAAGGAGATCGAGGCCCGGGAGCTCAAGCACGGAACCGAAGAGATCACCCGGGACATCCCCAACGTCCGGGAGGAGGATCTGCTCCATCTGGACGAAAGCGGGATCGTCAAGGTGGGGACATACGTCAAGCCCGGGATGGTGCTGGTAGGGAAAGTCTCCCCCAAAGGGGAGATCAAGCCCACCCCCGAAGAGCGGCTGTTGCGGGCGATTTTTGGCGACAAAGCCGGCCACGTGGTCAACAAGTCCCTCTACTGTCCCGTTTCGATGGAAGGGGTCGTGGTCGACGTCAAAGTATTCACCAAAAAAGGGTACGAAAAAGACGCTCGGGCGATTCGCGCCTACGAAGAGGAGCGGGCCCGGCTTGATCGGGAGCACCACGATCAGCTGCTGATGATCGACCGGGAGGAGATGCTCCGCATCACCGCCTTCCTGGCCAAACAGGAGCTGGTACAGGACGTCACCGTGGGGGACAAGACCTACAAAGCGGGGGAAAAGATCCCCGAAGAGGAGATCCGCTCCATCAACCGCTTCGCCCTCCGTTCGGTGGTCGCCTCCTACGCGCCCGAGGTGCAAAAAGAGTACGAAGCGATGAAGAACCATTTCATCAAGGAGAAGAAGCGCCTCAAGCAGGAGCACGAAGAGAAGCTGGCGGTACTGGAAAAAGACGACATCCTCCCCAACGGGGTGACCAAGCTGGTCAAAGTCTACATCGCCACCAAACGGAAGATCAAGGTGGGGGACAAGATGGCGGGACGCCACGGAAACAAGGGTATCGTCTCCAACATCGTCCCCGAAATCGACATGCCCTACATGGAGGATGGCACCCCCGTCGACCTGATCCTCAACCCTCTGGGGGTCCCCTCCCGGATGAACATCGGGCAGATCCTCGAGGTGCATCTGGGGCTCGTGGGCAAGCGGCTGGGCGAGCAGATCCAGGAGATTTTCGAATCCAAGCGGGAAGACTTCGTCAAGGAGCTCCGCGCCAAGATGAAGGAGATCGCCGACACCGCCAAACTCATGAAGGCCAAAAACGAGCTGGAGAGTATGAGCGACGAGGAGCTCGTCGAGTACGCCCGCGACTGGGCCAAGGGGGTCAAATTCGCCGTTCCCCCCTTCGAGTCTCCCACCCAGGAGGAGTTCGCCCGCCTCTTCGAGCTGGCCAAACTCGACAGCGACGGCAAAACGGTCCTCTACGACGGAAAGACCGGCGAGAAGATGAAAGAGCGGGTCAACGTGGGATACATGTACATGCTCAAACTCCACCACCTGGTCGACGAGAAGGTCCACGCACGGAGCACCGGCCCCTACTCGCTGGTGACCCAGCAGCCGGTGGGCGGTAAGGCCCTCTTCGGAGGTCAGCGTTTCGGAGAGATGGAGGTGTGGGCGCTCGAGGCCTACGGTGCGGCCCATACCCTCAAAGAGATGCTCACCATCAAGTCCGACGACGTGGAAGGTCGGGCCCGGGCCTACCGGGCGATCACCCGGGGAGAGAGCGTCCCCGAATCGGGAATCCCCGAGACGATGTTCGTTCTGACCAAAGAGCTGCAGGCCCTGGCGCTGGATGTGGAACTCTACGAGAAGAAAAACGAAGAAGAGGGTGAATCCAATGAGTAAAAATCTGGAAAACTACGTACCGATCGACCTGAGCAGCGAAGAGCGCCCCATGGACATCGCGGCGCTCCAGCTGCGGGTCGCCAGCCCCGAGAAGATCCTCTCCTGGAGCCACGGGGAGGTCAAGAAGCCCGAGACGATCAACTATCGGACCCTCAAGCCCGAGCGAGACGGGCTTTTCTGTGCCAAGATCTTCGGGCCGATCCGGGACTACGAATGTCTCTGCGGCAAGTACAAGAAGATGCGTTACAAAGGGGTGGTCTGCGAAAAATGCGGGGTCGAGGTGACCAGCTCCAAAGTCCGCCGGGACCGGATGGGGCACATCGAGCTCGTCGCCCCCGTCGCCCACATCTGGTACGTCAGCTCTCTCCCCTCCCGGATCGGAACCCTGCTGGGGGTCAAGATGAAAGACCTGGAGCGGGTGCTCTACTACGAAGCCTACATCGTCAAAAACCCCGGTGAGGCGAGCTACGACAGCGAAGGGCTCAATCCGGTCAAAAAATACGACGTCCTCAACGAAGAGCAGTACCAGCAGCTCCACCGCCACTTCGCCGATACCGGCTTCGACGCCCGGATGGGGGGCGAAGTGGTCAAGGAGCTCCTCGAGGAGCTTGATCTGGTCGAGATGCTGGCCCAGCTCAAAGAGGAGATCGAGGCGACCAAGTCCGAAGCGAAGCGCAAGACCATCGTCAAGCGCCTCAAGGTGATCGAAGCCTTCCTCGAATCGGGGAACCGCCCCGAGTGGATGATGCTCACCTATCTGCCGGTACTCCCCCCCGATCTGCGCCCTCTGGTGGCGCTGGACGGGGGTAAGTTCGCCGTCAGCGACGTCAACGACCTCTACCGCCGGGTGATCAACCGCAACCAGCGCCTCAAGCGGCTGCTGGAGCTGGAGGCCCCCGAGATCATCGTCCGCAACGAAAAGCGGATGCTCCAGGAGGCGGTCGACGCCCTCTTTGACAATGGTCGCCGGGGCAACGCCGTCAAGGGGGCCAACAAACGCCCCCTGAAATCCCTCAGCGAGATCATCAAAGGGAAGCAGGGGCGCTTCCGCCAGAACCTGCTGGGGAAACGGGTCGACTTCTCGGGCCGTTCGGTCATCGTTGTCGGGCCCGATCTGCGGATGGATCAGTGTGGTCTGCCCAAAAAGATGGCCCTGGAGCTCTTCAAGCCCCATCTGATGGCCAAACTGGAGGAAAAAGGCTACGCCACCACCCTCAAACAGGCCAAAAAGATGATCGACATGCAGACCAACGAGGTGTGGGAGTGCCTCGAAGAGGTGGTCGAGAGCTATCCGGTCCTGCTCAACCGGGCGCCGACGCTGCACAAACTCTCGATCCAGGCCTTCCACCCCCGCCTGATCGAAGGGAAGGCGATCCAGCTGCACCCGCTGGTCTGTGCCGCGTTCAACGCCGACTTCGACGGGGACCAGATGGCGGTTCACGTACCGCTCTCGGACGAGGCGATCGCCGAAGCCAAGATCCTGATGCTCAGCTCGATGAACATCCTGCTGCCCGCCTCCGGTAAGGCGATCGCGGTCCCCAGCCAGGATATGATTCTGGGGCTCTATTACATTTCGCTGGAAAAAGCCGACGTCAAAGGGCAGCACAAGCTTTTCAGCAACGTGGACGAGGTCTTCATCGCCTACGAGCAGGGGACCCTCGATCTCAACGCCCGGATCCGGACCGTGGTCGACGGGACGATCGTCACCACCACCGTCGGGCGGCTGATTCTCAAGTCGATCATCCCCGACTATGTCCCCGAAACCCTCTGGAACCGGGTGATGAAGAAAAAAGACATCGCCAACCTGGTCGACTACATCTATAAGCACAGCGGGATCTCCCGTACCGCCGAGTTCCTCGACGACCTCAAGGACATGGGATTCGCGTATGCGACCCAGGCGGGGGTCTCGATCTCGATCGACGACATCAAAACCCCCGATGCCAAGGAGCGGATCGTCCGGGAGGCCAAGGAGAAGGTCTACGAGATCCAGAAGCAGTTCGCCGCCGGTCTGCTCACCGAGCAGGAGCGCTACAACAAGATCATCGACATCTGGACCGACGCCAACAACACCATCGCCGAGGAGCTGATGCAGCTCATCAAGGAGGACAAAGAGGGCTTCAACTCGGTCTATATGATGGCCGACTCGGGGGCGCGGGGTAGCGCGGCCCAGATCCGCCAGCTCGCCGGAATGCGGGGGCTGATGGCCAAGTCCGACGGATCGATCATCGAAACCCCCATCACTTCCAACTTCCGGGAGGGGCTCAACGTCCTGGAGTACTTCATTTCCACCCACGGGGCCCGCAAGGGTCTGGCCGATACGGCGCTCAAGACCGCCAACGCCGGATATCTGACCCGGAAGCTGATCGACGTGGCCCAGAACGTCAAGGTTTCGATAGAGGACTGCGGCACCCATGAAGGGATGGAGGTTTTCGACATCCTCGTCGGAAACGAGCTCATCGAATCGCTGGCGGATCGGGTCTATGGACGGGTCCTGGCCAAGGAGGTGATCGATCCGATCACCAACGAAGTGCTCCTCAGCGAAGGGACCCTCATCGGCGAAGAGGAGGCGCGGCTGATCAAAGAGGCCGGCGTCCGCTCGGTCATCATCCGCGCCCCGGCGACCTGCAAAGCCCCCAAGGGGATTTGCGCTAAATGCTACGGCCTCAACATGGCCGAAAACCGCCTCGTCAAGCCGGGCGAAGCGGTCGGGGTCATCGCCGCCCAGTCGATCGGGGAGCCCGGAACCCAGCTGACGCTGCGGACCTTCCACACCGGAGGGACCGCGACCGCCGGTAAAGAGGAGCGGCATGTGGTCGCCTCCAAAGAGGGATTCGTCCGCTACTACAACCTCTCGGTCTACCGCAACCGGGAAGGGAAGCTGATCGTCTCTAACCGGCGCAACGCGGGGGTCCTGCTGGTCGAGCCCAAGATCAAGGCCCTCTTCGACGGGAAGCTTTCGGTCGTCAACACCCACGACGAGGTGATCCTGATCCTCAAAGGGGAAAGCGACGAGAAGAAATACACCTTCCGCAAAAACGACGTGGCCCGGGCCAATGAACTGGCCGGAGTAGGCGGAAAGATCGAAGGGAAGATCTATCTGCCTTACGAAAACGGCACGAAGATCCAAAAAGGAGATTCGATCGCCGAGGTGATCCGGGAGGGGTGGAACGTCCCCAACCACATCCCCTTCGCCAGCGAACTGAAGGTCGAAGACGGCGCCCCCGTCACCCAGCCGGTCAAAGCCGACGCCAAAGGGCGGGTGGCCTACTTCCTCCTGGAGGGGGACTATCTGGAGCCTACCGACACGATCAAAAAGGGCGAACCGGTAAAAGAGAAGGGGCTCTTCGCCGTCATCGTCGACGAGAGCGACCGGGAGGCGGCACGCCACTACATCTCCCGGGGATCGATCATCCAGGTGGCCGCGGGCGAGACGGTGGAGCGGGGCGATCTCATCGCCAAGCCGCAGGAGCATGCCCAGATCGTCATCGCTGAGTGGGATCCCTACTCCGAGCCGATCATCGCCGAAGAGAACGGTACGGTTAAACTCGAAGACGTGGTCCCCGGAGTCACCGCCAGCGAGCAGTACGACGAACTCACCGGCGAATCGCGGCTGGAACTCAACGAATACATCCCCGCGGCCTACAAGCCTTCGATCGTCCTGGCGACCGAAGGGGGAGAGATCCTGCGCTACCCCCTCGATCCCAAGACGATCCTCTTCGTCCAGGACGGAGAGAAGGTGAGTATCGCCGACATCCTGGCCAAGAAGCCCAAGGCGGCGATCAAATCCAAGGACATCACCGGGGGTCTGCCCCGGGTATCGGAGCTCTTCGAGGCGCGGCGCCCCAAAGACATCGCCCTGATCGCCAAAATCGACGGGGTGGTGAGCTTCGGCAAACCGCTGCGCGGCAAGGAGCGGATCATCATCACCGGCGAAAACGGCCAGACCAACGAATATCTGGTCGACAAGGGCAAGACGATCCTGGTCCATCCGGGCGAATACGTCCATACCGGCGAACGGCTCACCGACGGAGTGGTCTCCAGCCACGACATCCTCGACGCGCTGGGAGAGAAGGCCCTTTTCGAGTACATCGTCAGCGAGGTTCAGCAGGTCTACCGCCGCCAGGGGGTCAATATCGCCGACAAGCACATCGAGATCATCATCTCCCAGATGATGCGCCAGGTCAAGATCGTCGAGAGCGGCGACACGAAATTCATCGCCGGGGACATCGTCTCCAAACGGAAGTTCATGGAAGAGAACGAGCGGATCGTCCGCCTCGGCGGAGAGCCGGCCATCGCCGAGCCGATGCTGGTGGGGATCACCCGCGCCGCCGTCGGGGCCGACAGTATCATCTCCGCGGCGTCGTTCCAGGATACCACCAAGGTCCTCACCTCCGCGTCGATCGCCGGAACGGTGGACTACCTGGAAGACCTCAAGGAGAACGTGGTCATCGGTCGCCTCATCCCCGTGGGAACCGGAATGATCGACTTCTCCAAGATCAAATTCTACGAAGCCTCCTGATCGCCCGCCCCGACCGTGGGGCGATGCGGTTCGCCCTTTTCATCCAAACGCTGCATCCGCAGGCACGCCGTCTGGCGCACTTTCTGCTGCAAAATCCCAAACAATACAGATGATGTGCCGGCCGATGCCTATTTTGGGATAATTTGGGTTTAAGAAAATTCGACTATAATTACGGCCTATTTTTCCGTAAGTGCGGCTCACGCGAGCCCCCGATCGGGGGGTTGGACCGAGCCGCCGGGCCCGGAAAATTCGATTCTCGAACGAGACAAAAAAATTAACGAAAGGATGCGATTTGCCTACCATCAACCAGTTGATCCGCAAAGAGCGGAAAAAGGTGATCAAGAAGTCGAAGTCGCCGGCACTCGTGAACTGCCCCCAGCGTCGCGGTGTCTGCACCCGTGTCTACACCACCACCCCAAAGAAGCCCAACTCGGCGCTTCGGAAAGTCGCCAAGGTCCGCCTCACCAGCGGATTCGAGGTGATCTCCTACATCGGTGGAGAGGGGCACAACCTCCAGGAGCACTCGATCGTCCTCGTACGGGGCGGACGGGTCAAGGACCTTCCGGGGGTGAAATACCACATCGTACGCGGTGCACTCGACGCCGCCGGCGTGGCCAACCGGAAGCAGGCGCGCTCCAAGTACGGAACCAAGCGCCCCAAATAAGCCGGCCCCAGGTGCGGCCCCAGGCCGCCTGATCAGTACGCAGGTCCTCCCACAGATCCCTTCGCGGGGGAGGGCTTGAGTAAATCGTCACGATTGAAGAAAGGAACACGATGCGAAGAAGAAGAGCACCCCAGCGTCCGGTACTTCCGGACCCCGTATACGGCAGCAAGGTTTTGACCAAATTCATCAACAAAGTGATGCTCGACGGCAAGAAAAGCATTGCCGAGAAGATCACCTACGAGGCCCTCAAGAGAATCGAAGAGAAAACCGGTGAGAAGGGGATCGACGTCTTCAACAAAGCGATGGAGAACGTCCGTCCCGTCATGGAGGTCAAAAGCCGCCGTGTCGGTGGAGCCACCTATCAGGTTCCCGTCGAAGTGCGCCCGGTGCGCCAGCAGTCGCTGGCGATCCGCTGGATCGTCGAAGCGGCCCGCAAGCGCAACGAGCGGACCATGGTCGAGCGACTGGCCAACGAGCTGATGGACGCCGCCACCGAAAAAGGGGCCGCGTTTAAGAAAAAAGAAGACACCTACAAAATGGCCGAGGCGAACAAAGCCTTCGCCCACTATCGCTGGTAAGAAGGAAACGACATGCCCAGATCACACCCCCTCAGCAAAATTCGGAACATCGGAATCGCGGCCCACATCGACGCCGGGAAAACCACGACTACCGAGCGGATCCTTTTCTACACCGGCGTCAGCCACAAGATCGGAGAGGTCCACGACGGTGCGGCCACCATGGACTGGATGGAGCAGGAGCAGGAGCGCGGAATCACCATCACCTCCGCGGCGACCACCTGTGAATGGAAAGGGATCCAGATCAACATCATCGACACTCCGGGCCACGTCGACTTCACCATCGAAGTGGAGCGCTCGATGCGGGTCCTCGACGGTGCGGTGGCGGTCTTCTGCTCCGTCGGCGGGGTTCAGCCCCAGTCGGAGACCGTATGGCGCCAGGCCAACAAATACGGCGTCCCCCGGATCGTCTTCGTCAACAAGATGGACCGTACCGGAGCCGACTTCTTCGAGGTGGAGCGCCAGATCCGCGAGCGGCTCAATGCCAATCCCGTTCCCATCCAGATCCCCATCGGCGCCGAGGAGAACTTCCAGGGCGTCGTGGATCTCGTGGAGATGAAAGCGGTGATCTGGGACGATGACCAGTCGCTGATGGGTCAGAAGTACGAGATCGTCGACATCCCCGAGGATCTCGTCGAACTGGCCGAGGAGTACCGTGAGAAACTGATCGAAGCGGTCGCCGAGACCAGCGACGATCTGCTGGACAAATACATGGAAGGGGAAGAGCTCACCAAAGAGGAGATCAAAGCGGGGCTCAAAAAAGGGTGCATCGACCTGAGTCTGGTACCGATGACCTGCGGGACCGCCTTCAAAAACAAAGGGGTCCAGACCCTGCTCGACGCAGTCGTCGACTACCTCCCCGCCCCCACCGAAGTTCCCCCCATCCGGGGTGAATACGAAGACGGCACCGAGACCTTCGTCGAATCGACCGACGACGGCCCGTTCGCCGCGCTGGCGTTCAAGATCATGACCGACCCCTTCGTCGGTCAGCTCACCTTCGTCCGGGTCTACCGGGGGATCGTCAACAGCGGTTCGTACGTCCTCAACACCACCCGCGGCAAAAAAGAGCGGGTGGGCCGCCTCCTGCGGATGCACTCCAACAAGCGGGAAGAGATCCCCGATCTCTCCGCCGGTGAGATCGGTGCGGTCGTCGGTCTGAAATACACCCTCACCGGGGATACCCTGGCCGATGAAAAAGACAAGGTAATCCTGGAGCGGATGGAGTTCCCCGATCCGGTCATTTCGGTCGCGGTCGAGCCCAAGACCAAAGCCGACCAGGAAAAAATGAGCGTCGCGCTCCAGAAGCTGGCCCAGGAGGACCCCTCCTTCCGGGTCACCACCGACGAGGAGTCGGGTCAGACCATCATCTCGGGAATGGGTGAGCTCCACCTGGAGATCATCGTCGACCGGATGAAGCGGGAATTCAAAGTCGAAGCCGAAGTGGGCGCCCCCCAGGTCGCCTACCGGGAGACGATCCGCAGCTCGGTCAACCAGGAGTACAAGTACGCCAAGCAGACCGGTGGACGGGGTCAGTACGGACACGTCTTCATCAAGATCGAGCCCCAGGAGCAGGGTGCCGGGTACGAGTTCGTCGACGAGATCAAAGGGGGCGTCATCCCCAAAGAGTACATCCCCGCCGTCGACAAAGGGATCCAGGAGGCGATGCAGCGCGGTATCCTGGCCGGCTATCCGGTCGAGGACGTCAAAGTCACCCTCTACGACGGTAGTTACCATGAAGTCGACTCGTCGGAGATGGCCTTCAAGCTTGCCGGTTCGATGGCCTTCCGTGAAGGGGCCAAAAAGGCCAACCCCGTCATCCTCGAGCCGATCATGAAGGTCGAGGTGGAGGTCCCCGAGGAGTACATGGGAGACGTCATCGGGGATATCAACAAGCGCCGCGGTCAGATCAACGGAATGGGCGACCGCGCCGGCAACAAGATCGTCGACGCGTTCGTCCCCCTGGCGGAGATGTTCGGCTACTCCACCGACCTGCGCTCCATGACCCAGGGACGGGCCACCTACGCGATGGAGTTCGACCATTACGACGAAGTCCCCTCCAACGTGGCCCAGGAGATCATCGAGAAGCGCAACGGCTGACGAAACGCCCCCGGGCGTTTGGCTTTCCCCTATTTCCTCCCTCTTTCATCGAATCTTTATCCCTTTTGCCTCCTTGCCGAACGAATGAATTTTGGACAAATGAGAAATGAGAAGAGAGAAATGAGAAATTTCGGGGCGTTGCTGCGCTACGCCTTTTTGGGAGGCGGGACTTCAGTCCCGCAATGCAGGGCGAAACCCCTGCCTCCAATGACCGGTGACCAATGACGAATGACGTCGCCGAAGGCGACACGTCTTGCGACTTGCGACGTGAGGCCCGAAGGGCCGTGCCTGCGACTATTAGTCCGCTTGCCGATCCATCCTTCGGGTTCAGTCTCCAACCTCCGCGAGCACCCGGTATACGGGGCCGTCGGGGGTGAGGGTACTGTGGATGAGGGCGATGCGGGGGAGGACCATCCCCAGGATACGGTGGCGATCGTCCCGGATGCTCTGACGGAGCGCTTTGGGGTCCCGGATCGCTTTGATCCGGCAGAAGGTCGCATGGGGGCGGAAACGATCTGTGGGGACCCCCGCTTCCCGCAGGTTGCGCACCACCCCGTCGATGGCGGGGTCCCGACTCAGCGCGGCGAGGATCTTGCGTCCGGGTCCGATCCGGCCGATTCCCTCCAGGAGCAGGGTACAGCGGGGTGCACGGAGGCGGGAGAGCCACGCGAGGGGTTTGTCGGGAGCGGGTAGCTCTCCGAGAAAATGCCAGGTCAGATGGAGTTGCTCCGCCGGGGTCCACCTTCCCCGGAGGGAAGGGGCGTAGCGTGCATGCAACCCGGTATAATCGTAGACGATGACGGGAGAGGCGAGAAAAAGCCGCACGCTACCCCTCCCGATCCGCGAAGGAGTGACGATGGAGCCGACGAAGACGCAGCGTGTCGTACGGATGGGGATGTTCTATCTGGCGGCGCTGGTGATGGTGGGGATCCTGGCGTCGATTTTCCCCCCTGCCGCCGAGACCCTCCGGAAGGTCGCCCGTCGGGACGCGCACGGGATCGAGGTGCTCGTGCCGCCGCTCTTTTTGCTGGCGGTCTTTTTCGGGGCCTTTCTCCGTGCCCGGGCCTATGCCCGCAAAGACCGTTTCGTCGCCTCGATGGGGTGGCTGATGGGCTCCACCGCGCTGACGCTGGTGCTGCTCTATCTCTATCTCGTACAGATGGTGCGGTAGATCAGGATTGCAGGTCCATCGTCCGCACATCGAGGAAACTCCCGCTTTCGTGTTCCAGGGCCTTTTCGCATCCGGCCAGGAAGCGCCGCGCCCCCTCCTCGGGGGAGAGGATCAGACCGTCCCGGATCCGCTGGACCGAATCGTAGACCGAAGGGTCGGCGCTTTTGAAGAGCCGCTGTAGCATCGGGGTCATGATCACCCCCGGAGCGATCGCGCTGAAATGGATCGCGGGGTTTTCGTGGGCGTAGAGTTTGATCATCGTATTGAGCGCCGCTTTGGAGATGGCGTAGCTCCCCCACCCCTTGTGGGCGTTGCGGGCCGCGCCGGAGCTGACGGCGACGATCTGGCGGCACTGCGCGTGGGTCAGCAGGGCGTCGACGATCTGCTTGTTGGCCCAGACGTTGACATCCATCACGTGACGGATCTCCTCCAGGGAGATTTCGGGCATCGGCTTGATCTCCCCCAGCACGCCGGCGTTGAGGATCACCAGATCGAAATCGTGGTCCCGCACGAACGGGATCACGGCGTCGCGCAGGAGATCGACCTCTCCCAGATCGACCTGGAAGAAGTAGTATCCCGGGCGGTTTTCGAAGCGTTTGTTTGGGGTGCGCCCCATCGCGTGGACCTCCCAGCCCCGTTCGAGGCACTCCAGGGCGATCGCCTCCCCCAGACCGCTGCTCACTCCCGTGACGAGCACTTTTTTCACGGCGACTCCTTTGGCTAGCTTTGGCTATAATCTTGCCGATTATACACCAAGGACGGGGCGTGAAACACAACATCATCCTGATCGGCTTCATGGGGGTGGGCAAAGGGACCACCGCACGGGCCCTTTCGAAGCGCTACGGCATCTACGCGATCGACACTGATGATCTAATCGAATCGCGGGAGAACCGGAGCATCCCCAAGATTTTCAAGAAAAAAGGCGAGGAGTATTTCCGCAAGCTCGAGCGGGAGACCGCCGAGTGGATCGAGTGCTGCGTCGACGATACGATCGTCAGCTGCGGCGGCGGATTCTACAAGGTCCCCAATCTCGAGCGGCTGGGGACGGTGGTGCTGCTCCATGCGTCGTTCAAATGGATCCACAACCGGCTCAAAAACGCCAAAAACGCTGAGAAGAAACTGGCCAAACGCCCCCTCTTTTCCGATCCCAAAAAGGCCAAGAAACTCTACGCCGAACGGGAGGAGGCCTACCGGAAGGTGGCCCACGTGATCATCGACGTGGAAGACAAGAGTATGGAGGAGATCCTCGCGGAGTTCGAACCGCTTCTGCCCGAGCGCTATCGCCGGGTCAGCGGGGAGAAAAAGGCAAAGTCGGTATAATTTCCCACTCCAAAACGGGTCCGGACATGGTCGATTTCGAGCGTTTTCTCCGTCAGAACCTTCCGCATGTCGAAACCTTCCACCCCGAATACGGCGAAGCCCTCGCGGCGATGCTGCTGGCGGGAGGGAAGCGTTTCCGCCCCCGCCTTCTCCTTTCGGTCGTCGAAGCTTACGAGCCGCTGCTTGTGGAGTCGGCGCTGGTGGCGGCGCTGGCGCTGGAGGCGTTTCATACCTATTCGCTGATCCACGACGATCTGCCGGCGATGGACGACGCTCCGCTTCGGCGGGGGGAGGCGACCCTCCATACCCGCTACGGGGAAGCGCTGGCGATCCTGGCGGGGGATGCGCTCAACACCTGGGCCTTCGAGCTTCTGGCCAAGGCGCCGTTTCGGGACGACGTGCGGGTGGAGCTGATCCGGATCCTGGCCGAGAACGGCGGCGTGGGGGGGATGGTCCTGGGGCAGGCGATCGATCTGCGTTTCGAGAACCACCCCCTGGAGCTTGCCCAGGTGGAGGAGCTCCATCGCAACAAAACCGCCAAACTCATCGCCGCGTCGCTGGAGATGGGGACGGTGATCGTGGGCCTCGAACCCCGTCTGCGGCGGGAGCTCTACGGTTTCGGGATCGATCTGGGGCTGCTTTTTCAGGTGCAAGACGACATCCTCGACGCGACCCAGAGCCAGGAGGAGGCGGGCAAACCCACCGCCCACGACGCGGACAAAAACAGCTTCGTCGTCCTCCTGGGGTTGGAGGGGGCGATGGGGTACGCCGATACCCTCGCGGAGGAGCTTCGGGAGCGCTTCGGACGCTTCGACCCGCCGCTGCGCCGTGTGCTGGAGGGGCTGATGGAGCGGTATCTGCTCCGCCACCAAGGCCGATAGCGCCCGAGCGCCGAACTGGATCGGGCCTTCCGCGGAGGGGCCGGTCGAGTTCAGCGATGAACCGCAAGCGAGAAAAACAAAAGGGTGAGCATGTCCAACGAAATGCGCAAAAAGATGGCCGATACGATCCGATTCCTTGCGGCCGACATGATCCAGCAGGCCAACAGCGGGCATCCGGGCGCCCCCATGGGGCTGGCCGACATCGCGGTGGTGCTCGGCGAGCATCTGCGCCACAACCCCCGCAACCCCCAGTGGCTCAACCGGGACCGGCTGGTCTTCTCCGGCGGACACGCAACGGGGCTGATCTACAGCCTCCTGTACCTCTGGGGCTACGACGTGAGCATGGAAGATCTCAAAAACTTCCGCCAACTGGGTTCCAAAACCCCCGGACACCCCGAATACGGTCACACCCCCGGCGTGGAGATCACCACGGGTCCCCTGGGGCAGGGGGTGGCCAACGCCGTGGGCTTTGCGATGGCCCAGGCCTATACCGCCCGACTGGTCAACTCTCCTACCTGCAAACTCATCGACCACAAGGTCTACTGCTTCTGCGGCGACGGGGACCTGGAAGAGGGGATCAGCTACGAAGCCTGCGCCCTGGCCGGGCGCTTCGGGCTCAAGGATCTGATCCTGATCTATGACAGCAACCACATCACCATCGAAGGGGAGACCTCCATCGCCTGGAACGAAGATATCGAGAAGCGCTTCGAGGCTCAGAACTGGAAGGTTCTCAAGATCAACGGTCACTGCTATGACGAGATCGACGCGGCGTTGGAGGAGGCCAAGGCGAGCGACCGCCCCACGATCATCGTCGCCAACACCATCATCGGCCGCAAGGCGGTGGGGCTGGAAGGGAACCACGAAGTCCACGGAGCCCCCCTGGGGGAAGAGGTGATCAAGGTCTCCAAGGAAAAAGCCGGCTTCCCCGCCGACGAGCGCTTCTACGTCCCCGAGGATGTGCTGCTGCGTTTCCGCTGCGCCCTGGAGCAGGGGGAACTCTACGAGAAAGAGTGGCGCCATCTGCTCAAGCAGGCCCCCTACGCCGAGCAGAACGAAGCGCTCCAGCGGCTGCTCAATCCCGATTTCGACGCGATCGAGTGGCCCGATTTCAGTGAGAGCGAAGCGATGGCCACCCGGGAGAGCAACGGGGTGATCCTCAACGCCATCGCCAAAGCGATCCCCGGATTCGTCGGCGGCAGCGCCGACCTGGCCCCGTCGAACAAAACCTATCTCAAAAACATGGGGGATTTCCCCGAGGGGAAAAACTTCCACTTCGGGATCCGGGAGCATGTCATGGGGGCGATCACCAACGCCATGGCCCTCTACGGGACGCTGATCCCTTTCAACGCCACCTTCTTCGTCTTCAGCGACTACCAGAAGCCCGCCGTGCGGATCGCGGCGCTGTCAAAGATCCGCAACTTCTTCGTCTGGACCCACGACAGCATCGGGGTGGGCGAAGACGGCCCGACCCACCAGCCCATCGAGCAGCTCAGCCAGTTCCGGGCGCTGCCGGACTTCTACGTCTGGCGCCCGGCGGACGCCACCGAAAACGTCGAAGCCTGGAAAGCGGCCCTGAAACTCGACAAGCCCCAGGCCTTCGTGCTCAGCCGCCAGAAGCTCAAAACCCTCAAGCCGACACGGGATTTCGGGGAGGTGGCCCGGGGGGCCTACATCGTCAAGAAGCGGGAAAACGCCGTGCTGACGATCATGGCCAGCGGCTCGGAGCTGATGCCCTGCCTCCAGGCTGGTTGCTTCCTGGAAAAAATGGGGATTGCCGCCAACATCGTCTCGGTCCCTTGTTTCGATCTCTTCGAAGAGCAGGACGAAGACTACAAAAAGGCGGTGATCGACCCCGCCACCAAGGTCCTGGCGGTCGAAGCGGCCCGTGGGATCGAATACTACAAATACGCCGACGAGGTACTGGGGATGGAGAGCTTCGGTGCTTCGGGCCCCGGCGGAGAACTCTTCAAACATTTCGGCTTCACGATCAAACATATCAAAGCCCGCGCCGCCGCCCTGATAGGCGCCGAGAACCGCCCTGTCTCCATCGAAGGGGTGGGGGAGGCCTGAGCCTCCGGCTCCCGCTATTTGTAACTTCTCGTAACATCGCTTCGATTTGGTGAAATCCCTTTTCTCTATCCAATTTTGCCTGATTTCCCCATCAGCACAGTCGTTCCCTCGTATCGTTCTATATATAGAACAATATCCTTAAGGCGATTTCGGATATCTGGCCGTTATCCTTTCCGAAAAACGGAATCTTTCGAAAGGATGGAGAATGAGGCGAGTGAAGCACATTATCCTTTTTATAATTTTTTCCTTGATCGCATTTGGTGGAAATGTAACGGAACGCCCCCGCTCTCAACCTATTGCAGTAGGGGAAAACCGATGGTATGTGGGGCTGGATACGGGGTATATGCGCCTCAAAGACAGCTACTCCAAAGAGGTATTTTCCACCGTTCCTCTCGGTCTGATTGCCGGCTATCGCTTCCATCCCAATCTGGCGCTCGAGCTGCGTTACTGGAGAGACACAGGCAAGGTGCGCTACGACGGAGGAAATACGATCAATCCCGATGTATCGGACTTTCCGACGGTATTTTCGGCGGGGGGGATCTATCTGCGTCCCTCGTTGCATCGGGGTATGTGGGAATTTTATGCCCTGGCGGGATACGGGTTCGTCAAGCTTACCGATATCAAAGGGGCGGACCGGATCGAGCGGAGTTTCCAGTATGGAGGGGGAGTGGCTTATCATCTCTCGGATCGCTGGGAGCTTTTCGTCGACGGGATTTCCCTCTATCACGACAAAGGCTTTGACGGTAGGGCCCGTTTGCGGACGGTGCATAGCGAAGTCGTGAGTATCGGAGTACGTTATGCGTTTTGATCGGATGCGACATGGAGCGGTTTGGAGCATGGCGATCGCCCTGGCATTCGTGCTGGCAGGCTGCGGCGGCAGCGGAGGAGGAGAGAGTTCGGACAACAACCTGCTGGATGAAAACACCACCCCCGTCGCCTACGATCAGAACCTTACGACCCGGGAGGATACGCCGGTGGCGGTGGTGCTGCGGGCGTCCGATCGGGACGGGGATCCCTTGCGCTACCGGATTGTACAGCCTCCTGCCCACGGACAATTGACCGGATCGGCGCCGAATCTGCGGTATCTTCCCGCTACGGATTTTCATGGTGAGGACCGATTCACTTTCCTTGCCGATGACGGAGCCCACCGATCGGCTCCTGCGCAGGTCCGGATCACGATCGTGCCGGTCAACGATCCGCCAATCGCCTACGATCAGAACCTCACGACACGGGAAAATACCCCGGTAGCATGTACCCTCCAAGGCCAAGATCCCGACGGAGATTCGTTGAGATACGAGGTGATTCAGCCGCCGCGTCATGGGCGCCTGGAGGGGGAAGCACCCCGTCTACGCTATGTCCCCGAAACGGGATATTCGGGGGAGGATCGCTTCCGCTACCGTGTCGGCGACGGACATGCCGCATCCGATCCCGCGACGGTGCGCATCCGCATCACGCATATCAACAAAGCTCCCGTGACTCGGGACGATCGGGCATCCACCGACGAGGACACCCCGGTGGCGATCGATGTCCTGGCCAATGACCGGGACCCCGATGGTCGTCTCGATCCTGCAAGCCTCACGATCGTCTTCGCCCCCCAAAACGGAACCGTTGAGGTCCGAAACGCAACGGTGCGCTACACGCCGAGTGCCGATTTCTCCGGTACCGATCGCTTTGCGTATACGGTCCGGGACGATGCCGGCGCTTCCTCTGCCCCGACCCCCGTGACCATCACAGTACGCCCTCTCAACGACCCTCCCGTCGCCGTCGAGGACAATGCCACCGTCACCGAGGGCAAAGCCCTCTCGATTCCCGCCTTGCGCAACGACTACGATCCGGACGATCCGACACAGAGTCTGAAGGTGGTAGCGATCTCCGCACCCCGCTACGGCAAGGCGCGGATCTATGACAACCAAGTGGTCTACAGCGCCGTGGATGTGCAGCGAAGCGACGACGAGCTGCGCTACACGATCGAAGATCCCCACGGGGCGCGTTCGGAAGGGCTCATCCGGATCCGTATCCGCCCGGTCAATACCCCACCTACGGCCAAAAGTTTCGAGGTCAACACCACCGAAGAGAAATCGGTGGCTTTCACCTTGGAGGGGGACGATCCCGACGGGGATACGCTCCATTACCGGCAGCTTTATGCCGAGTATGTCCCCACTTATGGGCGGATCGAGATGCAAGGGGACAGGGTGCGCTACGTGCCGGCGAAGGATTTTTCTGGGGATGATTATCTGGTCTACGTGGCCGAAGACGCCCAGTACACCTCCGCTCCGGCGGCGGTGACGATCCACGTCCTGCCCCAAAACGACCCGCCCGTCGCCGATGCCGGCCCGGATCAGGAGGGGATCGCGGGCGATTCGTTTGTCCTGGACGGAACCGGAAGCTACGACCCCGACGGCAATCTGAGCGCGTACGAATGGCGGGAGGGCGATACGGTCCTCTCACGCGAAGTGCGCTTCGAACATCGCTTTTTCGATGCGGGGACGCACCGGATCGTCCTGAGGGTATGGGACGAACAAAACGCCAGCGCTTCCGACGAGGCGGTGATCACCGTCAGGCCATGCTGCACCGGCTGTGTTTATCCCGACCCGACCGCGACCGATCCGTTTAATTGAAAGGCAAAATGATGAAACTGACAGATTTGTTGCGCATTGTACTTTCTTTGGCCGTATCTACAGCGTTTCTCCCGGCCGCACCGCAGAGTTGTCAAGAACATCTATACCGGTATACGGACAACGGAGACTTCGATCTCGGAGATATGATCAACGTCTCGCACGAAAATCTCGACGGTGCGATCAAACTGATCGACAAAACCCAAACCTTCGACGTGATGTGGGCGGCCGCTTCGGGACTCGGGACGATCGTCAAGATCGATACCCGGACCGGGAAAGTGCTTGGGGAATATCGAACCGGACCCGAAGGGAGAAATCTCAACCCCTCCCGGACCACCGTGGACAACAACGGAAACGTCTGGGCGGGGAATCGGTATGATCATTACAACGACGGATACAAATGGACCGGTTCGATCGTCAAGATCGGTTTGGTAGAAAACGGTCAATGTGTCGACCGAAACGGCAACGGGGTGATCGATACTTCTCACGGACTTGGCGATGTGCTCCCCTGGGGGAGCGAGGATGTCACCGGCGGAGTGGCCCATGCAGCCGACGAGTGTATCTTGCAGTACGTTCGGGTCGATGGGACCGGTGTGCGTCACATGTCGGTCGATCGCAACAACAATGTCTGGGTCGGGGGGGATAGCAATACCAAATTCAATGTCGTCAACGGCGAAACCGGCGAGATTATGGCTACGTTTACGCCGCCTTGCGGAGGGTACGGAGGATTGATCGATGGTCACGATGTCCTCTGGTCTTCCGGGAGAAAGCAGGGTGAAGTTTTGCGCTACGACACCAACGGGACACTCTATGATTTCAGTGACGACACGGCGACATGTATCCCTATGCGCGGAACGTACGGGATGGGATTGGATTCAAAAGGGGATATTTGGGATAGTGAATGGGGTTGGTGGAATGATGGTATCTCCAAATTAAGCCCGGAGGGGGACATTCTCGGTCACTACGGGACCGGTGGAGGTTGCGCTACCGGACTGTGTGTCGGTTTGGATGACGATGTCTGGGTGACCAATCGTTGTAGCGATACCATCGCGCGCCTGGATAACAACGGCACTCTTAAGGCAGTCGTCTATGTTGGCGGCTATCCGACAGGTGCGGCGACGGCTTCGGACGGGGGAATTTGGGTTTCCGTTAAAAGTGAAAATAAATTTGTCCGTGTCAATCCCGAAACGAATCAAATTGACATGGAGGTCCCTTTTCGTCCGGGTGCGCAGCCATATAACTATTCGGATATGACCGGAAGCCTCCTGACGGGGCGGCCCAACTACGGTTCGTGGACCGTAACCCGCGACAGCGGCATCGAAGGGGCGATCTGGGATCGGATCGTCTGGCACGCCGATACGCCGGAGGATAGCAATCTGACCGTTTGGGCCGCCACCAGTGAGGACGGGACGCATTACAGCCCCTATGTGCGGCTTGATCGAGAGCATTTCATCGCACCAAACGGCCGTTTTTTGCGCGTGAGCGTCCGTTTCAAGCGGGCATCTTCAGGGGAAAGTCCGGTGCTGTACGACTTGAGCATGGGTGCTCACACCGAGGGATGCTGTATCCAAGAGATCTCTCCCGTTTCCAAATGGAGAATGCTCTCCTCGGTCTGTGACGTCGATGGGACCTCCTGGCTCGATACGGTCGTCATGACACTGGAGGAAGGTCGTCTCGTCGTCCATACCGCAGACAAGGATGTGGCCGCATATTATCGCAATGAGGGGTATACGGTTCATTCGTCGCTGAGCCTTTCGCGAGGAGAGGGATTCTGGGTACGTTCACGGTCCGATGCCTGGAAGCATCTCTTGATCGGGGATCAGAATACCTCCGCCCATACGATCCATGGCGGACAGACTGTGTTCATCGGCTTCCCGGAACTCCACAGCCTGGATCTGGATGAGACGTTTTCGTCGCTCCCCGTCGCACAGATCAAGCGTTGGGATATCAACGCTTCCACATGGCGGCAATGGCGCCCCAATCATGCCCGTACCGATCTGAAGGAGATTGTCGACGGAGGAGGGTTCTACCTCTGCGCCGCCAAAGATTTCAACCTTTCGATGCCCAACCTACCTCCCGTCGTCAAACTCAAAAATCTTGTCGTTACTACGGATGATTTGGTTGAATTGGACGGGTCAAAAAGCTACGATCCCGACGGATCGATCGTATCGTACACATGGAGTGATGGCAATCAAACGATCGCGCAAACGGTACGCTACACGGTGGGGAAGCTTCCGATCGGAACCTACCGTTATCTCCTTCGCGTTGCGGATGATGACGGTGCGGTCTCCGAAGCGAACCTGACGGTCCAGGTGGTCCGGCCCAATATGCCGCCCACGGTAGAGCTTGGGGAAGATCGCAATATCAGCGACATCGAGCATCTCGATCTTTACCCCGATGTGACGGATCCTGACGGATATGTTGTTTCGTATCAGTGGCTTTTGGACGGCCGGCCGGCGGCATCGACCCGGTATCACAGTTTCGCCCATCTGCCTACCGGAGAGCATAACGTCACCCTCATCGTCCAAGACAACGACGGAGGGAAGGGGAGCGATTCGATGCGGGTATGGGTCCGTCCATCCCCCGATACGCAGCCGCCGAACATTCAGCTATTGGGCGAGGATCCCATGATCGTCCTTTTGGATAATCGCTTTGTCGATCCGGGTGCTACGGCTACTGACAACCGGGACGGAACCTTGCCGGTAGAGCGCAACGGCACTGTCGATACTTCGCGGATTGGGCATTATGTTTTGCACTATTGGGCCGTCGATTCCGCCGGCAATCGGGCGACGGTACAGCGTGAAGTTGTCGTACAAGATCCAAGTACCAATATCCCCCCTTCGGTCGATCTGGGAAAAACGAGAAATCTCTCCGAAGGGGAGACGCTCTTTTTGCATGCAAAAGTGATCGATCCTGACGGGACAATCGAATCGATCCAATGGAAAGCGACTGCGGGGACGCTCCAGGCGAACGGTCCCGATGCGGTTTTGTTCAACCTCCCGGTAGGAGACATCAACGTTACGGTGATTGCGACAGACGATCGGGGAGCGATCGGGAGAGGGAGTGTAGAGGTTATTGTGACCGACGAACACCATCTGGCCGACACCTCCGCCCCGGTGATCACTCTCCACGGTCCCAATCCGTTCCGTCTGAGCGTGGGGGAACCCTACGTAGAGCCCGGAGCCAGTGCGTGGGACGATGTGGACGGCAATGTCAGTGTCTCGATCGACGCCAATGTCTCCGTGGACAAAGCGGGGGTCTATACGGTGCGCTATCGCGCCGAGGACCGGGCGGGCAATTGGGCCGAGACTTACCGGGTAGTGGTCGTCAAAGATTCCAATGTGAGCGATCCCAACGCTACCCAGGGCCCCGACACCACCCCGCCGGTGATCGTCCTCAAAGGGGCCAACCCCTATATCCTCACCAAAGGGGCGGCGTTCTACGATCCGGGGGCGATCGTCTACGACGACCGCGACGGCGGTCCGCTGGGCTATCAAATCCGCCACAATGTCAACGCTGATCGGCTCGGATCGTACCGGGTCTACTACAGCGCCTCGGACAAGGCGGGCAACCAAGCCCGCGCCACCCGGATCGTCTATGTCAAAGACCCCACCCGCAACTACCCCCCCGTGGCGGTGCCGCAGACGCGTGAACGCATCCCGGCAGGGGAGACGGCGGTGCTCGATGGCAGCCGCAGCTACGATCGCGACGGCGATATCGTCTCGTACGAGTGGCGGGAGGGCAATCGCATACTGTGCCAGCAGACCCGCTGCAGTGTGGAGGATCTGGATCAGGGGGAGCATACCTTCACCCTCACCGTCACCGACAACGACGCGCTGGTAGATGTGAAGCAGGTTCGCATCTGGGTCTACGATCCCTCCGACACCACCCCGCCGGTCGCGCAGATCACCGCGCCCGAAGAGGATGCGAATGTCACCCTCCTGACCCCGGTGATCGGGACGGCGAGCGATGCCAACTTCGCCTACTACGAGCTGGCCCTCTCTCCGGTGGGCAAAGGGGAGTACCGGACGATCCTCCGGGGCGATCACCCGGTCACCGACGGCGAACTGGGGACGCTGGACGCGACGACCCTGGCCAACGGCATCTACGATCTGCGCTTGCGGGTCTATGACAAAAACGGCCTCATGAGCGAGGCAAAGACCAAAATCTCCGTTCTGGGCAAAGCAAAAGTGGGCAACTTCTCCTTCACCGTGCGGGATATGGAGCTGCAGGTGGCGGGGATCCCGGTGCGGCTGGATCGGACCTACTCGACCCTGCGGCGCCACGATCGGGACGATCTGGGGTACGGCTGGAGCCTGAGCTATCGCAACACCCGGCTCGAAAAGAACCGCCACCCCGGCAAAGAGTGGCGCAGCGACCCCGATGGTTTCATCGGGTACTGTTTCCGCCCCCAAAAGCGCCATATCGTCTCCATCACCCTCCCGGACGGATCGACCGAGCGTTTCGAGTTCAAATTCGCCCGGGAGTGCGGCCACTATTTCATCGGCAGCTTCTACGATGCGCCCCGTCTGGTCCCGCTGGACGGGACCACCGCCAAGCTGGAGGCGCTGGATGCTTCCGATAGCGTGATGATGGACGGAGGGGGGCAGATCATCGACTCGTGGAGTCTGGCTCCCTACAACCCCACCCGCTACCGTCTCACCCTCCGAGACGGCACCGTCTACGAGATCGCCCAGGGGGTCGGCATCCAGAAGATCACGACCCCCAGAGGGGATACCCTCACTTTCACCCGCGACGGGATCGTCAGCTCCCGGCTGGGGATGGCTCTGCGTTTCGAGCGGGACGCCCAGGGGCGGATCGTCGAAGTGCGGGATCCGGACAACCGGCGGGTGCGCTATCACTACGACGCCTTCGGCGATCTGGACTACATGATCGACGTGGGGGGACACAAGGTGCGCTACCGCTACGCTCAGGGGCACCTGATGACCCAGATCATCGATCCCGGCGGCACCAAGCTGGTGCGCAACGAATACGACGAAGCCGGACGGCTGATCCGCACCATCGACGCCGAGGGACACGTGACCGAGTTTGCCCACGACATCCAGGGGCGCCAGGAGATCGTCACCGACGCGCTGGGGCGCACCCACGCCTACATCTATGACGACGCGGGCAACGTCCTGGCCGAGACCAATCCTCTGGGGGAGACGACCCGACACAGTTACGATGCCAAGGGGCATCTGCTCTCCACCACCGATCCGATGGGCCATACCACCACCTATGAGTACGACGCGGCGGGCAATCTCCTGCGTACCGTCGATCCGCTGGGGCATAGCGAGACGACCGAGTACAACGCCCAGGGCGCTCCCACCCGGATCGCCGACAAAAACGGCCATGCGATGCAGATCGCCTATGACGCCTACAACGCCCCCGTGACGCTGCGCACCGCCGCAGGGGCGACGATCCGTTTCGGCTACGACGATTTCGGCAACCGCAACCTCAAAATCGATGAATTCAACCGCACCACCCGCTACGAGTACGATTCCAAATTCATCCCCTTCCTGGGCCGGGTGAGCTCCAAAGGGAACCTCCTCAAAGAGACCCGCCCCGACGGGACGGTGATCACCCATACCTACGATGCGCGCTCCAATCGGCTCAGCACCGTCACCGTCACCCCCGACGGGACCCGCACCGAGGAGCGCTACACCTACGACGTCTACAATCGGCGCACGAGCGTCACCGACGCGCGGGGGCGCACCACCCGCTACGAATACGACGCCCACGGGCGCAAGGTGGCCGTGACAGATCCGGAAGGCCGCACCACCCGCTACGAATACACCCCCGCCGGGAAGCTTCGCGCCACCATCTACCCCGACGGGACCGTCGAGCGCGACGCATACGACGCCGCGGGCCGCAAGATCGCCCATACCGACCGGGAGGGGCGCACCACCCGCTACGAATACAACGCCCTCAACCAGCGCATCAAGACGATCTACCCGGACGGAAGTACCGTAGAGCAGACAATGGATGCTTCGGGGCTGCCTGTGCG
>JALWKO010000054.1:0-1219 GCA_027081405.1 Campylobacteraceae bacterium | reverse complement strand
CGACGACGCCGATCGGCTGACCAAGACGATCTACCCCGACGGCACGACCGTAGAGCGCAGTTACGACGCCGCGGGGCGACTCATCGCCCTGACTGACGAAAACGGCCACACCACCCGCTACGAGTACGACGCCGCGGGCCGCAAGATCGCCCGGATCGACGCCTTGGGCCACGAGACCCGCTACAGCTACGACCCCGCGGGCAACCTGCTCGGCGTCACCGATGCGCTGGGCCGCACCGTCCGCTACGAATACAACGCCCTCAACCAGCGCATCAAGACGATCTACCCGGACGGAAGTACCGTAGAGCAGACAATGGATGCTTCGGGGCTGCCTGTGCGCAAACGCGACGAAGCGGGGCGGGTGACCTCGTATGCTTACGATGCCAACTGTACGATCCCGCTCCTTGGTCAGGTCACCCTGCCAAGCGGCGCGACGACACGCTACGCCTACGACGCCCAAGGGCACAAGATCGCCCAGACCGACCCCCAGGGGCATACGACCCGCTGGAGCTATACCCCTACAGGAGAGATCGAGACCCAGATCCTCCCAAAAGGCGAGCAAAAGCGCTACCGCTACGATGAGACGGGCAAACTCAGCCAAATCACCGACTTCGCGGGCAAGGTGCAGAAGTTCATCTACGATAGCAACGACCGCCTGGTGCGCATCGAATACGATGACGGAAGCGGCGTCACCTACGACTACACCCCAAGCGGCCGCCTCCGCCGCGTCAGCGACGATCGAGGCAGCATCGTCTACCGGTACGACAGCCGAGGACGGATCGCTTCGGTCACGATGCCAAACGGCGAGACGATCGGCTATCGCTACGACGGTGTGGGCAACATCACCCGGATCGAAACCCCCGCCCGCACGATCGAAAAGACCTACGACGCCGCGGGCCGCCTAAAAACCGTCACCGACGATCAAGGGACCACGACCTACGACTACGACGCCGCAGGCAGAGTGACGAAGATCACCTACCCAAGCGGGATCACGACCGAATATGGCTACGACCTGCGCGACCGTATCACCCGGATCGTACACAAGGCAAGCGACGGTACGATCCTGCGAAGCTTCGCCTACAGCTACGATGCGGTAGGCAACCCCGTCAAGGTGGTCGAAAACACCGGCAGAACCGTCACCTACGAATACAACAGTGTCAATCAACTGATTAAAGAGACGGTCAGCAATGATCCGGATGGCAATAATACTACTACGACA
>JALWKO010000053.1 GCA_027081405.1 Campylobacteraceae bacterium | reverse complement strand
GGTGGCTCGCACCCGAATCTTTGACAACGACCGTCAAGCCGCAGGTCTCGGCCAGGTTGTCGATCGCATCTTTGATCGTCAGTTCATCCGTGATGGTCACATTGAACAGTTTCTGATCGCAGCTCTCTTCCGCGATGGCGAAGTTGCCGAAGAACACGCCAAGAAGCAGTGCTGCCAGGATTGATTTGAGATATTTCACGAACATGTTCACCCCTCGTTGATTTCTAGGATTTTGGACGTTTTTTTCTGTTTTTGAAGGAACAGATGCACCGTTTCCTCACCTTTTTTGAGTACAACCGACCGATTATCGACCGAATCGACTTTGTATCCTTCGATCGTATCGCCGACTTTGAGCCATTTGCCGTTGATATAGGCGCGATCGTTCACCACGGCACCCAATCGAAACGAAACGATCCGATCCGGAATCACGATTTTCGGTTTGGTGGAATTTTCTTCTCTATGTACCACAAAAACAAACGGTGAGGGCGTTTTGGAAAAGTCCACATGATGCGTACTAGTCCGCTTGCTTTTGATCTTTTCGACCATATGATGGATGGTCTTCACGTCCAACTCCGCCATGAGCGGCACAACGCCAAGAAACGGAACGATCAGCCAACGTTTCATTTGTTCACCCCCCATACCGACACGTCGAGTTCGGCCCGTGTCGTCGAACTGTTGGCGTCACTGTAGATCTTGCTTTTGTATACATCGGTCACCAACTTGTTCTGCTCCAGATCGTTGATGAAACTCAAAATCCCCTGATAACGCCCATGGCAGAAAATCTTCAGTTCCAAAACGTGCCCAAATGCCGCTTTGTCATTGACGTAACGGTTACGAACCTCGTCGAGTGCAATCCCGTTTTGATGGGCCCGATCGGTGATCGAATCAAGGAAACGGGCCCAGTTTTCTTTGTTGAACAGCACAGCGGAAAGTTGTAGGAAACTCTGATCGAGCAATGCGATCCGCTTCTTATACCCTTCGATGCGCTGTTTTCTTTCGGCGATTTGCCGATCGTATTCCCGAATTTTGTAATTCCGATCCCCGTTTCTCGTGATCGAACGGAGAAAGGTCTGGTCCTCGGCGATTTTTCGCTCCAATTGTTTTTTTTGATTTAGCTGGGAGTCGTAACGATCTTTTGCGTACGGATAGAGGTAGATATACAAAATATATCCGAATAATGCGGCAATCGTCAGGATAATCAGCCATTTTTCACCTTCGCTCCGCCCCTCGAATTTTTCGTCGAGTTGTTCCATCAATGTCAATTCGTTTTTCATCGCATCTTCACCTTCAATACTCCGGTATAAGCGGAGGTATTTTCGTCATGCTTGATCCTTTGAATGTCGATCGCCTCGATCTCCTGACCGTAGTCATTGGTGATATGCTGGATCAGTTTGGTGATGTTTCGATCGTCATTTGCATAGAGGGTCAACGCATAGGTATCTCCCGACGTGCGCATCTGGTCACTATGGAGTCCATATCGTACCAGATCGTTGGAAAAGAGTGCCAGCTGATCTGATTTGAGCCGGTAGTTGACTTTTTTGTTGTAGACCGAAACGAGTGTTTTTTCTTTTTCGGTGTAGACTTTCTTCAGTCTGGCAATCTCTTTGTCCAGTGCCGCAAGCTCCTTTCGCTTCTGTGTCAAGATTGCGCGGTATTTATTGACTTCGGCGGTGAGTTTTTGTTCTTTGCTTGAGAGTTGCATATTCCGTACTTGCAGTACATAGGACGCACCGAGGAAATAGAGAGGATACGCCGAAGCAATCAACAGTGCCGCGGCCGTAGCAATGAGAAACTGTCCACTGGGGCGTTTGTGAAACGCGGGGGGTCTGGGATAGCGGGTAAAGTTGACGAATCGCGCGGGATCTTCGATATAACGCTCTGAAGCGATCGCCAGCATAAATTGGAGCTGATCGACATACCACTCATCACTTTTGATCTTGAAGTCGAAGATCATCGCGGACGAGTTGAGCCCCAAGTAATTTTGGGCATACTCGTCCGCGCCGCTGATCGGACCGAGTTCGCTTCCGATAAACATCTGATCGATCACGTCGATCTTGTATGCCCTTTTCGTATAGATGATAATATCGTTGATCGTGATGAAAATCTCGTTGAACAGCTTGATGAGATTCTGTTGATATTCCAGGTGGGTCGTCTTGACCCCCTCTTTTTGGAAAATTCGGAAGAATTGTTTTTCATCTACCGTTTTCCCGGCGATTTCACAGTACCGGTCGTAAAGTTGATTCAGGGAGTAGTTGATCGACTTGGAATAGAGAAATTCACCGTTTTTGTAAAACGTCAGCGTGGTATCGTAAAACGTGAAATAAAAAAAGCAGTGAACCCGGTTTTTCTCGAGAATCCCCTCATCGTAAAGGGTTCGGTACAACAAGGGGGCCGGAGCGATCAAATCGACATAACGCAACTCCTTGCGCAGGTTGCCGAAAAGCTCATCATAGCGATTCTGCTCCAGAATAAACAGGTGGTATTGTTTGCCTTCCCCTTCTCCCTCGAACGGTTCATAACGGATCATATACTCCGTAGCGGGGTCAAGTCCGAGCTCGTCATAAGCCTTGTCTTCCAATACACCGGCCAGATCGGCTTCGTCGATATTGGCACTGACGGAGACGGGAGCGATGATGAGATCTTTGTTTGCGACGAACGTAGAGAAATATTGAGCTCGGCTGAAACGGAGTTTCGTGATCCGATCCAGTTGTCCGTTGGCGAAGCGATAGTACCGATCGTTATAATTGTCGATCGTCACGATCGACTGGAACCCTTTGGCCTTCTTCATCAACACTCCCCTGTTTAACCTTTGTTTGCCATAGCGATTATATATGTAATAATATTAATGCAAACTTAGTTTATTGGGAGAAAAGTGCTCAAAAGTCCGATTTTTTGAGGTTTTTGTATAGTTTTTCTACGAAAAGACGTATCCGAATTCTTCGAGAGCCTTTTTGTTCCTGCTCCATCCTTTGCGGACAACGACGTGTAAATCGAGATGGATCCGTTTCCCCGAGAAGCGCTCCATGAGATGCCTGGCGTCCCGCCCCACCCGTTTGATCGTCCCACCTCTCTTGCCGATGATCATCCGTTTCTGAGTCTCCTTTTCGGTCACGATCGTTGCGTAGACCCGGTCGATGTCAACCCCTTCGTCAACCTTTTCGATGATGACGTCGCTTTCGTAAGGAATCTCCTCGCTCAGGTTTTCGAAGATCGACTCCCGGATCAACTCCCTGTAAATCTCCCGGACCGTCGAGGTGGTGAGAAATTCGGGATCGTAGAGCCAGGGATGTTCGGGGAGGTGCTTCACGATCGTATCGAGCAGATCCTCCTTCCCCACCCCTTTGCGGGCCGAGAAAGGGATGAGCGCCAGGAAACGGTCCTGGTATTTGCCGTATTGGGCGATCTTCGCGAGAATCGCGGCGTTGGAAACCTGGTCGATTTTGTTGAGTACCACGATATGGGGGATCGGTTTGGAAGCGGTGAGTTCGAGGAATTTTTCGTACGACGCCAGGTCATCAGTGACCGGCGCGACGAAAAGTGCCAGGTCGGCATCCCCCATCGCCTTGAGGGCCTCTTCGAGCATGAAACGGTTGAGGAGCTTTTCCTTTTCGTGCAGCCCCGGAGTGTCGACGAAAATGATCTGCACCTCCCCGTGCATCACGATCACGTTCATCCGTTTGCGGGTCGCCTGGGCTTTTTTGGAGACCATCGCCAGTTTCTCCCCGACAAGCGTATTGAGCAGGGAGCTTTTGCCGGCGTTGGGGCGGCCCACGACGGCAACGAATCCGGCCCGCTGGTTCATACGGAGATCTCTTTGATGTCGGCGACGCTCAGGAATTCCCGGTAGATCGAGGCGACCAGATGCTGCCGGTTCCGCCGCAGCTCGGGATCCTCGGCATTGACCAAGACGTTGTCGAAAAAGCGATCGAGCAGCGGTTTGAGTCCGAAAAGGGCCTCGAGCCGTTCGAGATAGCTTCCGTAGGAGCGGTCGCGCACCTCCGAAAAAGCGTCCCACAGCGCCCGCTCCTCCTCGGTGACGAAACGGGTGGGATCCACCGTGAGCTCTGCGTCAGAGGGGACGTCGCCGGAGATGTTGGCGACCCGTTTGAAGGTGATGAAAATCTCTCGAAACGACGGCTGGGCCACGATCGTGGCCAGGGCCTCGAGTTTGCGGAAAATCTCCCGCACGTCCCGCTCGCCCGATGCGAGGACCGCCGCCACGAGAGACGGGTTGACGTCGGTGGCCTTGTAGATCCGCTCCAGGAAAAACGCCTCGAGTTTCCCGTAGTCGAAGGGTGCGTACAGATCCCTCAGCAGCCCCACCGTCCGCTCCAGGTCGAAAGGGAGATCGTAGCGGCGGACGATCCGGACGATCCCGTTGACCGCCCGGCGCAGAGCGAAAGGATCCCGGGATCCGGTGGGAATCTTCCCAACGCTGAAAAGCCCCAGAAGGGTATCGAGTTTGATCGCCATGGCCACGACCGACGAGAACACGGAGCTGGGCAGCTCCGAATGCTCCCCCTCGGGACGGTACTGCTCGGCGATCGCCCGGACCACCCATTCGTTCTCCCCCAGCGCCCGGGCGTAGTAAGCCCCCATGATCCCTTGCAGTTCGGTGAATTCGTAGACCATTTCGCTGAGCAGATCGGCTTTGGCCAGGCTCACCGCCCGATCGAGAAGTTCCTCGATCTCCAGCGACCCCAGCCCCGTCTCCGCTTCGAGACGATCCATGTAGATCCCCCCGAGCCGGAGGGCGATCTCCCGCTCCCGTTTGACCTTGTCGGCCAGGCTCCCCAGTCCGTCGATGAACTGGATCGCCTCCAGCCCGTCGGTTTGCAGTCCCCGGGCCAGGTCGTTTCGGTAGAAAAAGAGGGCATCCTCCAGCCGGGGGCGCAAAACCCGTTCGTTTCCAGAGATCACTTTACCCAGATCCTCGGCGATCGCATTGGTGACGACGACGAAACGGTTGGCGAGCTTCCCGTCGGCAAAGACCGGGAAATAGCGCTGATGTTCCTTCATCGAAGTCATGATCACCTCGGGAGGAAGCTCCAGAAAGCGCGCTTCGAAGCTCCCCTCCACCGCACGGGGATATTCGGTGATCGCCACCACCTCGTCAAGCAGACTCTCGTCCCGTTCGATGCTTCGCCCCGTTTCGGCCTCGATCGCCTCCATATCCGCCAAAATCCGCTCCCGGCGGCGCATCGGATCGAGAATCACCTTCCCCTCTTCGAGGATCCGCCCGTACGCATCGATCGAATTCACCTCCACCGGTTCGGAAGAGACCATGCGGTGGACGAAGGTGTGGGTCCCGGACCGGACCCCGTAGAGCTCCGCGTCGACGCTGCGATCCCCCAGCCGGATCTGGAGCCAGCGGACGGGGCGGATGAACTCCTCTTTGCGTGCCCCCCAGCGCATCATTTTCCCGAACGCCATCGACGCGGCCCAGTCCTGCACCATCTGCGGCAACAGCTCCTCGGTATCCCTTCCGGAAATCGCGCGCTCGTAATAGAGGAATTCCCGATCCCCTTTTTTGGCACGCGAAAGTTCGGAAAGCTCCACGCCGCATTTGCGGGCGAACCCCTGGGCGGCTGGGGTCGGTTCGCCTTCTTTGAAAGCGATCTCGACCGGAGGTCCCCAGAGCGTTTCGGTACGGTCTTCCTGCCGCAGAGGGATCGACTCCTGGCGGATGACGAGCCGGCGGGGGGTATAGAGGAACGTATAGTCCCCCTCCAGTCTCCTCTCGGCCAGGATTTTCCCCCAGGAGGCTTCGATCTCCTTGAGGATTTTCAAAAGCGGCACGGCCGGAAGCTCTTCGACTCCGATCTCGATCAACAGGGGCGCATGACTCATCGACGGTTCCTTGCGGGGGGGTTGAACCCAAACCATGCAGTAGAAAGTGCGTCAGATGTATCGATGCTCGGTGTGCAGGGGTGTACAGCCAAAACGTAGGCACACCCGGAGGGTGCGTCGAGGCTTTGGATGTATCGCCCATGCCGCTGATGATCGATGCAGATGGCGTGCTCGCTAATGCATCGTTTGGGTTGGGAATACCGGGATTTTATCCAAAAACAGCCCAAAGTTCACCTCTCGAGGAGGTCGATGACGCTCCGGCGGGGGGCCTTCCCTTCGGCGATCATCCGATAGACCTCTTCGGCGATGGGGAGGTAGATCCCCTCCCGCTCGGCGATCCGATGGATCGCTTCGGCGGTGCCCACCCCTTCGGCCACTTCCCCGATCTCGGCCAGGATCGCGTCGATCGTTTCGCCCCGGGCGAGCCCCAGACCGACACGGTAGTTGCGCGAAAGGCGGCTGCTGGCGGTGAGGAAGAGATCCCCCGCTCCACCCAGGGAGAGGAAGGTCGCCTCCCGGGCCCCCAGACGCATACCGAACCGGGCCATCTCCACCAATCCCCGGGAGATCATCGCCGCGCGGGCGTTGTTGCCCAGTTCCAGTCCGTCACAAACCCCGCCGGCGATGGCGATGACGTTTTTGTAAGCTCCCCCCACTTCGGCTCCGATCACGTCGTCATCGACGTAGCCCCGGATGAAACGGGGTAGCGCGCCGGCCCATTGGCCTGCCAGGTCGGTATCGGCCGAGCTCACCACCAACGCCGTAGGGAGAGAGCGCATCACCTCCGCCGCGAACGAAGGACCCGAAAGGAACGCGAGGCGCTCAGCCGGGACGAAATGCTCCAGCACCTGATTGAGCAGCTCTCCGCTAGCGACCTCGATCCCTTTGGAAGCGACGAGGATCTTCTGCTCCCGGTCGACGAAAGAGCGCTCCATCCATTCCCGGACGTGCTGGGCCGAAATCGCCAGGACCAGATACTCCCGCGAGAGGGCGTCCTCCAATGAAACGAAACGGGGGATCGGACGTCGGTGTCGGGAGGTGATCACCACGTCGTTTTTTTCCGAAAAGGCGTGCGCCAGGGCCTGCCCCCATTTTCCGGCCCCGATAACGGCGATGTTCATTGCGGCTCCTCCTTCCATACGATCAGACGCTCGAAGCGGTCCAGATCCTCGTCGTGGCCGATGCAAACGATGATGTCTCCGGCGTCGAGCTTGTGCTCCAGCCCCGTAGTGACGAAGATGAAGCTGTTGCCCAGCTCCACGTCGATCATCCCGATGAAGATCACTCCGTAGCGGCGGAAATCGACCGAATCGAGGCGCCGTCCATGCAGAAACGACCCTTCCGGGATCGTGATCTCCCGGAAACTGTATTTGTGGTTGGCGTCCAGAAACCCCTCGATGAAACGGGTGGCGAGCGGTTTGGAGAGGATATTGTGGATCCGTGTCGCACTCACCGCATAGAGATCGATCACCTGGTCGGCCCCGGCCATTTTGAGCTTGCGGGTGGCGTGGATCGAGTCGGAAAGGGCGAGGATTTCGTTGTGGGGAAACAGCGCCCGCAGAGAGAGGACCAAAAAGACGTTCAGATGGTCGTCGTCCATCACGCAGACCAGCCGGTCCCCCTCCTCCACCGGGAGCGTAGCGAGGGCTTCGTCGTCGGTGACGTCCACGAGCACCGCGTGGGGGAACCCCTTCTCCAGCGCTTCGGCGTGCCGGGCCCCGTCCGATTCGACCAGGAAAACCTCCTCTCCCCCCTCACGCAGATCGTCCGCCACGCTTCGACCGAATTTTCCGTATCCGAATACGACCGATTTTCCCCGTTTCAGCGCAGACATTTCCCCTCCTCGAGACAACTACTCTCCCGGAAATATTCGATGTTCGCCCGGTGCCCCATCACGAGCAGAACATCCCCTTCTTCAATCACCACGTCGTCACCGGGGTTGAAAAGGAACGTTCCGTCGGAACTTTTGAGGATCCCCAGCAGGATCAGCCGGAATCCGCGGAAGTCGACCTCCCCCGCCCGCTTGCCGATGAGGGCGTTGTGTTCGTGGATCCGGATCTCGTCCAGCAGCGCCACGTTCTGGGCGGTGAAAATTGCGTGGATCGCCTTGTACATGGTGGGTTTGAGGATCGCCGTGACCATCATCGTCGCCGCCACCTGGTTGGGCAGCAGGACGTGATCGGCCCCGGCACGCTCGTATTTGCGCACGATCGCGGGCGAACCGGCGCGGGCGATGACCCGGATCCGGGGATCGATGCTCTTGGCGTTGAGGGTGATGTAGATATTCTCCACGTCGTTGTGGGTCATACAGAGTACGGTCACTTTGGAGCCTTTGACGTTGAAACGGGACAGCGTGGCGTAGCGGCTGGCGTCGTCGACGATCGCGTCGTATCCGTCGTGGATCGCCTCCTGGACCCGTTCGGGGTCTTTGTCGAGGATGATGTAGGGGTAGTTTTTGGCGTCGCTGTGGCGGAAAAACATCTTGGTCATCTGTCCGTAGCCGCAGACGATGAGAAACTCCTCTTTGCGGTTGATCTCCTCGACGATCCGATCCTCCTTGAGTTCGGTGAGCTTCTCCGAAAACGCCGAGACGATCACCGAAGTGGCGAAGGAGATCATCGCGATCCCGAAAAGGATGATCGCGATAGCGATCACCCGCCCCATGTCCGAAACGGGGGTGATGTCCCCGTACCCGACGGTGGTAATGGTCACGAGCGACCAGTACAGCGCGTCGAAAAACCCGTGGATCTGCGGATTGTGGATGTCTTCGAGGACGTAGAGGGCGATGGCGCCGGTGACGGTCACGAAGACCAGCAGCCCCAGCAGGGTCAGCAGTTCGAAACGCTTGGCGGCGAGCACTTCGACGAACTGGCTGATGCTTCGGCTGTAGCGGAGCAGTTTGAGGAATCGGAAGAGTACGAAAATCCGCAGCACCCGGAAAGGGCGGTAAGCGGGCAGGATCGCCAGCAGGTCGATGATCGCCGCGGGGGTGAGCATGTAGGCCACCTTCTTGCGGACGCCTTTGAGCAGGGCTTTCGCGAGGCGGAAAGGGCGCCCCACGGCGACGGAGCGTTCGTACTCCTCCACCAGATCGCCGGCGAAATCGCTGGCGATCCAGAGCCGCAGGAGATACTCCACCGCGAACACCAGCGAAACGAAATAGATGTCGTAGTAATCGAGCCAGACCGGCAGGGGGTGCTTGACCTCCCAGATCAGGATGAAGACCGAGGAGAGGATTAGAAAGACGATGAACGAATCGAAAAGTTTTTTGTAGGGGTTGCGCTCGTTCTCCAGGAGATCGCGGACCCGCTCCTTGACCCGACGGACCCTGCCGGAGCGGTGGAGATGGATCGCCCAGTGGACGATCCAGGAGGCGATCCGCTCCCGGAGACGCTTTTTCATGAGCTCAGACGCTGTTTGAGCAGCTCGTTGACCTTGGCCGGGTTGGCCGACCCTTTGGATGCCTTCATCACCTGCCCTACGAAGAAACCGAAAAGTTTTTCCTTTCCGTTTTTGTATTCGGCCACCTTGTCGGCGTTGGCGGCAAGGACCTCATCGACCAGCGCGAGGATGGCCCCTTCGTCGCTGACCTGTTTGAGCCCCAGCGTTTCGATCAGGGCGTCCACGTCCCGCTCCTCGTGCTCCATCATGTGATCGAGGATCTCCTTGCCCCCTTTGCCCGAGATGGTCCCGTCCTCAATCCGAGCGATGAGGTTCCCCAGCGTCCGGGCCGAGACCGGCGAATCGGCGATTTCGATCCCCTCTTTTTTGAGCCGTCCGAGGAGTTCGGAGGTGAGCCAGGTGACCGCCGAGCGAGGAGAGACGCCGGTCCCGACCAGCTCCTCGAAATAGTACGCCATCTCTTTGACGGCGGTGATCACCAGGGCGTCTTCGTGTTTGATCCCCAGCTCTTCGGTATAGCGCCGCACCTTCTCGTCGGGAAGTTCGGGGATCTGTTTGGCCTCTTCGATCATGTCGTCGGTGACGACCACCACCCGCAGGTCGGGATCGGGGAAATAGCGGTAATCGGCGCTCTCCTCCTTGCCCCGCATCGAGCGGGTCTCACCGGTGGCGGTATCAAACAGCCGGGTCTCCTGCCACACCTCCTGCTCGTAGACGCCGTCTTCGTAGGCCTCGATCTGCCGCTGCACTTCGTATTCGATCGCCTGGCGGACGAAACGGAAGGAGTTGATGTTCTTGATCTCGACCCGGGTCCCGAACGCCTCCTGCCCCTTGGGGCGCACCGAGACGTTGACGTCACAGCGGAAGGACCCCTCCTGCATGTTGGCGTCGCTGATGTCCAAGTAGCGGACGATGGCGTGGAGTTTGCGCAGATACAGCACCGCCTCTTCGGCGCTGCGCATGTCCGGTTCGCTCACGATCTCCAGCAGCGGAGTGTCGGCACGATTGAGATCGACTTTGGAGATCTCCCCTTCGTGGAGGTTTTTCCCCGCGTCGGCCTCCAGATGGGCCCGGGTGATCCCGATCCGTTTGCGCTCCCCCGCTTCGGTCTCGATGAAGATCTCACCGTCCTGGACGATGGGGACGTCGAACTGGGAGATCTGATATCCTTTGGGGCTGTCGGGGTAGAAATAGCTTTTGCGGTTGAAGATCGAGCGACGGTTGACGGTGGCGTTGACGGCGTAACCGAAACTCATCGCTTTTTTGACCGCCTCTTTGTTGAGTACGGGCAGCGCTCCGGGGAGCCCCAGGCAGACCGGGCAGGTGTTTTTGTTCTGGTGCTCCGCGAAGCTGGTGGGGCAGGAGCAAAAGATCTTGGAGCGTGTATTGAGCTGGACGTGCACTTCCAGACCGATCACCGTTTCAAACATCGGAAATTCCTTCGTATCTGACGATTTCAGTTGCGTGGATTATACCGATTTGTGGTTTAACGCCCTATTCATGCGATGGAAAGGGCTTCTGTGGGGGTCCTTTTTAGAGGAGCTGGGATACAATAGCCTTATGGGCTTGAAACGACGGTATCGAAGTGTCTTTGTGTTGTTTTTCCTGGGATGGAGCTTCGCACTATACAGCGGCGATGTGATCCGCCCCATTCCCCGACACATACACTATGATCGTGCCAAAGCGCTATTGGGGAAGCGGCTTTTCTTCGATCCCAAACTCTCCGCCGACGGCACCGTGGCTTGTGTCAGTTGTCATGATGCCCGCACCGGTGCCGACAACCGTCCCGTATCGGTCGGAATTCACGGGCGTAAAGGGGGGACGAACGCCCCGACGGTTTTCAACAGCTATTTCAATTTCCGTCAAATGTGGAACGGCCGGGCTCGAAACCTTCACGATCAAGCATCCCTTCCGATCCACAACCCTCGTGAAATGGGAATGGACAAAAATAAAATCGTCCGATATCTATGGAGCGATCCGACCTATCGCAAGGCATTTCAAACCGTCTATGGACATTCCCCGACATTTGCAGAGTTGACCGACGCCATCTCCGAATTCGAAAAAGCCCTTTATACCCCCGACGCCAAATTCGACCGATTTTTGCGGGGTGAAGTTTCTTTGAGTCCCCTCGAACGCAAAGGGTATCACCTCTTCAAAACCCTGGGGTGCATCACATGTCACAACGGCATCAATATCGGTGGAAACAGTTTCCAGAAATTGGGGTTGATCCACCCCTATCCCCACGATCCGCACGCTCCCGATCGCTACGCCATCACACATGATCCGCGCGACATCAATGTCTATAAAGTGCCGACACTGCGCAATATCGCCCTTACCGCACCCTATTTTCACAATGGAAAAGCCAAAACACTCGATGAAGCACTCCGCCAAATCGCCTATTACAACCTCGGATATCGGATCAGTCCCGAGGAGATGCACGCCCTAAAAGCTTTTCTCCAAACCCTCACCGGAAAACATCCGAGCATCCTCGAAAGGGAAAAACCGTGATCGCAACGATATTGCGGATCGCTCTGGCCGTACTGGCCGGGATCGTGGGAATTTCGATCTTGATCTATAACGACTATCTCCTCCGCTCCTATATCGAGACGAGCAGCCGCTTGCAATCGAGCATCTATCGGTTGACCTACGAACAATCCGAACTCAAAAGCGAACTTTTGAAAAACAGTACGTTTTTGTATGCCAGTTACGATTCCATCCATCGTTTCTTGAACGATATGGAAATGCTGGCCTCCAATCTTGAAAATCGCCTCCGTACCCACCGAACGGAATATCCCCAAACCCTTCAAGAAGTGAAAACATTTCACGACAAGCTTCAACAATATGAAGATCGTATCTACCGGTTCTTGGACCTCAATGCACGTATGAAAAGCTCACTGATCTACATTCCCACCCTTCAATTACGTTCATTTACGGTCTTTGATCTTCGTTCACCGGATGATCGGGATGTTCTCTTGCTACTCGCTCGGATCAGTTCGACGGTGTTTTTGATCCGAAACGCCCACGATTCCGATTTCCTCAAAGAGATCAAGAGCTATCACAAACGGCTGCAAGGGGCGATCGCCATCTACAAAGACCGAAAACGCGCACTGCTTCAGACGGTCGACGAACATTTGCAGCTTTTTGCCAAAAGTTATCCCGAATATCTGCAAATGCTCCATACGCTCACCCACCCGACGATCGAGCAGGCCATCGTCCGAATCACCACGTCTTTCCAAAAAGAGAGCAAACAAGCGCTCCATACCGTCACCGGTACGACACAGATATTGCTGGTCTTGTACCTCATTGCGCTAATCATCGTCATCATACTCGTCATCCGCACCTATCGAGAAAACCGAGAATTACACACATATCAAAAAAAGCTTGAACGGACGATCCGTATCGATCCGCTGACTGGACTGGAAAATCGCTTGGCTTTCGACGAACGGTTCAGGCACATTCGCTCTCCCTTACTGATCCTTTGCAACATCGATCGCTTCAAACACATCAACGAATTTTACGGATCCGCCATCGGAGATGAAGTCTTGCGTTCTTTCGCCCGGTACCTTCAAGATCTCGAGGGCTTAGGCGGAGAAAAACAGCTTTTCCGAATGGGAGGTGACGAATTCGCGATTCTGATCGATCGCAAACTACTCTCCTCCTCGGTACGGACCGAAGATCTCGTCATTTCCGTATACGAATCGCTCGATTCGGTTACGATCAACGTGGAGGATCTACTCATCGATCTGAGTGTCACCATCGGCGCCAGCACCGAAAAAGAACGCCTGCTCGAAACGGCAGACATCGCTCTCAAACACGCCAAAACCTCCAAGAGAAAACATTTTGCCCTCTACACCCCTGCCATCGACAACCGCAACGAAATCGCCAACAATATCCACATCCTCAAAATTGTCAATCGTGCTATCACAGAAGGGAATCTCTTGCCGTATTTCCAGCCGATTTATGCATTGCATACCGCTTCGGTTGAGAAATTCGAAGCACTCGCCCGTATCGAAACTCCCGACGGGGAACTGTTTTTCCCGGCGCAATTCATCCAAATCGCCAACGAAGCCAAGCTCAGCGGTGCAATCACCCTCACGATCCTTCGCCGAACACTGGAAAGCGCCCAAAAAGATCGCAATCAATACAATGTCAACATTTATGCCGAAGATCTCCTCAATGATGAAGATTTCGATCACATCGTGGAACTTTTGCACCGTTATCGGGATGTGACGTCACGCATCACCTTCGAACTGCTCGAAACCGAAGAGATCCGAGATTACGAAGCCATCAGCGATGCGATCGCCATTCTCAAGAGCCAATTCGACTGCCAAATCGCCATCGATGATTTCGGAAGCGGTTATTCCAACTTCGAATCTCTGCTCCGCCTCGACCTCGATATGATCAAAGTCGACGGTAGCCTCATCCAACGCATCGACCGTGATCCACAGGCCGAATTGCTGGTCCGATCGATCCTCGAATACGCGAAAGGAGAGAATATCCGCACCGTGGCCGAATTCGTCCACTCCGAATCGGTCTTCGAAAAAGTCTGTCAGATGGGCTTTGATTACGCCCAGGGGTTCTACGTCGCCAAGCCCGCCCCACAGCTCGAAACGGTGGGATTTTTCGGAAACGATCAGGCGAAATAGCGAATCGAGGCGAATCCGGCCGCTCCGGCATCCATCGCTCGGGCGACCGCTTCGTCGTCGACGATACCCCCCAGGGCAATGAGAGGAAAGCCCTCCAGCTCCCGGGCGATCCGGGCGAAACGTTCCACCCCGAGGGGTTCCCCTTTCCCCGGAGAGGCGAAAAGGGGGCTCAGCGTGGCGTAGTGGGCCCCCAGATCCCGGGCCCGGCGGGCTTCGTCCAGATCGTGGGTACTCACGATCACCGCAAGATCGGCTTCCCGGGCCTCTCCGATCCGCTCGAACGCATCCGAGGGGAGATGGATTCCCCAGACCCCCAGCCGCCTGGCCAGATCGATCCAGCCGTGCAAAACGATCCGCCCGAAACCCGCCGCCCGGGCCGCTTCCACGAAACGGCACGCGTCTTCGTCATAGCGGGGATTGCCCTTGTCCCGATAGCAGATCCACACCGCCCCTTTGGAGCGGATCCTGCGCAGATCGGTCGTAGCGTTTTCGAGAGAGAAAATGGCGGGATCGGTGATGGCGTAGCGGATCATACTCCCCGGCGTCCGCTCAGTTCGCGTCGGATCTCTTCGAGGATGCGGCTTTGGCGGCGCAGTTCGTCGTAGCGCCGGAAACTCACGAATACCGCTTCGAGTATCACGACCAGGAAGAGTCCGGGAACTGCCCAGACCAAGGCGTGGACGAGTCCGGCGACGAATCCCAGGGGACGGTAGGCGAAAAAGCCCCCCAGGGCGCCGAGGGCGACCGTCGCCCAGGCGACGCCGAGGAGGAGGTTGATCAATGCGGCGAGATAGCGGGGAGGAAGGCGCATGGATCGGGGATCAGACCGCCCCCATCGTATCGACGACCGGTTCGGGGGCGGTTTCGGGATGCTCCTCTTCCAGCGCCACGGCTCCGGCCAGATAGACGTAGGTCAGAATCATGAAGACGAAGGTCTGCAGCAACGCCGAGAAGGTCAGCAGCAGGAATCCGGGAAGCGGCATGATCCAGGGGACCAGCATCAGCAGAACCCACAGGAACAGATCGTCCCCTTTGATGTTTCCGAAAAGCCGGAACGAAAGGGAGATAATCCGGGAAATGTGGGATACGATCTCGATGGGGAACATCAGGGGAGCCAGCAGTTTGACGGGTCCGGCGAAGTGGGCGAAATAGTGGACGACCCCCTGCTTTTTGATCCCTTCGTAGTTGTAGTAGACGAACACCACCAGCGCCAGCGGAAGGGTGACGTTGATGTTGTTGGTGGGGGATTCGAAGCCGGGGATGATCCCCAGTACGTTGGCGACGAAGATGAACAATCCCAGCGTGGCGACCAGAGGGAGATACTTGCGGGCGAGTTTCTCGCCGATGACGTCCTTGCCCATCGCGATCACGCCGCCGAGATAGGCTTCCATCACGTTCTGATATCCGGTGGGGACCGCTTTGAGATTGGACGTGGCTTTGAACGCCAGCCAGATGACGATCAGCGCCGTCAGGATCGAGTGAGCCGCGACCAGCGTCGCCCCCTCACCGAGAAGCGAACCGAACAAGGTAAATACGCCTTCCATTCGTACCCTTTGCTAGAGGAGTTTTCGGGGGAGATTATAGCGCACCTGTGCTTATATCACCGTTCCAAGCAACTCCCTCAATCTTTTAACCCAAATGAAGCAGCGATCAGAACGGCTCAGCGGAGCATCGGAGGGACTCCGCCGCCCCCTTGCATCTGCTTCATGATCTCCTGCATCTGTTTCATCCCCCCTTTGCCCGAGAGGCGCTTGGCCATTTTGGCCGCGTTTTTGAACTGCTTGATGATCCGGTTGACCTGCATCTGACTCAGCCCCGCCCCGGCGGCGATGCGGCGTTTGCGGCTGTTGTTGAGCAGATCGGGGTTTTCCCGCTCCTTGGGGGTCATGGAGTTGATCATCGCTTTGATCTGTTTGACCTCTTCGGAATTCTCCAGGTCCAGATCCCCCAATTGTTTGGCGAGGTTGCCCATCCCCGGCAGCATCCCTAGGATCGATTTCATCGATCCGAGTTTTTTCATCTGCTCCATCTGCTCGAGGAAGTCGTTGAAATTGAACTGCCCTTTCTTGATCTTGCGGGTCATCTCCTTGGCGGTCTTTTCGTCGATCACCGCCGCGGTCTTCTCGGCCAGCCCCTCGATATCCCCGGCCCCCATGAGCCGGGAGGTGATCCGCTCGGGGATGAAGGGCTCCAGGTCGGGCATCTTCTCCCCGCTACCGATGAAGCGGAGCGGCACCCCCACCTGATGGGCGATCCCCAGCGCCACACCCCCTTTACTGTCGGCGTCGAACTTGCTCAGGATCACCCCGGTGATCCCCACCTTCTCTTTGAAGGTATTGGCGGTGCGGACCGCGTCCATCCCGGTCATGGCGTCGGCGACGTAGAAGATCTCGTCGGGCTCGGCAAGATCCCGGATCCGCTCCAGCTCCGCCATCAGCTCCTCGTCGATCGCCAGCCGACCGGCGGTATCGATGAGAAGCACGTCGTAGAGTTCATCTTCCGCCTTCTTGAGCGCCCGTTTGACGATCTCGTCGGGAGTGGCGTTCTCGTCGGCCACCAGGTCGACCCCGATCTGCTCGGCGATCTGACGCAGCTGCTCCACCGCCGCCAGACGCTGCAGGTCCGCCGCCGCGATGAGGACCTTCTTCTTTTTCTGCTCTTTGAGCATGGTGGCCAGTTTGCCGGTGGTGGTGGTCTTCCCCGACCCCTGCAGACCGGTCATCAGCACCACCGTCGGGGGGCGGGAGGCGAAGACGAAGCCCTGCTTTCCGGGAGCCGTCAGGATCCGCACCAGTTCGTTCTGCAGCGCCCGCAAAAAAGCGTCTCGACCGATCCCGGCGGCCTTGGTATCCTTCTCCACCGCGGTGAGGAGCTCCTTGACCACCTTGTGGTGGACGTCGGCTTTGAGGAGCGATTTTTTCAGCTCCCCCAGCGCCTTTTTGAGCGCCTTTTCGTCGTCGTGGAAACGGATCTTTCCGATCGCGCTTCGGAAACTCTCGGTCAGCGTATCGAACATCGAAATACCCTTTCGTAGAGGGAAATTTTGGAAATTCTATCCAATTTTGAAACAGCGCGCTAAGCGTTGAGCGTTGAGCGTTGAGAAAAAGGGCAATACATATCCGTCAGCACCCATTCTCCATTCTCAATTCTCCACCCTCAATTCGCTATTTATAGCGCATGATGTCTTTCGGTTCCGGCGCTTCGTAGCGCTGCCCCAGCAGGGTGATCGCCTTGGCGTGCAGGAGGATCCGTTTGGCGTTGGTGGGACTTCCGTACTGCGCATCCCCCACCACCGGATGGCCCGCGTGGGCCAGGTGGAGACGAATCTGGTGGGTCCGCCCGGTCTCGATCTCGATGCGGACCTTGGATTTTTTCCCCTGGATGAGATCGGGCCACACCCGCGTCAGGGCCGATTTCCCCCGTCGTGTATCGATCCGGGAGAGGGCTTTGCCTTTTTTGACCGTATGAATCGGCAAATCGATCGTCAACGGTTCCGCCACCACCCCTTCGACCCAAGCGACGTACTCTTTGCGCACCTCGCGGCGGCGAAACGCCTCGATCGCTTTGTGCGCGAAGGCTTCGTCCCGGGCCAGCAAGAGCACCCCGCTCGTCTCCCGGTCCAGCCGATGGAGCAGCCGGGCTCCCTCGATCCGCGCTTCGATTTCGGAGCTTTCGACGAAAGCGGGTTTGTTGACCGCCACCAGCCGATCGTCTTCGTAGAGGATCTCCACCGCTTCGGGGTATTCGATCCGGAAACGGGTCCCCTCTTTCATCTCTCCGCGGGCGATGCGGACTTTTTTGTCCCCCACGTAGACCACTCCCCGGTCGATAAGCTCCTTGGCCTTCTTGTTGGAGATCCCCTCCTGCTCGGCCAGAAGTTTGTAGGCTTTTTCCATGAATATCCTTTGAGGGCTTCGCCCGAAAAAGTCGCAAGCACGGCCCTATGGGCCTCACGTCGCAAGTCGCAAGAAATGTGTTACGTGTTGCGTGCTACGTGTTAAGTAAGTCCGCGTTGCAAAGCAACGCACCACAATTTCTAGTTACTAGTTACTCGTTTCTAGTTTCTGAATAAATTCAGAGAATTTCTCCGTATACGGGAACTCCACCACTTTGATCTTCGCCGTCTCTCCACTTTTGAAGCGGATTTCGCTTTTGGGGACTTTGAAGGCTTTGGAGAGGAATTTGACCAGCTCTTTGTTGGCCGCTCCTTCCACTGCCGCGGCGGCGATACGGACCTTGAGGGCCTCTTCGCCATAGATTCCGGCAAATTCGCTCCGACTGGCCCCGGGCTGGGCTTTGATCCTGAGCAATACCCGTTCCCCCTCTTTCTCATAGAACATTGTGGATCTCCTTTTCGATGATCTCCAGCGGGTTCTCCGAAAGTTTCAGCCGAGTGGGGGGCAGAAGCTTGGGATAGCGTATCGTCTCGGCGAGGCGTTCCTTTTCCACGACGGTGATCCCCTCGATCCCGGCAAAAAGATCTTTTTGGTTGAAATGGTGGGGCCCGGTAACGATGGGGATCCCGAACTGCGCCGCCTCGGCGGCGTTGTGACCGCCGATGGGCTCGAAGGCTCCCCCCAGGACCACCAGATCGCTCACCGCGTAGCAGTTGACCAGCTCCCCCAACGCATCCATCAGGGTCAACTCGGCCTCCAGATCCCCGCTTTCGCTGAAACGGCCGACACTCCACCCTTGCAGTGCGGCGAAGGAGCGTACCGTCCGCCATACCTTCTCGAAACGCTCGGGATGGCGGGGGACGAGAACCATTTTCGCCTCGGGCCGGAGCCGCTTGAGCTCCCGGAACCCCTCCAGGATCGCCCCTTCTTCCCCTTCGTGGGTACTGGCGGCGCAAACGAGGAACCCTTCGGGCTTTTGGAGCTTCCGCGTGGGCCGGGGGATCTGCCCCAGCTTGAGGTTGCCCGTCACCGTCACATGACGGGCCCCCAGCGCCTCCAGCCGCTCACGGTCCGTTTCGCTCTGGGCGAAAACCCGGTCGACGTGGGCGAAAAGTCTCCGGTAGAACCACGCAAACCGGCGATAGCGGGGCCAGGAACGATCGCTGATACGTGCATTGATGAGGAAGGTCGCCGCCCCCCGCCTTTTGGCCAGCGCAAAAAGCAGATACCACAGCTCCGCCTCCATCACCACCAGTGCCTTCTGGGGCCTGGCCCAGAACCACAGCAGCGGATCGAATGGCAGATACCGGCTCTGAGAGGGGGCCAGCTCCCGGATGACCTCGAAACCGGTCCGGGTCGTGGCGCTCAGACGCCGCTGACCGGGAGCGAAACGCTCGATCAGAGGAGCCAGGGCCCGGGCCTCGCCGAAACTGCAGACATGAAACCAGATCCCCTCCCCTTGCAGCGGCGGATTGCGCCAGAGAAAAAAGCGGGCGGGGAGGGAACGGCGGTATTTTTCCTTGAACGAAAACAGGAGGACAAAAGGGAGCGACGCCAGCCAAAGGGCGCCTCCGGCGAGGGTGTAGCAACAGGTGAACAAGGCCGTATCAGGCCTCTTGGGCCGTCTCCGTCTCTTCCATGTAGAGGATCCGCCCGCAGTGGGGGCAGGCGACGATCTCTTCGGCCCGGATCACATCGGAGTAGGTTTTGTCGCTGATCTTGAGGTAGCAGCCGTAGCAGGCCTGCTTGCGCACGGGGACCACGGCGGTGTTGCCGGCCCATTTGCGGATCTTCTCGTAGAAAGAGAGGACCTTCTGGTCCATCTCCCGGATGATTGCGTCCCGGCGACGGTAGAGATCCTCTTTTTCCTTCTCGATCCCCGCCAAGACCCCTTTGGCCTCCTCTTCTACCTTTGCCAGCGCCTCCTCGAGGGTTTTGAGCGCCTCTTCTTTCTCGGCCAGGAGGGCCTCTTTGGTCTCGATCACTTTGCTCAGACGCTCGATCTCTTCGTTGGCGAAGGTGAGCTTCTCCTTGGCGATCTCCTCTTCGATCTGGAGCGCTTTCATCTCCTTCTCGGTGGAAATCTCGGCCCCTTTGCGCTGGATGTCCTGCAGCTGCTGGCTCAGCGCCGTGATCTGCTCTTCGTAGGTGGCGATCTTGTCCCGGTTTTCTTCGATCTGTTTCTTGAGCTCTTCGATCTCTTCCCGGGCCGCTTCGACTTTTTTCCGCTCTTTGGCGACCTTTTTTTCCTCCGCTTCGATCTGCGGGGTGAAGGTGTCGAGTTCCCGATCGATGGAGGAGAGGCGGATCAACTCGTCAAGATGTTTGTTCAATGGAAATCCTTTTGGACTGGGGGTTTGCGCGAAACGCCGTCGGTGGGGGCGCGGACCCGTCCGCCTACAGGAGCGTAAACGGGTTTTTCGATGGCGTGATTATAACCGAAACGGGCAAAGTTTTCAATTGCTCCGCCAGCAGCTCGGCGAAGAACCGCTCGCTCTCGAAGTGGCCGATATCGACCATCATCAACCCCTGGCTCATCGCTTTCATCGCGTCGTGGTATTTGATATCGCCGGTGAGGAAGCACTCCGCCTCCACCCGGTCGATCATCGACGCCCCGGCTCCGGTACACAGCGCCACCGAGCCGATCCGCTTTCTGGGCGCCACCGTCCGCAGAACCTTCAGGCCGAAGGCTTCGCGCACCCGCTCCAGCAGCTCCTCCAGACTCCAATCGACCGAGGCTTCGCACAGATAGGGCTCCTCCCGTTCCGGCTCCAGCCCCAGAACCCGGGTGAAGACGTAACGGTTGAGATGGGTCTGGTCGAAGTTGGTGTGCATGGCGACCAAGGCCTGGCCTTTACGGATCAGCCGCTCGATCAGATTGGCGGGGTAGCGGCGGAAATCGAGTTCGGCAAGCTTGCCGAAAATGAGCGGGTGATGGACCACGAAGAGGGTCCCCTCCTCTGCCTCCTCGATCATCCCGGCATCGAGATCCAGCGAAACGACAATCCGCTCCACCTCCCGCTCGGGATGCCCCACGATCAGACCACTGTTGTCCCAGCTCTCCTGCAGTTCGAAGGGGCTCAGTTCGTTCAGGTGGTCGATGATCGCTTGGAGTTTCATTTTTTTCCTTAGCCAATAGTCTCTAGTCGCTAGTCGATAGCATACAAGCTATTCCAACCCGAATTGGTTTCCTAACATATCCTACATAGCAACGATCAAAAGGCAGTTTAGAGATCGCAAACAAAATAATCACTAGCGACTATCGACTATCGACCAGCGACTCTTTCAAGCCGCTCCGCCTCCTGGGCCTTGTAGAGCTCGGCGCACCCTTTGGCCAGATCCCGGATCTTGAGGATGTAATTTTGCCGCTGGGCCTGGCTGATCGCCTTGCGGGCATCCAAGACGTTGAAAGTATGCGAAGCGATCATGCACTGGTCATACGCCGGCAGGGGGAGCCCCGCATCCAGACAGCGGCGGCACTCGTTGCTGGCGTCGTCGAAGTGGCGAAAGAGCATCTCGGTATCGGCCACTTCGAAATGGTATTTGGAGAACTCGTATTCGCTCTCCTTGTGGACGTCGGCGTAGGTAACCACCTGATCGCCGTTGCGGTTCCAGACGATGTCGAAGACCGACTCGACGCCTTGCAGATACATCGCCAGTCGCTCGGTCCCGTAGGTGATCTCCACCGCCACCGGATCGCAGGGGAGTCCGCCGACTTGCTGGAAGTAGGTGAACTGGGTCACCTCCATCCCGTCGAGCCAGACCTCCCAGCCCAGCCCCCAGGCCCCGAGAGTCGGCGACTCCCAGTTGTCTTCGACGAAGCGGATGTCGTGCTCTTTGAGATCGAGCCCCAGGTACTCCAGGGACTTGAGGTAGAGATCCTGGATGTTGTCGGGAGAGGGTTTGATCAGCACCTGGAACTGATAATAGGCCCCCAGGCGGTTGGGGTTCTCCCCGTAGCGCCCGTCGGTAGGGCGGCGGCTTGGCGCCACGTAGGCGGTCGCCCAGGGGGTGGAGTCCAGCGAACGGAGCAGCGTCGCGGGGTGGAAAGTCCCCGCCCCGGCGGGCAGGTCGTAAGGCTGGACGATGGTGCAGCCCTGGGCCGCCCAGTACTGCTGGAGTTTGAGTAGGAGGTCGGAGAAGGTGATGGCGGTGTCGTTCATTTATGCAATTCCCAAAAGTTTGTCGATCGTCGTCTGGTCGAAACCACAGATCCACCGGCTGCCGATCAGTACCACCGGCACTCCGCGGCATCCGTGGCGTTCACAGTCCTTGGCCGCTTTGCGGTCTTTGGAGATGTCGATCTCCTTGAAGCGGATCTTGTGCTGACGGAAATGGTTCTTGGCCCGGGTACACCAGACGCAGCCCGGAGAGGTGAAGAGCACCACCGTTTTGGTCTGTTTCTTCTTCTCGTCCACGGCATCCTCCTTTCAGTCGGATAAATTCAGGAGTTGGAAATCAGGAATCAGGAATCAGGAATTTTTGTTTGTTTGAGCTCTGCTCAAACCCCTTTTTGAACAAAAGCTTTTCGTTAGAAAAGCAAACCGAAATTCCTCACTCCTAATTCCTCATTCCTCATTCAAGGAGATCGAGGTCACAAAATGACCTCGATCTCCTTGCTGTCCAATTCCACTTTCTTCGCCTTGCTCACCCGGTCTTCCTGGAGTTTGACCCGCAGTTCGTCGTCACTCAGCGCCAGGATCTGGATCGCCATGTAAGCGGCGTTGACGGCTCCGGCCTTGCCGATGGCGACGGTCCCCACGGGCATCCCGGCGGGCATCATCACGGTACTGAGCAGCGCGTCTTCTCCCCGCAGCTCCCCGCTGGCCATGGGGACCCCGATCACCGGCTTGGTGGTCGAAGCAGCCACGGCACCGGCGAGATGGGCCGCCATCCCCGCCGCGGCGATGAAGCACTGGGCCCCTTTCGCCTCCGCTTCGGCGATGTAGTTTTTGGTCCGCTCGGGACTTCGATGGGCCGAAGAGATGATCAGCTCGTAGGGGACGCCGAATTTTTTGAGGGTTTCGGCACACTCTTTCATCACGTCGTAGTCGCTTTTGCTTCCGATGATGATGGAGACGAATTTCATCCGTTGCCTTTGTCTGGTATTTCCCGCCGCTGGATTGCCTGGGGTTCGGGGTCGAGCCCCTTTTTGGCCCGCGCCTCCCGGATGTCCCGCCGCAGGATCGTATAGCCGGGGAATCGAGTGGGGAGAATTATATCATTAAGATCCCCGCTGTGGATACACTCGAACTCCTTCCCGCTTCTGGAGACGATCTTTTTGACCGTCAGCCACCATTTGCCTTCCTCACCAAGCTCCACGGTGCCGTATTCGTTGTCGACCTCTTCGATCCGTGCCCCCACCGGGAGGACGATCTCCAGACGGTCGCCGACGCAGGTTTTGTCCTTGCAGCGCCAGGTGGTCCCGTCTTCTGTGACGAGGGCGGCCACCTGATGGGTCCCCTCCCGGATCGTGAACCCGTGCGACTGGGTATCGTGCCGTTCGAAAGGGCGGCTGATGAGATAGGCGTCGGTAAATCCACGGTTCTGGGTGGTGTGCAGCTCCTTCTGATACCGTTCCGCCTCGAAGACCCCTCCATAATAGTCGTCGATCGCCTGCCGGTAGGCCCGGGTGACCACCGCCACGTAATAGGGAGATTTGGTCCGCCCCTCGATCTTCAGCGAATCGATGACCCCGCTGGAGAGGATCTCGTCGATATGGCTGGCCAGGTTCATGTCCTTGGCGTTCATGATGTAGGTGCCGATCTCGGTCTCCTCCTCGAGCTTGAAGGTGGTGCCGGTTTCGGGGTTGTGGGCGTAGATTTCGTACGGGAAACGGCAGTCGTTGGCGCAGCTGCCCCGGTTGGGGACTCGCCCCGTCTGCAGGGCGCTGATGAGGCAGCGGCCACTGTAGGCGAAGCACATGGAGCCGTGGACGAAGATCTCCAGCTCCAGGTCGGGGAGTTCCTTTTTGATCGCTTCGCAGTCTTTGAGGCTGATTTCTCTGGCCGCGATGATCCGTCGCACCCCCATGTCGTAATAAACCGCCGCATCCATGGCGTTCATCACGTTGGCCTGGGTCGAGAGGTGGATGGGGATCTCGGGGGCGATCCTGCGTGCCATCCGGATCACCCCGGGGCTGGAGACGATGAAGGCGTCGGGAGAGAGCTCCCGCATCTGGGCGATATGGTTTTCGTAGAGTTTGAGCTGGGAGTTGAAGGGGAAGCCGTTGATGGTGACGTAGACCTTTTTTCCCCGCTCGTGGGCATAGTCGATCCCGGCTTTGAAGGAGTCCATGTCGAACTCCTTGCCGCTGCGGATCCGCAGGCTGAAGGTACTGGTGCCGCCGTAGACGGCGTCGGCGCCGTAGTTGATCGCGATTTTGAGTTTCTCGAGATTGCCGGCGGGGGCAAGGAGTTCGACGCGGTTCATCGGGTCCTTTTCGGATAGGATATCGGATGTTTTCATGAAGTTCCGTATTTTACTACAATACCGAAAAAAGGGGAACGGGTGCGGAAGACTCTGTGGATCGTGCTGATAGGGTGGGGAGTTCTCCCGGCAGGGACGATCGGCCACTACCGTCCTCTCCCTGTGATCCGCTGCATCCACGACGGAGGCGAGGAGTGGGCACTGCTACGCACTTTCGAGACGGCACAGGGACCCCGTGCCCTCGCGGTGGATACACGTCGGCTCCGCACGACGATCTTGGGCTCCCCCAACGGGGCCGGAGCCTGCAATCCCCACTCCCGCTACCTTCGTCTCCTGCGCCAGGCCGGATCGCCCCCTTACCCGCTCCAAAACGACGGGATCACCCGCGGGAAACACGAACTTTACCTGACAACCGACCTTTGCCCCTCTTCCAAAAAGGGTTTCGAGAAACGCCTCTACGAAGCGCTCATCCGCCGTCTTTCCCATCCGGTCCCTGTCACCCTCTTCATCACCAAACGGTGGATCGACAACCATCCCGCCGCGTTCGAAACGCTCCGGCAGTGGGATCTCGACGGCTCCCTGGCTATCACCTGGGGCAACCATACCGCCTGGCACCACTACCACCCCGGCAAGCCGCTGAAGGAAAACTTCGTCCTCTCCCCCGAAGAGAACCTCACCGCCGATATCCTGGAGCTGGAAAAAACCCTGCTGCAGCGGGGGATCGTCCCTTCGGTCTTTTTCCGCTTCCCCGGCCTGGTCTCCGACGAAAAAGCGGTCAATACCGTCACCCGCCTCGGCCTCATCCCCATCGGCACCGACGCCTGGCTCGCCAAAGGGCAAATGCCAAAAGAAGGCTCCATCATCCTGGTCCACGGAAACAAAAACGAACCCAAAGGGGTGACAATCTTTCTCAAACTCCTAGAAGATGGAAAAATCCCCGCCCTTCGGCCGATCCGCGAGATCGACGCGGAATGTGGAATGAGGAATGAGGAATGAGGAATGAGGAATGAGGAATGAGGAATGAGGAATGAGGAATGAGGAATGAGGAATGAGGAATGAGGAATGAGGAATGGGGAATTTTAACTGAGTAATAATTTTTGTCAAGCCGACAAAATCCAAAATCCAAAATCCAAAATCCAAAATCCTCTTTCGCTATGATTCGTCAAGCCCAAATTTTGCAGTAGAAAGTGCGTCAGATGCGTCGATGCTCGGTGCGTAAGGGTGCACAGCCAAAACGTAGGCGCACTCATAGAGTGCGTCGAGGCTTTGGATGTGTCGCCCATGCCGCCGATGATCGATGCGGATGGCGTGCTGGCTAATGCAATTTTCGGGTTAAACGCCCACATCAAAGGATCGCGATGGTGATCGACCTGCACAACCACACCCCTTTGTGCAACCACGCCGAAGGGAGCCCCGAAGCCTACGTGGAGACGGCGCTCTCGCAGGGGGTCGACATTTTCGGCTTCGCCGACCACGCCCCGATGGATTTCGACCCCGAATACCGGATGGGATTCGCCCAGATGGAGGAGTACGAACGGACGGTCCGGGATCTGGCCGAGCGGTACAAAGGGCGGATCGAGATCCTGCTGGGCTACGAGGTGGACTACCTGCCGGGACATATGGACGAGCGGGTGCTGCACGCCTCCGTCGACTACCTCATCGGTTCGGTCCACTTCCTCGACGGTTGGGGCTTCGACAACCCCGAATTCATCGGACGCTACGAAGGGGCCGACCTGGACGAGATCTGGCGGCGCTATTTCGATGCGGTGGCTGCGATGGCCCGTTCAAAACTCTTCGACATCGTGGGGCACCTGGATCTGATCAAGGTCTTCAACTACCGCCCCCGCACCGACGTCCGCACCCTCGCCGAAGGGGCTCTGGACGCCATCGCCGCGGTCGACATGGTCCTGGAGCTCAACGCCGCGGGATGGCGCAAACCGGTGGGCGAACCCTACCCCTCTTTGGATCTGCTCCGGATGGCCCACGACCGGGGGATCGCGATCACCTTCGCCTCCGACGCCCACAAACCCGAGCAGGTGGGCTACAGGCGGGACGAGCTCTGCACCCTCGCCCGGGAGGCGGGATACACCCGCGCCGCGTCGTTTCGCAACAGAGAGCGGAGAATGCACAAAATTTAAGCACCCCGTTTGGAAAAGCTCAAGGGCTTTGGATGTATAATGGGTGCACTTCAATTTTTCAGGAGGATAATCCATGGGCAAATTTGTCAACAACATCGAAGAGTTCTTCTCTTTCTGTAAAGAGAACGAAGTCGAGTTCGTCGACTTCCGCTTCACCGACATCAAGGGAGCCTGGCACCACATCACCTACTGCCTGAGCGCCGTCACCCCCGAAACGCTCGAAAACGGCGTCCCCTTCGACGGAAGCTCCATCGAGGCGTGGCAGCCCATCAACCAGTCGGACATGATCCTCAAGCCCGACGTCCCCACCGCCTTCCTGGATCCGTTCACCGCCGATCCCACGATCGTCGTCTTCTGTGACGTCTACGACATCTACAACGGCGACCTCTACGCCAAATGTCCCCGCTCCATTGCCAAAAAGGCACTCAAGTACCTGGAAGAGAGCGGCGTGGGCGATGTGGCCTATTTCGGACCCGAAAACGAATTCTTCATTTTCGACAACGTGGTGATCAAAGACACGATCAACGAATCGTACTATCGGGTCGACAGCGACGAGGGTGAGTGGGCAGACGACGCCCAGTACGAGGATGTGATCAACACCGGTCACCGCCCCCGCACCAAAGGTGGATACTTCCCCGTCATGCCCACCGACTCCACCGTCGATCTCCGGGCCGAGATGGTCCAGATCATGCAGGAGATCGGACTCGAAGTGGTCCTGCACCACCACGAAGTGGCCCAGGCACAGGCCGAGATCGGCGTCAAATTCGGCAACCTCGTCGAAGCGGCCGACAACGTCCAGAAATACAAGTACGTCGTCAAGATGGTCGCTCACCTCAACGGTAAAACTGCGACCTTCATGCCCAAGCCCCTCTACAACGACAACGGAAACGGCATGCACGTCCACCAGTCGATCTGGAAAGACGGCAAAAACCTCTTCTTCGACGCCAGCGGCTACGCCAACCTGAGCAAAACCGCCCTGGATTACCTCAGCGGAATCTTCAAACACTCCGCCGCCGTCGCCGCGTTCACCAACCCCACCACCAACAGCTACAAGCGCCTTCTGCCCGGTTTCGAGGCTCCCCGGATCCTCACCTACTCGAGCCAGAACCGCTCTGCCGCCTGTCGCATCCCCTACGGAGCCGGCGAGAAAGCGACCCGGATCGAAACCCGCTTCCCCGACAGCAGCTCCAACCCCTATCTGTGCTTCGCGGCACTCATGATGGCCGGAATCGACGGGATCAAAGCGGGGGGATACGAGATCGTCGGGCCCACCAACGAAGACCTCTTCGAGCTCACCCGCGAAGACCTCAAAGAGCGCAAGATCCCCGAACTCCCCGATACCCTCCGGGACGCGCTCCAAGCATTGGAAGGCGATCACGGCTTCCTCGCTCCGGTCTTCAACGAAGACTTCATCAAAACCTACATCGACTACAAGTTCGAAACCCAGGTGATCCCCGTCGAGGGACGCCCCACCCCCTACGAGGTCAAGAGCACCTTCAGCTGCTAAGTCCCTCCGTGCCCCGGGCACGGAACGCTTCATCCTCCATCCTCAATTCTCAATTACACTTAACCCATTCTTTGGGATAATGGGAAAAAGCACCCAAGGATCGGAAATGGAAACCGGTTGCGACCCTTCGATTTTTCACCCCGACGCTCCATGGACCCTTGGGATTGAGCTGGAAGTACGCCTCATCGACCGTGAGACGATGAAGCCGGCCAACCGCTCCCCCTACATCTTCGAACGGCTCCCCGATCGGCTCCGTCCCCACGTCCATAAAGAACTCCTCAAGTCGATGGTGGAGATCGTCACCCCCGTCTTCGACAATGCGCAAAAAGCGGCCGATTTCGTCATGGAGACCCTCCACGAACTCCGCGCCATCGGCCAGAACGAAGGGATCGCGCTGGCGGCGCTGGCGACCCATCCCTTCGAGTGCAAAGAGGACAACGAGCGGTTCGAGGATCCCCGTTACGACGCCTTCGCCGAAGAGCTCCAGATCGTCCTGCGCAACTTCCTCATCAGCGGATTGCATATCCATGTGGCGATGCCTACCGAAGAGGCGGCGATCCGGGCCTACGACGCCACGATCAGCCACCTCCCGCTCTTCCTGGCCCTTTCGGCCAACTCCCCCTTTCACCTGGGGGAGGACACCGGACTGCAGTCGTACCGGAGCAAAATCTTCGAGCGGCTCCCCCGGGCCGGGATCCCCGAATATTTCTCCACCTATCCCGAATATTGCGGCTTGATGAACCAGCTCTACGCCACCGGTACTATCCACAGCGCCAAAGACGTCTGGTGGGACGTCCGGATCCATCAGGGATTCGGGACGGTGGAGCTGCGGGTCTGCGACGCCTTCTACGACCGGGAGCGGCTGGCGCTGATCGCCCTCCTCTATCAGGCGTTTTTGTACCATTTCACCCGATATCCGATCGGAAGGGTCTACGCCCAGATCGCCAAACAGAACAAATGGAACGCCGTACGCCACGGACTCAGGGGGAATTTCATCGAGGGGGACCGGGTGGTCCCCATACGTCAAAAGGCCCACGAACTGGTGGAGATCCTCGATCGCACCGGAGCCCTCGACGCGGTGGGGGGCAAAGGCCGGGCCGAGGCGCTCCACCGCCTCATCGACCGGGAAACCATCGCCCGAAAACTCCGGCGGATCTACGAAACGACCGGAGACTTCAAGGCGGTGATCCGCGAAGAGCTGATCGAATAGAAGTCGCAAGTGAAGGTGCAGATGCACCGCGCCGCCAGGCATCTTCTATCTGAAGCGCTTCCGAGTGCATAAAATGGGATAAAATAGATAAGAACCCAATACGCACCACAGAGGACGAAAAAAAGGAGTATCATGCCCAAAGGGATCGTCGCCGCCGGGGACCCCCGCACCGTCCGGGCCGCCCTGGAGATTCTCGAAGAGGGGGGCAACGCCTTCGATGCCCTCTGTGCGGCGCTTCTGGTCGCGCCGCTGAGCGAACCGATGCTCACGAGCCTGGGGGGTGGGGGATTCCTCACCGCCTTCAGCGAAGGGGAGAGCCGACTCTACGATTTTTTCGTCGATGTCCCCCCCGACCGGGCCGAAACGCCCGATTTTTTTCCCATATACGTCGATTTCGGAACCGCCGTGCAGGAGTTTCACATCGGCGCGGCCAGCACCGCGGTCCCCGGCCTCGTCGCGGGGATCGAAGCGATCCATTCCGACCTGGGACGGTTGCCCATGGAGCGGATCGTCGCACCGGCGGTCCGTCATGCCCGGAAGGGAATCGTCCTTTCACCGCTGCAGGCGAGCTTCGTCCGGCTGCTGGAGCCGATTCTGCGCTCCACCCCCGAATCGGCCGCCCTTTTCGCCCCCGGGGGGAAGCTCATCGACACCGAAACCCCTTATCTCAACCCCGATTACGCCGAGTTCCTGGAGCGCTTCGCCCGGGAAGGGGCGGAGTGTTTCTATACCGGAGAGATCGCCCGCGCCATCGACCGCTTCTATCGGGAGCGGGGGGGATCGCTCCGCTACGAAGATCTATCGAGCTATCGGGTCCACAGACGCACGCCGCTTACATTCGACTACCGCGGTTATCGCTGCGTCACCAATCCTCCCCCCTCCGCCGGGGGAATCCTCATCACCTTCACCCTCCGGCTGCTCGACGAAAAACCCATCGACCTGCACGACCCCGACGGGGTGATCCGCTTCGTCGAAGCCCTGGCGATCACCGGGGAGTTCCGCTCCAGCCACGTCGACCCCAGGATCCACGATCCGTCCCTGGCACGGATCCTCGAAGACCCCCGGTTGATGGAGCACTACCGGATGGGGTACCGCAGCCGCCTCAACCTCTGGGGCAACACCACCCACATCAGCGTCTACGACGCCGAGGGCAATGCCGCGGCGGCCACCACCACCAATGGCGAGGGGAGCGGGATCGTCGTCCCCGGATGCGGAATCATGATGAACAACATGCTCGGCGAAGAGGATCTCAACCCCCACGGATTCTTCCAATGGGAGGCGGGGGTGCGGCTCCCGTCGATGATGGCCCCCACGATCGTCCTCCAGAGGAGACGCCCCCATCTGGTGCTCGGCAGCGCGGGATCCAACCGGATCCGCAGCGCCATCGTCCAGACCCTTTTGCGCCATCTGGGGATGGAGCAACCCATCGACGAAGCGATCGCCGCCCCCCGGATCCATTTCGAAAAGGGGGAGGTGTTCCTCGAGCCCGGCTTCGATCCCGAAGTGGCCAAACGGCTCAACCGCCGCTACAAAACCACCCTCTTCGACGAGAAGAGCCTCTTTTTCGGCGGGGTCAACGCCGTCACCTCACGGTTTGCCGCAGGAGCGGACCCCCGTCGGGGCGGAGCGACCGGAGTCGCCTCGTAATGAAGAGGTCTGGCCGCCCGTTCTTCAATCCCGATCCTCCCCGAGTCGTTCTTTGACCAGATTGGCCCAATAACGTGCTCCGATGGGGATCACGGAGTCGTTGAAGTCATAGCGATCCGAATGCAAGGTGGGTGTGGGACCCTCGTCCGGACGCGAACCGATCCAAACATACGCACCCGGAACGTGCTGAAGATAAAAACTGAAATCTTCTGACCCCATACTGGAGGGAAATTCACGATCGATGTTTTCCTCTCCTACCGTGGCAGCCGCCGCGGCGAGCGCCACGTCACTTCGGGTATTGACCGTCGGCGGATAGATCCGTTGATAATCGACCAATGCTTCGGCGCCGAAGCCTTCGGCAATCCGCCCCGCGAGGCTTCGAATCGACTCTTCGATCCGGTTTTGTACCGCACCGCTGAAACTCCGAACCGAACCTTCGATCCGACACGATCCGGGAACCACATTGAACGCGGTGCCGCTTTCGATCTTGGCTACGGTGATCACATGGGACTCGACCGGATCGATCGCGGTGGACGAGATCTCCTTGATCGCCAGGACGATGTGGGAAGCCGCTACGATCGGATTGACGGTTCGATGGGGTTGTGAACTGTGTCCAGCACATCCCTCCACGACGATTTTCCAGTGGTCGACCGCACTCATCACGGGACCTTGTCGGACAAGAAATTTCCCAAGCTCTTCGCTAGGACGATTGTGCATCCCGTAAATTTCGTCGATCGCGAAACGATCGAACAAACCGTCTTCGATCATCCGTTTGGCCCCGGCACCCCCCTCTTCGGCAGGCTGGAAGATCAGATAGACCGTTCCGTCGAACTCCACCTCCCGTTTAATCATCTCCGCCGCCGCCAGAAGCATCGTACAATGGCCGTCGTGCCCACACGCATGCATCATCCCCGGATGGCGCGAAGCGTATGCCACGCCGCTGCGTTCTTCGATCGGGAGCCCATCCATATCGGCTCGCAACGCGATCGAACGCTCGGCCTTGCCTTTTCGGATCCATGCTACGATACCGGTTCCGGCCAGCCCGCGATAATACTCGATTCCCAATCGTTCCAGCTCCTGGACGATCCGCTCGGAAGTTTTGAACTCTTCGTACCCGATTTCGGGAATCTGATGCAGTTCTCTCCGTAAATCTGCATAATATTCCAAATCGATCTCCATTGGGAAAACTCCTCAAAAAATGGGAATTTTTATTTACCCAATGATACTAAAAAAGAAAGGAAAATGATATTAATTAAGAAGAACTTAAGAATAGGGGGGTCAAATGGGGTTATTTCCCCATCTGTTTGGCCACTTCGGCGGCGAAATCCTCTTCCACCTTTTCGATCCCTTCACCCAGTTCGAAGCGGACGTAGTCGATCAGTTCGGCGCTGCCGCCGGCCTCTTTGGCCACTTTGGCCAGATATTCGCCCACGGTGATCTTGTCGTCCATGACGAACTTCTGATTCTCCAGGGTATTGTCCTGCAAAAAGCGCTTGATCTTACCGGGGAGGATCTTTTCGAGGATGTTTTCGGGCTTGCCCTCCTTGAGGAGCTGCTCTCTGGCGATCTCTTTTTCCTTTTCGATCACTTCGGCGGGAACCGCCGCTTCGTTGAGATAGCTGGGGCGCATCGCCGCGGCGTGCATGGCGATGTTTTTGAGCGCCTCTTTGATCGCGGGGCAGATTTCGGGCTTGTCGCAGCGGGCCGCGACGAGGACGCCGACTTTTCCGCCGGCGTGGACGTAGCCGTTGACGGTGCCGTTTTCGTCGGTTTCGATGGTGGCGACCCGGCGGACGACCAGGTTTTCACCGATCGTGGCGATCTGGAGCGCCAGATATTCCTTGAACCCTTCCCCTTCGAACTCGCTCTCGAGGATCTCCTCGGCGCTGGCGAGGTTGTTGGCGAAGGCATGCTCCACCACTTTGTTGGCGAAGGTCTGGAATTTTTCGTTCTTGGCGACGAAGTCGGTCTGGGAGTTGATCTCTACCATCACCCCTTTGTGATCGCCGATTTTCATCGTGATGCTTCCCTCGGCGGCCACTTTGTCGGCTTTTTTGGCCGCGGCGCCGAGCCCTTTTTTGCGCAGCCACTCGACGGCGGCTTCCATATCACCGTCGGTCGCGGCGAGGGCCTGTTTGCAGTCCATCATCCCCGCGTCGGTCATCTCACGCAGTTTCTTGATCTCTTTGGGTCCGAAATTCGCCATCGTTACGCCTCCGTCTTTTCTTCAGCAGCTTCGGCCTCAGCCTCAGCTTTGGCCTCCTCGACGATCTCTTTGATCTCCTCTTCACTTGCGCCGGCTTCTTGCTCTTCGCTTTCTTCTCCGTGCTCTTCGGCGTAGATCGCTTTGCCCTCGAGGATCGCGTCGGCGATCTCACGGCAGAACAGGTTGATCGAGCGGATCGCGTCGTCGTTCCCGGGGATCGGATAGTCGATCAGATCGGGATCGCAGTTGGTATCCAGGGGCGCGATGACGGGGATGTTGAGCCGTCGGGCCTCTTTGACGGCGATGTGCTCTTTGACCGCATCGATGACGAAGATCATGTCGGGCAGCCCCTTCATGTAGCGATACCCCTCCAGGTAGTTGAGGAGTTTCTCTTTTTTGCGGCGGAGCATCAGCGCCTCTTTTTTGGTCAGCAGATTGATCTGACCGCTCTCTTCCATCTCTTCGATCACTTCGAGTTTGCGGATCGATTTGCGGATCGTGGGGTAGTTGGTGAGCATCCCCCCGAGCCAGCGGGTGGCCACATAGGGCATCCCGCACCGCTCGGCGTGCTCTTTGACCGCGCTGCGCGCCTGCTTCTTGGTCCCCACGAAAAGGATCGTCTTCCCTTCCGCAGCGGCGTCGCGGACGACGTTGTAGGTGTACTTGAAGTAGCGCAGCGTCTTTTGGAGGTCGATAATGTAGATGTTTTTCCGCTCCCCGAAGATGAATTTTTTCATTTTGGGGTTCCAGCGGCGGGTCTGGTGTCCGAAGTGGACTCCACACTCCAGAAGGTCTTTCATCGTTACCATGTTGTGGTGCTCCTTGTCTATAGTCACAATGGGTTTCGGATCGCCGGGCGATCACCTCAGGTTTGGTCCTCTGCAGCCCTCAATGCCCACGGGCACAACCTGCTCAAGGAATGACTGCATGAGTATTTCCTACCCCACGGACGGAAATAGGAGTCGCGAGTATAGCCGAAAACGGCTGAAAAAACGCTGTGGAGCTCAGAAGAACCGGAGGACGATCATGTAAAACGCCGTCCCGCCGAAAATCGAAAGGAGATAATTCCCCCGCCACAGATGCAGCAGCGCGGTCACCGCCACCGCGGCGATCTCCCGCGCCCCATAGGGGGCGTGGGAAAAATCGATCGTGCGCAGGGTGTAGAGGACCAGGATCGTCATGATCACCGGTGAGAAATTGCGCTCGATGAAAAACACCCAGCCCGGCGGTCGCCGCCTCGAAAAGAGGACGAACGGAAGCGCCCGTGTGATCAGGTTGCCGGTGGCCAGAACCCCTAAGGCGCCCAACAGATACGAAGGGTTATCCATCTCGATCTCCTTTTTCGAGCAACGGTCTGAAAGTGAACATCCCGGCCAATGCGATCACGATCGCCCCCAGGAGCACTTGCCGCTCCGGTAGCAGCGCGATCGCTACGACGCTGGCGAAAGCCCCCAAGGCAAAAGGGATCCAGGTACGGTAGGTTTTGTACTGCTCGATCGCCAAAACCACAAAAAGTGCTGTCAACGCAAAATCGATCCCCCGGCTATCGAAATGGACCGCCGCACCGAAAAGGGCCCCCGCAAGCGTCCCCGTCACCCAATAAAGATGATCCAGAAGTGTAAGATAAAACGCGTAATACCGACGGTTGATCCCCTCTTCCGGACGCAACGTAGTCAACAATGCATACGTTTCATCAGTAAGCGCAAAGATCATATAGGGTTTGAGCGATCCCATCCTCCTGAAACGGTTCAGAAGCGAAAGGCCGTAAAACGCTTGCCGACTGTTGACGAAAAGCGAAGCGATAAAAAGCGATCCAAAACCGGTCTTGGCTTCGATCATTCCGAGTGCGAGAAACTGCAGCGCCCCGGCATAGATAAGCAACGACATCAATACCGGCCAGTACCAGGCCAGCCCCATGCTCACACCCAGCAATCCGAACGAAAAGCCTAGTACCAGATATCCGAGCATCACCGGGACGGAGGCTTGAAACGCGCTCTGGAATTCTTTTTGATAAAGTCTCATCACGATTTTCATCCCTTTTGTGAACTTCGATCCCTCCCCCCGATAGGATCGGCAAACACCGTTAACCGAGCGTTACCTCCCCTTTTTTGAGGACCACCATATAGGTCCCCGATTCGTCGCTCGTCGGATGGAAACAGGCTTGGTTGAGAACTTCGAAACCGTAGTCTTCGGCCACTTTGACGAAATTTCCGACACTCGTTTTGCACTCTTCCTCATAATCAAGCCCCGCGACGAGCGCTTCGAGCTCGAGTACGATGAAAAGGTAATACGAAATAAGCGGATCGCTCAATTCATTGATCGAAGGGGAATCTTTGATCGCATCGAAGAGTGAAATCACCGTCCGTTTGGCTTCGTGTACGTCCCCCATCAACGCCGCATAGCGTGCATACGGAATCGCCGAACGGATCCGATCGTAGAGGAGCTTCTCCTCCCTGGAGAGTTCTCCTTGGATGGGAACCATCACCTCCAACATGTACTGAGTGTGGTGGATGATCAGTTTGCGGTCCCTCTCGTTTCGATGGGCGAAATCCCCGATAAACTCGTCGCAGACGATGAAGACGCCGTCATCGCTCAAAAGCTCTCTCGAAACGGAGAAAAACTCATCGAGCGGTACATGATGGCTCGAACCTACCGAAATAATTGTCTTATACTCTTCTACACTTTTAAAGCCACCCAAAAAGCAATTGTTGATTTCTCGAATCTCCGACATGTCTTTCAGAAAATCAATTGCATGCGTGCTTGGCTCTATAACATCATATTGTACCTGTGGGATAATATCACTCATCAATCGCAAATGTTGACCGGGACCTGTACCGATATCCAAGATCGGCTTATTTATATCTGGTGAGTACTTTTTGATAGCAAATGCAAGAAGCATCGCCTGTATACCGTATCCTGGATGAAAATACTCAAAAACTCCGTATAACCCGACACTAATTCTGCGTTCAAACGACGTTTTTTTAGGATGCTTGGCAATCTCCTCTTTGAAAGGAGTTAATATTGAAATATCAATATCAGGATGGCCTCTTTTTAGCGACTTTTCAGTTTTTAAGACCCTGGAAATCAAAGCAACACCGTTATAAAGTGATACGACTTTCTTCGGCAACTCCGGATCAATGGATCGCAAGAGTTTGAGAATACATCCGTCTGTACCTCTGAAAATTGAACACAGGTAAAATATATCTGGAGTTGTAGTAATTAGGTTATGATGGGGAGTATAACTGCTCTTGATTTCTACTGTTTGATTTTGGACAATAACACGGACAATTTCAAGACCGTTTTGCATTTCAAGAAACAAATCTTTAATTTTCCTATCATCAATGTCGTCCCAAAATATATCTTCATTGAAATAGCGGCTCTCCTTTTTTGGATAATTGATCGTAACGATCAATACAACTTCGCTACTCAATGCTTTATAAATATGTGGTACATCCGCTTTGAACCGATAATGATCCCCTGTACGAAGGTAAGTGGGGCGAGCTAATTCTCCGATTAAAACTTCTCCTTCTACAACAACCACATCCTCGATTGTATTGACCATATGCGGTGCAGATACCACTGAAGCCTCATCGGAGATGACCATTTTGTACACTTCGGTGTCGTGCCGTTTGTCGACCAGCGTGACTTGACTCGTCCCTTGCTGGATATCGACGTTTTCGCTGGTGAGTTCCCCAAACGGAATATCCAGGGCGTTGGCGATCGCCCAGATCGAAGAGATCGTCGGGTTCGCCTTACCCTCTTCGATCCCGTATAGGGTCGATTTGGAAATCCCCGCCTTTTGGGCCAGCGCTCCGAGGGAGTATCCCCGCTTGTCTCGGAGTTCTTTAATCTTCGCTCCGATATTGCCCTGGATCGTGCCGATGCCCCGACGCCCTCCCGTGTCGATATCTACCAGTGTTCCGTTTTCGATCATCGCAAACCTCGCTTTCAAATTTTTCCCATACGACGGATGTCGCTGTGAACGTTCGACCGATTATACATTACATTATTTTATTTCAACCTAGCGGTTCGGTTTATTTCAAGAAGCTAAGATTGCGCAGAAGTTCAATATAGCAAAAACAAAACAATAGCGATTCTCAAATTAGACAACTCGATGGCGACGTGTAGATGGTTTTCGCGGCAAAGGTGCATTACACTCAAGAACAATATATAATTTACAGAACGATTTAATATCGAAATAAAAAATAAAAAATTTTCGATCGCCTTCATAGTTTTTTATTTCGGTCCAATTTTGTCCGGTTTCCAGATGGATCATACGGAAGTCGTTCTCCCAAGAAGATCATGTTTTCTCTCACTACGATTGACAGATTCACAAAAAGTTTCGACGATCACGCACCCATCCGAACCTTATCGGTCTTCCAGGAATTTCGTATAGGTATCGATCCGGTTGAACCACCCTTTTTTGAAGCGCCAGAGCCTCCGCTCGGGAGGGGCGATGCGGATCAGGCGCGCAAGCACCCGCTTGGCCGCCACGGCGAAGGCGTGACGGGGATCGGGATCGCGGGGATCCATCCGGGTAAGCACCTGATAGAGCCCCCACCCTTTCCCCTGATAGCGCTCCCCGGGATTGATCCCGTCCCCTTTGAAATTGATGTAGTCGATGAGGATGTAGGCCCCACGGGGATCGATCGAGCCGTCTTTGCGATAGAGGAGACGCCGGTAGTTGTACCGGACGAGTTTCCCCTGCCCCCGTGCGTCGGCATAGGCGAGGATTTTGGGATAGGCTTCGTTGAGGCGATGGAGCATGAAACTGGCCTGCAGCCCCTTGGTCCGATCGAGGAAACGGGTCAGTTCGCGCATTTTGGGGCTGCCCAGCCGCTTGGCCCGTTTCCACTCCTCATAACTGTTCCAGGGGCAGTGAGTGCGGGGGGTGAGCCAGCGGGGGGGATTGGCCCCGCGCTTGACAATATAGGAGAGCATCGCGGGGAACGCCTCCCAGAACCACATCGGCTTGTCTTTGGTGTACCAGATGAAGTGGCCGATCCCGCAGGAGGCGAACTCCTCCCCTTTGTTCCACCACACCAGCTTGCGGGTCTGGCCCGAACCTTCGTTGAGCCAGATGCGATAAGCGATCTGTCGGGCCTGTGCATCGGAGAGCTTCAGCTCCGCCGCCGGAAGCGCTCCGAAAACGAAAAAGAGCAACAGAGCAAGAACCGTCAAGGACCGGTATCGGCGATGAAAACCGGATGCCGGGAAACGGCGATCGGCCTTTTTTGCCGTTGACTTTCCCCGATCGTTCCGCTGCACACGAGCACCTATTGTTGTACGAGCCCTTTGAGGGTGGCGAGGACCTCTTCGACGTGCCCTTTGACCTTGACCTTCTCCCATTTGGCACGGATGATCCCCTCGGGGTCGATGAGGAAAGTGGAGCGGACCACCCCCATGTACTCCCGACCGTAGTTTTTCTTCAATTGCCAAACGCCATAAGCCTGACAAACCATTTTTTCCTCATCGGAAAGGAGGGTCACTTTGAGATCCTTTTTGTCGACGAAGTTGCGGTGGCGCCGGACGCTGTCGGGGCTCACCCCCAGCACCGTGGCTCCAAGAGCTTGAAACTGGTCCAGATGGGCGGTGAAATCGAGGGCTTCGGTGGTACAGCCGGGAGTGTTGTCCTTGGGATAGAAGTAGAGCACGACCCAGCTTCCGGCCAGATCTCGCAGACAGATCTCCTCACCGTCCTGATTGGGGAGGCAGAAATCGGGTGCTTTTTCTCCAATCTCGGACATGAGCGACTCCTTTTTTCGTGACAGTATACCTTAGCTCTGCGGCGAACGGACCAAGAATATGATCCCGATTCCCATAAAGACGATCCACCAGGGCACCCCGCCACTATCGCCGGGACACGGTGGCTCGGGGCAATGAATCGTGATTGAAACCGTAGCGGTGTTCGACGGCGGACATACTCCGGCGAATTCAATGCGGTAACGGAAACGGTCATGATCACGACAATCGCTGTGCGCAAGATAACGGAAATGACCGTCGCCGTCAAAATCCAATTCTCCTAGTCGAGGAGGATCGACAAGGACCCAGTGTGCGCTTTCCGGATGACAAGTTCCGGTCTGATCGTTGGAAGCTACGCTAGCTGCCAGCCATTGTTCGTTTTGGACTTCGTATCGATCGTCATGCGCGATCAGCGGCGTTCCGTGGGAGTACAAGTACCAATTGCCATCCGTTCCCTTGCTCAAAAAATAATGAAACCCGCTTATGACCGGTTCGTGATCCAGTACGAAACGACCGGCTGACGTACCGTGCACCGCGACCAACAAAATCCCCCGTGATTCTCCAGTCAATCCGCCGGTCCCTCCTCGGTTTCGCAGCCGCAATACCGTCGTACCCGAAGTGTCCCCCTCCACGACGATACGATCGCTGATCGACGGATCGCCGTCGTTGAGGACCGTATCCAGAGCGATCACCCCGCCGCCACGATAGTCTCCGCTGATCCGAAGGGTCGAAAATGACCCTTCTTGCAGATCGATCGTTCCGTTGTTTTCGCAATCGGCATCGATCAGCGTCTCTCGATCGACAAACAACCGACTCGTGTCGTCAATGACCAGTCCCGATCCCCCTCCCCCATGCACCGCCGCTTCGAGATGACCGTCGACGATCCGCAGGTCGCTGCCGAATCGCAATCGGATCCTCTCCCAGTTTTTCCACAGTGTACCGTTGATGTCTCCGCTGCGTCCATTCAAAATCAACGTATCGACGAACCCATCCGAAACATTGCGGTCGTCCCCCCCCATCCAAGAGCGTACTTTCGATACGAATCTCCGGATCGATTACCAACCGATCCGATCCGTCTCCCCCTTCGATATGCACACCACGGAAATCCCCTCCGTGCAACACGATCACGTCATCTCCATGCAATACGGGGACCACCGAGGCATTGGGCTCGGAATCGTAACTCTCATCGCCGTAGATACCGCAATGAACGGTTTTGTTCAGATCGTTGCGAAACGTACAAGGTGTGAAAGTCCAGTTTCCCTCGACGACGATCCGATCGTTCCCGTGCCCTCCCGTGATCCATTTGCCGATACCTTGTCCCCGAAGGACGATCGTATCGTCCCCCTTCCCCCCTTCCGCACCACCGGGCCTCTCGGGATAGACATAGTTCGGGACGTTGAACGCCACCCCCTCCAATACGATCGTATCGTTCCCGTCGAAAGGAGTGTAGTCGAACAACCCCTCATGACCGGGCCGCGGATCGGGATAGATATCCGAATATCCCGCCGCTACGAAGGAGACATTGCTCTCTATGATCACGATCCGATCATTGTCGTTTCCCCCCAGGATCCAGCCGTCGGAGACCGAATTGCGTACCGTGATCGTGTCGTTTCCCCGTTGGGTCACATAATACGGATTGGTATCGGCATAAATATTGTCAAATACCGAATCACGCACTGTGATCCGATCATCACCCCCAAAACCGAAAACCCACGAAAAACGACTCTCATTTGCTTCGAAACTGTCGTTGCCGTCTCTGAGAGGATCTCCCGCCGGCAGATGATCGAGCCAGAAAACCGCCGATCCATCGATCCCGTCGGCGACGATATGATCCGATCCTCCGCGAGCGCGGATCCATCCGTTCACCGTTCCCGTACAGACGATCGCATCGTCCGAATCGCTTCCCGTGGACGGAACGCAGTTTCCCCATCCCGGATCGCTCAGAACAAAAAACAACGAAACGAAAATGACTCCGAGTCTCCGTATCGTCCCCATACTTTCATTGTAACACGATTCACCGCTATGTTATGATTCTTCCATGAACGAGAACGATGCATTGAAACGGGAACTTTTAGCAGAGATTGAAACCCTAATGCGCTACGACGAAGGGGACAAGACGACGATCGAACCGTCGCTGCTGGAGTATCTCGACACCGAGGCGCTGCGTCAGATCGTCCAGAACCTCCGCAAACGCAGGGAAAGGATCATCGAAGAGGAGCGGAACTGGCTGGCGCAGTTTCGCAGGGAAGAGTGAGCGCTTCCGGACCGCATTCGACCTTCGAAACGGCCTGAAACGCAGCAAAATCCCTCATTCCGCATTTTTTATTTCCCATTTCCCATTTCCCATTTCCCATTTCTCATTTCTCATTTTTCATTTCTCATTTCTCATTCAAACCCGTATCCCTTTCCGTGCCAGGGCCGAGCGGATCTGTGCGAAGACCCGGTTTTTGCTCCATCCGCACCACGCCGGCGCCAGGAGGCTCTCGTCGTCGATCCCCGCCGTCATCCGCTGGACCGAAATCTCCGCCGGCTTGAGGGCGATCGCCTCGGCGAGGGTTTCGGCGTACTCCTCCAGCGTGATCGGGGTGAACTCCCCTTTGCGGTATTCGGCCGCGAGCTGAGTGTTTTTGACCACGTAGAGGGGGTGGTATTTGACCGAATCGATCCCCCATTCATAGGCCCGCTTCGCCGAGGTGAGCATCATCGAGCGGTCTTCCCCCGGCAGGCCAAAAATCAAATGGCCGCAGACCTTGAGTCCCCGCTCCTTGGCCTCCCGGATCGCCCGCTCCACGCTGGCCGCGTCGTGCCCCCGGTTGATCCTCTCCAGCGTGGCGTCAAAAACCGACTGGATCCCGTATTCGATCCAGATCTCGCGGTCCTTCGCCAGTTCGGCCAGGTAGTCGAGGGTTTCGGGGATGACGCTGTCGCTCCGGGTCCCGATGCTCAGCCCCACCACGCCGGGGAGGGAAAGGGCATCGTCGTAGAGGGTTTTGAGGGTTGCAAACGGAGCGTAGGTGTTGGTGAAGGACTGGAAATAGACCAGGAAACGGTCGACCCCTTCCCGGGCGCGGAAATCCCGCGCCGTGGAGAAAAACTGCTCCCGCAGCTGCACCCGCTGCCGAGCCAGGAGGGGGTTTCGGCGGCTTTGGAGGTTGAGGAAGAATTTTTCCCGGTTTTTGGCGAGATTGGGGCTGAACGATTCGTTGAGGCAGAAGGTGCATCCCCCCTTCGCGACCGTTCCGTCGATGTTGGGGCAGGTAAATCCCGCCAGTCCGACGGGGACTTTGCGGACGGTGCGTCCGAAGCGCTCCCGCAGATAACGCCCGAAGGTGTACAGTGGCGTCAAACCCCGCTCCTGCCGCTGCAGTCGGTCGATTCGGCACATCCCCCCGCGAAGTAGTTTCCGTCGAAGCTCACCAGCGAATAGTTCCGATCCCGTCCCAGAGCGTCGGTCAGTCCGTCGATGGAGAGAAATCTGACGCTGTTGGCCCCGATATACCCGGCGATCTCTTCGGGGGTGTAGCGGGTGGAGATCAGCTCCGCCTGCGTGGGGGTGTCGATCCCGTAGCGGCAGGGAAATTTGATCTCGGTGGCGGCGATGCGCATATGAAC
>JALWKO010000052.1 GCA_027081405.1 Campylobacteraceae bacterium | reverse complement strand
GCCGCGTATCGCTCTCCCCGAAGGGTGCGGCACTTTTGCCCATATGCGGCGTTGGATTTTCTTGCATTAGCCTCCGGCTAGTCCTGCAAAAATCCGCCTTGCCTATGAACAAAATTGCCGCATCAAAAGTCTGAGGGAGTCACTTGGTGCGGTGATAAACGTTCGAAGGATACGAAAATGGCGGTTGAGCGAAGGGAATCGGCGGTCAAACTGGAATATGACGAAGATATATTGAATCTGGGGATCGTCCTCTACGAAAAGGCGATGATCCCGCTGGAGATTATCTACAACCTCCTCAAGGAGCGGAGAATTTACGGATTTTCCGTCATCCTCGTGCGGGGGCAAGAAAAGGGATGCGGAGAATTCATCCGAAAGAAAAAACGCAAAACCGACTATCTGGTCACCATCGACGAGGATCGGAACATCCACTGCCTTCTGTGCCAGGAGACCAAAGTGGACGGTGGATACCATTTCATCAAGCGGCTCAATCGGGAACTGGAGCAAGCCGACAAGATCGCCGCGATTCAGGCCGGTATCCTGGCGATCGAAGGGGGGCACTACAGCGTGAAAAATCTATTGCTTCTGGCGTTGGATACCTTCGTCAAAATCCTCAACAGTGAAGAGCGGATCGTCTTCCGTACGTTGCGCTAAAATCCGGGATTTGCCCGGTTTCACCTCCGAATGATCCACATTTTGCGTTTCGGCGCTCTTTTGTTACCCTTCGGCAAGTAATTTTCGATCCCAATTCAAAAGGGTTCCCGTGCGTATCGATGCGATCCGGCGAAAACTGGCCGATTTTTCCGAGCTGGTGATGTTTCAGCACTCGGTCTTTTCGTTACCGTTCATTTTCGTGGCGATGGTGGTGGCCGCCGGGGGGTGGTTCGGCTGGCGGCTGCTCGTGCTGGGCGTCCTCGCGGCGGTGAGCGCGCGCAACTTCGCCATGGGGGTCAACCGCTATCTCGATCGGGACATCGACGCCCTCAACCCCCGCACCCGCACCCGCCCCTCGGTGGACGGGAGGGTGAGCGGAGGGCAGATGCTCGCTTTCATCCTCCTCAACGTCGCGGCGTTCATCCTCGTAGCCTGGGCGATCAACGATCTGGCGTTCAAACTCTCGGTTCCGATCCTTCTCGTCCTCGGAGCCTACACCCTTTTCAAGCGCTTCAGTTCCCTGGCCCACGTGGTGCTGGGCTTCTCTCTGGGGCTCGCCCCCATTGCCGGGGCGGTTGCGGTGCTCGGAGCGATCCCCGCCTGGTCGTTGGCCCTGGCGGCGGGGGTGACTTTCTGGGTGGCGGGTTTCGATCTGCTCTATAGCCTACAGGATATGGAATTCGATCGGCGACACGGACTCCATTCGATCCCTGCGAAGCTGGGGGCGGACAATACGCTGAGGCTGGCCGCGCTCTTTCATCTCGTCGCCGTGGGATTCTGGGCGCTGTTCGTGGTGCTGGCCCATCTGGGGGGATTCGCCTGGGGGGCGGTGGCCTTCGCGGCCGGCATGCTCGGATACGAACACTACCTGGTGCACAAAGATTTCACCCAGATCGACCGGGCCTTTTTCACCGTCAACGGCTATCTGGGTTTCGTCTTTTTCGCCTTGGTGATCCTCGACGTGGCGATCGGCGGCTGAAAGGAAGCGGACATGCGGGAACTTTTGCGCATCAATGGGGTCGCTCCCGAATGGGAGGAGATATTGCTGCCGGCACTGGAATCCCTTGATCCAGAGTATGCCCGCTGGGTCGATACCGGGGAGGGATACATCCCCCCTCGGGATCGACTTCTGGCCGCCTTTTCGACCCTCACCCCTTCCGATCTGCGCTACGTCCTTTTCGGTCAGGACCCCTATCCCCGGCGGGAAAGCGCGATCGGCTATGCCTTCATCGACGGTCGCGTGGGGGCGCTTTTCGCTCCAGGAGGGTTGAGCCGGGAAGTGAACCGGGCCACGAGTCTGCGCAATTTCCTCAAGATGGCCCTGGTGGCCCGGGGGGATCTGCGGTGTTCGGACTGCTCCCAGGAGGCGATCGCCCGGATCGACAAAACGGGGCTCATCGGGACGATGGAGGAGCTCCGGCGCAATTTCGAGCGGGCCGGGGTCTTGCTGCTCAATACCGCTTTGCTCTTTGAGGCGAAGGAACGCTCCGGACACCATATCCGCCGCTGGGCTCCGTTCGTGGAGACCTTTTTGGAGGGGTTGCGGCGGGAAGGGATCGGGGCGGAACTGATCCTTTTCGGATCCCATGCGGGGGCGGTTGCGAGGATCCCCGCCGCCCGGGAGTTCACCCACCATCGACTCGAACATCCCTACAACGCTTCGTTCGTCTGCAATCCGGGTGCTCGGGAGCTCTTCGGTCCGATGCGGCTGCTCGATAAGTGAAACAAATTTCCCCGATTCGTCTGAATAATGATTCAGAAATTGTCTAAAAATTAATCAACTTTTCGCACCGTTTCGCAATCTGCATCGACTACAATAGCACCATCCCACTTTTCCGAAAGGATGATGCATGAAGTCGAAACTTCTTCTTTTGCTCGGCTTGCTTGCCCCTGCCGCCGCCATGGCGGGCGAAGCGAAAATCGATACGGGCGATACCGCTTGGATGATCGTGGCCACGGCACTGGTCATGCTGATGACCCCCGCCGGACTGGCTTTGTTCTACGGCGGTCTGACCCGCCGAAAAAACGTCCTCAATACCATCGGCATGAGCCTGATCGCCTACGCGGTTGCGACGCTGGTTTGGGTCGTCGCCGGATATTCTCTGGCCTTCGGTTCCGGTGACTTCATCGGTACCGGCAAGATTCTGCTGGCCGGCATCACCGACAAGACGGTCAACGGGACGATCCCCGAGCTCCTCTTCGTCGCGTTCCAGGGGACTTTCGCCGCCATCACCGTGGCGATCGCCAGTGGATCGATGATCGAGCGGGTGAAATTCTCCACCTTTGTCGTTTTCGCGGCGATCTGGACGCTGGTCGTGTACGCACCCATCGCCCACTGGGCGTGGGGAGGCGGTGAGACGCTGAACTTCGGCGAGATGGACTTCGCCGGGGGGACTGTCGTCCATATCAACGCCGGGGTCGCCGGATTCGTCGTGGCGATGCTGCTTGGCAAGCGCCGGGATTACGGCAAGGCGGCGTTCAAACCCTTCTCCCCCATTCTGGTGGTTCTGGGTGCGGCGCTGCTCTGGTTCGGATGGTTCGGCTTCAACGCCGGGTCGGAAGTGGCAGCCGACGGCGTAGCGGCCAACGCCTTCCTGGTCACCAACGTCGCCGCCGCACTCGGTGTGATCGGCTGGCTGATCGTCGAGTATCTGCTCTACAAAAAAGCAACCCTCGTCGGGGGCGCTTCGGGTGCCGTCGCAGGGCTGGTGGCCATCACCCCCGCCTCCGGTAGTGCCGGCGTGGTTGGTGCCATCATTATCGGTCTCGTCGGCGGTGCGCTGGGAGCTCTGGCGGTCTCCAAGATCAAAAAGCTTTTCCCGGTCGATGATTCGCTGGATGCCTTCTGGGTCCACGGTCTGGTGGGGATCTGGGGTTCGATCGCCACGGCGCTTTTCATCGCCCCCTATCTGATGCCCGAGAATTTCCATCTGGGAAGCCAGTTGCTGGCACAGATCAAGGCGGTGCTCCTGACCGTGGTCTACAGCGGCGTGATGACGGCGGTGGTCTACTTCGTCTCCAGCCTCCTCACCGGCGGCGGACGGGTCGACGACGAGACCGAGCTGATGGGTCTGGACGAAGCGGTCCACGGAGAAGAGGCGATCAACCTCTGATCTGGGCAAGCAGATATCAGGAAGGATAGACGATGAAAAAAATCGAAGCAGTGATCAAACCCTTCAAACTCGAAGAGGTCAAAGAGGCGCTGGTCGAAGCGGGCATCGAAGGGATGACCGTGACCGAAGTCAAAGGGTACGGCCGGCAGCAAGGCCACAGCGAACTCTATCGTGGGGCCGAATATGTGGTGGATTTCATCCCCAAAGTCAAGATCGAGGTGGTCGTCAGTACCGACGAGTATCTCAACACCGCGATCAACGTGATCAAAGAGAGCGCCCGGACCGGAAAAATCGGTGACGGGAAGATCTTCGTCTCCCCTGTGGAGCACGTGGTCCGGATCCGGACCGGCGAAGAGGACGAAGAGGCACTCTAATCCCTTCACCCGCCCGTTTCCCCACGGGTATCGGATCCAAACAGTGCCTTGATACAGCCCCTCCGCAGACAGTACGGAGGGACTCTCCTCGCATACGCTTCATACTCCTCACCGAATTTCCGGCGACACTCCCGCTCTTCCAGCCACGAACCCAGTGTAACGATCAGCAGCGATTCCACCGGTGCGATAAAAAAGAGAAACCCCGGTGATCCCACGATCAGCGCCAGTGCCGGGGGGATCAACGCCAGCGCCAGAAACATGGGGTGGCGCATCTGCGCGTAGATCCCGGTCACAACAAGCGTGTCGGTCTCGAGGCGGGGGAGTTCGCCTTTGCGGCCCGAACGGGCGAGTTCCCGCCCCCCTCTGGCCGCTCCCCGAAACGCCAGGCGCATGAGCAGCATTCCCGCCGCGAAGGTGAGCAGATGCCACAAAGGAGCGCCCCACAGCGTCGGGAAGAGTCGTCGGTCGATGAGGTGTCCGCCGACGATTCCTCCCGCAAGCAGGGCGATCCACAGCACGATCCGGATCCGTACCGAAGGGGTGGTCGCGATTGTCACCGTCGCTCCTTTTTCGCTATTGTATCCTTGGAAGTTTTCCACTCCCATCCGGCAGGCTGCCGGGTACATTAACCCACATTATGCATTGGCCAGTACGCCATCTGCATCGATCATCGGCGGTATGGGCGACACATCCAAAGCCTCGGTGGTTGGGCGTCTGCGATGCCTATGGCATAGACGCAGCGCCGTGCGGAGCGACAAAGGCAAAGCAGTTTGCCTTTGTTTGACGCTCCTCCCCCTCCGAGTGCGCCTACATTTTGGCTGTGTACCCCTACACACCGAGCATCGACGCATCGGACGTACTTTCTACTACATAATTTGGGATCGAGGAGTATCCGAATGAACCCCTACCATACCCTTCCTTCAGTCGACTCGCTGCTGCAGGACGAACGCCTCCGGCCGTTGCCCCCCTCATTGGTGCGGGAGGCAGTCCGGGGGGAGCTCGACGCCGCCCGGGAAGCGATCGCCGCCGGAGCCCACCCCCCCGCACGGGAGCTTCTGCTTGAGCGGATCCTGGGGCGGATCGCGTCGGCACAGCGCCCTTCGCTGCACCGTGTGGTCAACGCCACGGGGGTGATTCTGCACACCAATCTGGGGCGGGCCCCCATCGACAGGGAGATCTTCGACGGGGCCAAAGCGGTGGCGACGGGGTATTGCAACCTCGAATACGATCTTGCGACCGGCAAACGGGGGGATCGTTATGCCCACGCGGCAGCGGCACTGCGGGAGCTGCTGGGTTGCGAAGATACCCTGATCGTCAACAACAACGCCGCGGCGGTCTTTTTGATCCTCAACACCTTCGCCAGAGGCAAAGAGGCGATCGTCTCCCGGGGGGAGCTGGTGGAGATCGGGGGGAATTTCCGGATCCCCGAGGTGATGGCCTCCAGCGGGGCGAAGATGGTGGAGGTGGGCACCACCAACAAAACCCGTCTTACAGACTACGAAGCGGCCATCGGTGAGGAGACGGCGATGGTGATGAAGGTGCACAAATCCAACTACACCATCGAAGGGTTCAGCGCCGAAGTGGGGATGGAGGAGATTACGGGCCTGGCCCGAGAACGGGGACTCGTGGACTACTACGATCTGGGGAGTGCCTACCTGCCCGATCTTCCCTGGGGGTTGGGGAAGGGGGAGCCCTCTTTGTCCAGGATCCTCCGCGATCCCCCGTCGCTACTGAGCTTCAGCGGGGACAAGCTTTTCGGCGGGGTGCAGGCGGGGATCATCCTGGGACGAAAACCCCTCATCGACCGGCTCAAACGCAATCAGCTGCTGCGGATGTTCCGGGTGGACAAGTTCACCTTGGCGCTGCTGGAGCGGACGGTACTGGCCTACCGTCGGGGAGAGATCGACAAAATTCCCGCGCTGCGGAAGCTTTTTGCTACGCCCGAGCGTTTGCGGGAACGGGCCGAGACGCTGCGAAAACGTCTGCCGATCCCGGCGGAGATTGTGGCGTCGGAGACCTACGTCGGCGGCGGCACGATGCCCAACCGGAAGATCCCCACCGTCGTCCTGGCCCTGGAAGGAGACGCCCGCACATTGGAGGAGGCGTTTCGTAGGTCCGGAGTGATCGGCAGGATCGAAAAGGAACGCTTCGTGCTGGATCTACGGACGGTGGAGGAGGGGGATTTCGGGCAGGTTGTCGAGGCGGCAAAGAATATAGTGAGGAGTGAGGAGTGAGAAGTTGGGAGTTGGGAGGCGCCTACGGCGCAGTCGCAAGTCGCAAGTCGCTAGTCGCTAGTAATATCGCCCACGCCGCTGTTATTGGTGTATTGGTGTATTGGTGTATTGGGGTTGTTCTTCGTCGTTTGTCATTTGTCGTTTGTCGTTTGAGGTTGGTCGGCAGTCGGCAGTCGGCAGTCGGCAGTGATGTCGCCTTTGGCGACGGCATTGGTCACCGGTCATTGGGGGCAGGGCTAGAGCCCTGCATTGCGGGACTGAAGTCCCGCCTCCTGTCAATCGCGTCGCGAAGCGACGCCCCAAAATTATTCACCATTCACCATTCACCATTCATCATTCGAAAGCGTAGTTTTCGTTTTCGGTTCCTCACTCCTCACTCCTCACTCTTCGCTTCTCTCATTCTCTCCGACAAGGAGAGAAAATGAGAGACATCATCGTCGGTACCGCCGGCCACGTCGATCACGGAAAAACGGCGCTGATCGAAGCGATGACGGGCTACAACGGAGACGAAACGCCCGAGGAGCGCAAGCGGGGGATCACCATTGATCTCAGCTTTTCCAATATGCGCCGGGAAGGGGTCAATGTCGCCTTCATCGACGTGCCGGGGCACGAACGGCTTGTGAAAACGATGGCGTCGGGAGCTTTCGGCTTCGACGCGGCGCTGCTGGTGGTGGCGGCGGACGAGGGGATCATGCCCCAGACCCGAGAGCATCTGGCGGTGCTGGATCTGCTGGGGGTGCGGCGGGTGGTCGTTGCTTTGAGCAAAAGCGACCGGGTCGATGCGGCGCGGATCGTCCGTCGGGAGGAGGAGATCCGTACGCTGCTGCGCAAAGCCTATCCCGCCATGGAACTGCAGGCTCTGGTGCCCACTTCGATCCACGATTCCGGGAGCATCGAGCGGCTCAAGGAGATCCTTTTCGCCCTGCCGCCGCGCCCTTGGAGGGAGGCCCGATTTTTCCGTTACTACATCGACCGGGTCTTCAGCCCCCGGGGGGTGGGGACGGTGGTGACCGGGACGATCCTGTCGGGGCGCATCACTTCAGGGGAGAAACTCACCGTGGCCGAGCTGGGCAAGCCGGTGACGGTGCGGAGGATCCAGGTACACGGGGAGGAGCGGGAAGAGGCGCATACCCACCAACGGGCCGCGTTCAATCTCGACATCCCCCATACGAAACTGCGCAGAGGCTATCTCCTGGCGAGCCGGGGCTATTTCCGGGGTTTCGATCGGATCGACGTTTCGGTGCGGCAGCTGGGGGAGAAACCCCCGCCCCACGGCAGTGAAGTGCTCTTCATCAGCGGGGCCAGGCAGGTGGAGGCGAAGATCCTCTACTACGCCGATGCCCGTTTCGCCGCCTTGCGACTCAAAGAGAAGGTCTACACCCGCTTCGGCGATCCGTATTTGCTGCTGGCTTCGGGGAGGGTGGCCGGCGGCGGGGAGATCCTGATCCCCGTCAGCGAGCCGATCCGCAAGAATCAGAGACCTCCGCTGCTTGAGGCGCTGTGGAGGCGGGATTTCGAGACCGCCTTTTCGATCCTGTTGGCCCACCACCGGCGGGGCTTCGGGCTGATCGCCAGCCAGCAGCGATTCGCCATGGATCACGACGAAGCCCTGGTCGTCGCCCGTCGGATCGAAGGGACCTATGTGGACGAAAAGGCGCTGGTGCTCTATCCCCGGGAGGCTCTGCAGGAGGTCGAGTCGGCCATTCGCCGCATTTACGAAGCCAACCCCAACGCGCTCCTCTCTCCCGCTTCGGTGGTGCTGCGGATCAAGTGGGCCAGCGAGAAACTGGCGACCGAGGTGATGGGGCGGCTGGAGAGAAGCGGCTTTCTGCGCTTCTCCGGGGGGTTGTGGCTGCGGGCCGATCGGGATCCCACGGAGCTGATCGAGTCACTCCCGGAGCGGCTCTACCGGATGCTGGAAAGTGAGGGGCTCACCCCCGAAGCCCCCTACGATCTGTTCGATCGCCTCGATTGGGACCGTAAACGAGGGAGCGAAGCCCTCAAAGCCCTCACCCGGACCGGGCGGGTGTTCCGGATCGATCGCAATATCTTCGTCACCCGCGACAATCTCCGCGAGGCCATGGCACGGATGCGGGAGCTGATGATCCGGCACGGCTATCTGGATATCCGCCTCTTCAAAGCCGAAACGGGAATGAGCCGCAAATACTGCATCGCCTATCTGGAGTATCTGGACAAACAGGAAGACGTGATCCGGGACGGGGAGCGGAGGATACTGAAATACGGTGACAAGATATGATGCGAATCGTTGTGATTATGATGCTCACGTTCATGAGTATATGGCCGGTCGAAGTGGGCAAGGTGCCGCCTCAGGTAGTGCTGACGGGGAAAAACGGCTCGAGGGTGGACGGTCGTCCCTGGCGTTCGGCGACGCTGCGGGGGAGAGTTTTTGTGTTTTTCTATGTCGACCCGGACAATCGGACGCTCAACGACGCGCTGGTCGCGGCGCTGAAACGGAGCCGGTTCGACAAACGCCGTTTCGGCTCCGTGGTGGTCATCAACCTGGCGGCGACCTGGCTTCCCAATGCGGTCCTCGAGCCGATCCTGCGAAAAAAGCAGCGGGAGTTTCCCGATACCCTCTATGTCTTCGACAAACGCAAAGTCCTGGTCAGGCGCTGGCATCTAGCCGACGACACCTTCGACGTGCTGGTTTTGGACAAGCGGGGGCGGGTGCGCTACAAACGATTTGGGAAAGTGCCTCACAAGGAGATCCCCGAAGTGCTGCATCTGATCCGACAACTCATGAAACAATAAACAAGGAGAAATAATGAAAGAGATTACCCTGGAGACCAAAATCGCGGAACTGCTGAGCGACTATCCCGGGATGAAAGAGACGCTGATTGCCATCAACCCGAAATTCAAAAAGCTCAACAACCCCGTCCTGCGCCGCACCCTGGCCAGGGTCGCCAGCGTCAAGCAAGCGGCGATCGTGGGAGGGATGGATCCTTTGGATCTGCTCAACCGCCTGCGCGAATCGGTCGGCCAGCCGCCGGTGGATGCGGCGGGTGAGACGGCGGCGTCATCGAACGAATCGCAGGAGAAACCGGTCTGGACCTCGCAAGAGCCCGCGGCGACTCTGGATGCCAACGCACTGCTGGATGCACAGAAGAACCCTCTTGCCGAAACGGGAAAAGCCCTCAAGAAGGTCGGTGAGGGAGAATTCATTGCGCTGCACTCCGACTTCAAACCCGAGCCCCTCATCGAAGAGTTCCAAAAGGCGGGACGTGAGGTCTATTGCGAGCAAAAAGGGGAGAACGCGTTCGTCACCTATGTGCGGAAACGGGGGAAGTAATTGAGAATTGAGGATTGAGAATGGAGAATGGAAGATTTTGAATCTTTAGAATCGTAGCGTGGAATAACTGTCCCATGGATTTGATCTTTCGTAATCGAATCCTCTGAAAAAAACTCCGTCATTCCGGGCTTGACCCGGAATCCAGGGCTTTAAACGCCTATTAGATCTTGAATCGAGTTCAATATGACGGGGCACGTTTCTCCGGTCATTCAGAGCACTGTCTTTGTTTTATCTTTACAAAAATAAGAGCTTTTGATATAAATATGTAAATCATAATAGAGGAGGGGTCTAATGAAAAAAGCAGTGAATTTGCGACTCGAAGAGCGAATCATCGTTTTGCTCAATGGCCTCAGTGAAGAGTTTCATACCACAAAGACCGAGATCGTAGAGAGAGCGATCGAGCACTTTTCCAACGAAAGCCGGAAAAAACAAAACCGTCTGATGGATTTCGCCGGAAAACTCAGCGGGAAAGAGGCGGAGAGCATGCTCGAAGCGATCCGAAAGGACAAAAATTCAAAAGATTTCTCGCTGGATCTGTAATGGCAAAACTCCTTCTCGACAGCGATATTCTCATTTATTTTTTGAAGGGAAGAAAAGAGGTAGTAGAGCGGTTCGCCAAACACCCCCCGGACGATCTTTTGACTTCGCGTATCAACTATTCGGAACTCCTTTACGGTGCGTACAACTCTGCCCGTGTAGAAAGAAATCTGCAAACGATCCGTGAATTTTTGGAAAATTTCGAGATTTTGGAGTTTGACAAAAGAGCAGCGGAAATTTTCGCGATGGAAAAAGCCCGGTTAAAAAAGAGAGGAGCAATCATTGCCGATATGGATCTGATGATCGCGTCGATAGCGATCGCGAACGATACCGCTCTGGTGACGAACAACACCAAACATTTCGAGCGTATCAAGGATCTGAGAGTGGTACGATGGGTTTGAATGGAGAAAAAGAGTTGAAAGTTGGATATGGAGCAAAAAACTATCGACTATCGACTAACGACTAGAGACTAATTTGGCGAGAGGGGGGAGGAGTCGAACCTCCCTCCAACCGGTCATCCGGCCGGACAGACGGGTTTGAAGCCCGCGGCGCCCACCGGGACGCATCCCCTCCGTGGACATGGAGCAAGCCTATTCTACACTAAAAGAGCGGACTGTGGGGGTTGACCAGGAGCCAGGCCCCCACGGCGAAGGCGAGGTCGGCCACCAGACGCTTGAGGATGATCCCGATCTGGTTGCCGATCTGGCAGGAGCTGCACTGGCGATATTTTTTGGCCTCGTACTGGGCGTAGATGAAATAGACGATCATCAAGACGATCACGAAGGGGAAGGCGAATTTGTCGAAGACGTAGATTTTGGCTACCGTCTCCTGAGACCAGTGAAAGAGTTTCGCCGCCAGAGGGGTCAGGAGCGAAAGCCCCATCAAAAAGAGGATTTTGTCGGTGAAACTGGTGACGTAGTCTTTGCGGCTGAAGGTGGGGCAGACCTCACCGCTCATCGGGACCAGTCCATTGTCCGCCAGCGCTTCGAGGACCCGTTCGCGGTACTCTTTGCTCACCCGATCGAGGGGGGTCCCGCCGGCGAGGAAATCCATCTGCTGCTGGATCAGCGCGGCCAGTTCCCGGTCTTCGACTTTGAGGCTGTGGGGATTGCCGTGGCGGTCTTCGTACAGGAGGCTGATCCTTTCGTAGCGGGGGACGGTGAGCTCGATGTCGGGATAGTAGGAGGTGGTCTCTTTGTGCTCGAAACGCCCCTCTTTTTTGAGGATGCGGGGGTTGATCAGCTCCCAGTAGCTGCCGTCTTGTTTTTTGATGACGACGATGTTGAACGGGTGGGCCACCTGCATCGCCGTCAGCGCCTCGAGGCCGTGCGCCTCCATAGTATCCCGGATATCTCCCAGCAGGCGGGGGAGACTCTCGTCTTTGAAATCCCGCACGTCGGTGCAGGAGAGGATCCTGTCATCGGGATAGACGACGAGTTCTTTGACCATGAGAATGCCCCCTGGTGTGATCGTTTTGGCATCGATCCCGCGGGATGGATGCCAAACAAATCGGTAAAACGTTTGGATGGATAACGACCGATAGGCCCCTATCAGGGGCGGGAGGCTTTTTTTAGCCGTGACTTTTGCGTACGACCAGGATCATCTTGATATTGATGATCACGAAGCGGATGAACTGCCAGATCAGGCAGGTCCGCAGGAATTTGACGAGGGGGGTGGGGACCATCGTTTCGAAGCTGGGCTCGTAGGGTTTGATGTGTTTTTCGATGCTGTGATCTACCGATGCCATGGTTCTCTCCTTTTTTCTTCTCGTTTTCGTTGCCCGATCACTCGGGGATCAGGGTCCAGCCCGGCTTGAGCTTGGCTTTGTAGATGAACATGTGGTGCAGGATGTGCTTGATCCAGTGGCCGGCCAGACCGATCTCTCCGAAGGTGTAGTCCAGATCCCGACCGATGCCGGGATATTTCTCGAAATCGGGAACGACGGGATAGACAGTCAGGGCCGCTGCCTGCCCCTTGGTGAGGCTCTTTCCGGCGGAGGCGACGCAGGCCGCACCCATTTCGGCCATCGAAGCTTCATGCAGATGGGCGTTGGGGCCGTGCTTGATCATGTCAGCGATTGAGTGGGCTACCGCTTTCCCGATGATTCCCGAGGGCATCCCGGTCCGGGGAGGGGTGGGGTTGATCGGAGTCCCTTTGGGGCTCTTCATCGGCTTGGAGATCAGGTGCGGCGGTGCAAAGGCGATCCCGACGGCGAAGATGTTCTTGTAGTCGGGGTTTTGATAGGTGCGGGGCCAGTCGCTCGCTTTCCACTCCTCGTAGGGCTTGGGGGTGTAATCGGCGTCGACTTTGAGGAATCCGTTGGGGGCGAAGAGCTTGTCGGTGATGTCTTCGCCGTTTTTGTCGTAGGCTTTGAGCCCCACGCCGGCGAAGGGGGGGATCAGCATCGCGAAGTCGAACTCCATCTCCCCTTCGGTTCCGTCGAGCTGCTCATAGTGGAGCTTGCCCTCTTCGACTTTGCTGACGTGGGCCCCGATGGTCCAGTCGACCCCCCGCTCGACGAAGAGCGATTCGGCGAAAAGTTTGGAGCTGGCGGCGTATCCGCCTCGCTTGATGTGCAGACCGCCGATCCCGAAATCCCCAAGGAACGATTCGTTGGAGATCCAGTGGATGTCGAGGTTGTCTCGGATTCCCGCTTTCTGGGCTTCGAACTCGATGTTGAAGATATACTCGAACGCCGCACCCTGGCAGGTACACATGCCGTGCCCGGTTCCGACGACGATTTTCTGCTTCTGCCCCTGCTTGGCCTTTTCGAAGACCTTGCGGAGTTCGTTGTTGGCGTGGGTAGCGTGATCGGCGGTACAGACCGAGACGGTATAGGGCCCGATCTGTCCGTTGCCGTCGCCCAGGCCCGGGGTGGCGTCGAAGTTCAGCTTGGGACCGGTGGCGTTGATGAGATAATCGTAGGTGATCTCCTCGGTCTGCCCCTCTTTCCCCTGGCCGGTATATTCGATCGTGATGTAGGGCTTGTCGCTTCCTTCCTTCCCTTCGGGGTGGATCGAGACCGCCTTGGCCTGGCGGTAGTCGATCCCCGCTTTTTCATAAACGGGAGCCAACGGGAAGACGACATCCTCCTTCGTCATCTCCCCGACCCCGACCCAGATGTTGGAGGGGATCCAGTTCCAGTTGGCGTTGGGGGTGACCACCACCACTTCGTGTTCGTTGCCGAGCCAATGTTTCAGAAACGTTGACGCGGTGTGTCCGGAAACGCCCGCGCCCATGACGACGACTCTTGCCATGCCTATCCTTTCGAATGATTTTTTGGGTGGCTTCAATTCTACGC
>JALWKO010000051.1 GCA_027081405.1 Campylobacteraceae bacterium | reverse complement strand
GCCGCCACTGTTCGATGATGACCTGGGCCTCTTTTTTGCTTGCGAACCATTCTCTGCTCAGACATTCATCTCTGAATTTTCCGTTGAAGCTTTCGATGTAGCCGTTTTGCCAGGGAGATCCCGGTTCGATAAATGCCGGACCGATGCGATGGCTTGTGAGCCATTTGATCACCGCCTTGGCCGTAAACTCCGGTCCGTTGTCCGAGCGGATAAAGGCGGGCTTGCCGTAAAGGCTCATGAGCCTGCCAAGGGTATCGATTACATGGTCTGATCGAATCGAGGAAGCCACTTCAAGCGCCAAACACTCTCTTGTATATTCGTCCACCACCGCCAGGATCTTGAGCTTTCTTCCGTCTGCCGTGCGGTCACTGACGAAATCGTAACTCCAGACATGGTTTGCATGGGTACTGATCGGAGTGATGGGGGCACTGCCCGGTCGTTTCTTTTTGGGTCTGCGCCTGGGTAATTGCAGATTGAGCATCCTCCAGATCCGATAGACCCGTTTGGCGTTGATCGGCTCCTTCTGTTGCCAGGCCAGTATCGCACCGATACGCCTGTAGCCAAAGCGCGGATATGCTTCACTCAGGGCTTTAACCAACTCCATCAGTGCTTTGTCTTTGACGGGCTGCTTCGGGGTATAGGCAAGCAGGGATCGATTTACCCCAAGCACACGGCACGCCTGCCGCTGGGAGATACCACGGTGCATCATCATGCGCACCGCCTCTTTCTTCGCAGCAGGCGTCACCACTTTTTTTCCGTAATCTCCTTGAGTGCTTCGTTGATCAGCATCTGCTCGGCTAACAGCTTTTTGAGTTTGGCGTTTTCCTTTTCCAGGGCTTTGAGCCGTTTGACCTCCGAGACGCTCATTCCCCCGTAGGTCCGCTTCCACTTGTAGAAGGTCTGTTCACTGATATTGTATTTGCGAATCACCTCTCGCTGGGTATCGGCACGCTGTGCCTCTTGCAAGATCGCAACGATCTGCTCCTGGGTAAATCGTTTTTTCATGGTCGAATCCTCCGTTAGTAGGGTTATTGTAGACTAACTTTGGATTTGGCCTGAAATTCGGGGAGCAGGTCAGCGATATAGTCCCGACGCCGCACTTTGGGAATGCCGTAAACGGGGAAACAGACCGCCTGATAGATCGTGACACTCAGATCGAGGATCGCAGCGGGGACGATCATCCCGTAGATCACCGGAGCGGTCAACCCGTAGGAGATCCTCCCCCGACGAATATAGTCCCAGAGGCCAATCCGCTCTTCGTCAAAATCGCAGGTGATCTTCTCTTTTTCCTCCCGAAGTTCACGGTAAAGTGCCTCTTCCGTCTCCCGAAGCCTTTGTGCCAATTCCCTGACCCGCTCCCGATCGATCGACTATCCTATCCCCTTTTGAAACTCAATGAAACCCTATTCGTCATCCTGAGTCAAGCTCAGGATGACGGAATCATTCCCTACTCTTTCCAGAATGATACATCAATTCGCCTCACCCTCCGGCAGGAATTCCGAAGAGTACCACCGTCGCCGCCATCGCCGCCACCAACGCAAAGCCGAAAAATTTACTCCAGCGATGGGGAATATCCTCGTGCTTGGCCGCCGTCAACGCCGCCACCATACTCTGAAGCATATAGTAGACGGCAAAAGCCTGGGAGGCGTAGGTGATGATCTGGAAGATATTGGAGCTCCAGACGATCAATATGCCGCCTGCAGCGATGATCAGATAGCCTGTCGCCAGCGTAATCCGGCGGCGGCTCAGCTCTTCCAAGAGTCCGCTGCCTCCCTGGGCATCGGCGATGGCCGCGTCGAACTGGGCGATGAGCGCCAAGACCAGCAGCATCACCGGCAGTACCAAAGCCACATGTTTGCTCAGGGTGATGATCGCCGTATCCTGTCCCTGGGGCGGAAGGGGATAGTTGAAATAATAAAGCATCAACGCGATATAGACCACATAGATCCCCCCGCTGATCCACTGGGCGTAACGCATGGTGCGAATGCGGAGTTTGGGGGGAAACTTGTCCCCCAGATAGCGGGAAGTCTCGAAGCCCTGCACCACGATCAACATCCCCAGCAATATCCGCCAGTCGTGCAGCGTCGGGTTCCCCGAAGCGGGCAAATGCCAGATCCTCGCTTCCCACACTTTCCAGTTTCCCCAGACCAGACCGGCCAGGAGTCCTCCGATGATTCCCAGTTTCAGCGCTTCGAAACGCCCCAGAAAATTGAAGCCCCGGTGCCGGCCGTAAACGGCTATGAAGATCAGTACTGCCGTCGTGATGATATGGGAGAGGGTTGGATTGACCACGTTGACGCCCCGCAGCAGAAAGTCCCCAAAAAGCGCCAGATAGTAGGTAACCGAAACCACATAGGCAAAAGAGAGCGCCCACTGGGAGAGAATCTCCAGGCTCCTTGGAGCCGGATGCAGGGTCCCCGCCGCCAGTTTGGGCTCGACCCAGCGGATATTGAATCGGATCGCCGCCCCGATGAGATAGGCTAGCGTCACCAGCCCCGCTATGGCGAAGGCCGCATAACGCCCCATACTCATCTGCAAAATCGGCGCGACGACCAGAAAGCCGCTCCCGATGATAGAGGCCAGCGGGATCACCGTCGCGGCCCACCAAGAGCTCTTCTCTACCGGTTTGGAAAAGAGCAGCAGCGTCAGTACCAATGTCGCGGTGATGACGATGATATTGGCGATCATATCCGTTTCTCCTCTTCCCATCTCTTAAGGTTGAACAAGTCCACGATCTGCCGGCTGACGATCCGCTTCGTCGCCAAACGGAGCCCGATCTCGACCAGAAAGGCCAGCGCAAATGCTCCCATCAGATAGTAGCCGATCATCGGTTCGTGGCGGCTGGTATAGACCAGCGTCATCCCCGAGATGGCAAACATCGCCAGGGCCGCCAGCGCCACCAGGATCGGGTTGGCTCCGGTCTCTTTGAGCCGCATCAGATGCCCCACGTGGGTGAGCCCCTGCACCACCAGCACCGCCAGAGCCGCCACTGTGGTCACCGCCGTCAGGTCAAAAAAGAGCACCAACGGCACGATCAGAGCTACGCTGATGATGAGCCCCTCGAAGGAGCGGAAGACGTTGTAGCTGTAGATCTTGGGAAGATTGCCCTCTTTGGCCATGGTATAGCCGATGTCGGCGGTGGCGTAGAGCGACGCGTTGATCGCCGAGGCGGTGGCCAGCAGCGCCGTGGCCGCCATGATCTTGAAGCCCCAGACCCCAAAGACCGGTTTGGCCGCCTCTGCCAGGGCGTAGTCTTTGGTCTCGATCACCTTCTCGAGAGGGAGATTCCCCAGCACCGCCACGGCAGTAACGATATAGAGCAGCGCCACGATGGCGATCGCCCCCATCATCGCCCGCATCATCGTCCGGGCAGGGTTTTCCATATCCTCCACCGTATTGGTGATGACGCTGAAACCTTGATAGGCGAAAAAGGTCAGTCCCGTAGCGAAAAGCATGTCTTTGAGCGGCGGCATCGCGGAAGCGGAGAGGTATTGGGGTTTGATCGTAAAGAGGGCCGCCACGGCGAAGACAACGAGGATCGTCACTTTGATGAGGACGATGAGATTCTCCGAACGGGCCACGAAGGTCGCGCCGACGAGGTTGACCAGGAGGAAAAACCCCAGGATCCCCAGAGCGAAAGCATCCACCACCCAGCCCTCGGCTTGCGCATGCCAGAAGGTCGCGGCGTAGGTGCCGAAACTTTTGGCGATGGCGGCGATGGCGATGAGTCCGGAGAAATAAAAGAGCACGCTGGCCGCCCCGGAGAAGACCCCTTCGCCGTAGCCCTGGACCAGATACTCCACGATCCCGCCCCGAGAGGGGTAGCGTAGCGCCAGTTTGGCCAGAGAGTAGCCGCTCAGCCCCGCGGCGATGCCTCCCAGGACGAAGGAGAGCCAGACGATATTGCCGGCGATGGCTCCGGCTTGGCCGATGACGATGAAGATCCCCGCCCCCACCATGGAGCCGATCCCAAGAAAGATCGCGCTCCAGAGTCCGAAGGCTTTGGCTTTGCCGTTTTGTGATGACATATCCATCCCTAGTGTATTGTTTTAATATTTATTGATATGACTGCCGTGGGGCACTCGTCCCTATTCACCTACCCGATGATAAATCGGGACCAATGCCCTCCTCCGAAGAGGGCCGGGCATTATTTCCAGTAATACAGAGCGTCCGCTCCCAACTGGGCTTCGATCTCCAGGATCCGATTGTATTTGGCCAGGCGTTCGCTGCGGGAAGCGGAGCCACTCTTGAGATGTCCCGTCCCCATCGCCACGGCGAAATCGGCCAAGAAGGTATCGGCCGTCTCACCGGAGCGGTGGGAGAGGAAGGCCCGCCAGCCGTGCTCGATGCACAGCCGCACCGCATCTACCGTCTCGGTGACGGAGCCGATCTGATTGAGCTTGATCAGCGAGGCGTTGGCGGTGTGCTGTTCGATGCCGCGCCGGATAAATTTGGTGTTGGTGACGAAGATATCGTCGCCCACCACTTCAATCTTATCCCCCAGCTCGGCGGTGAATTTGGCAAAGCCCTCCCAATCCTCCTCGGCCAGGGGGTCTTCCCAGAGGATGATGGGGTATTTGGCCACCCACTCCTTGGCCAGGGCGATCAGATCGTCGCTGGTCATTTTGCCGGCACCCGACCATCGCAGGTCGTAGTGCCCCTTTTTGTCGGTGGAGAAGGAGGTGGCGGCGCTGTCGATGGCGATGGAGATATCGATGCCGGGCTTGTAGCCGCTCTTTTCGATCGCTTCGACGATCAGCTCGATGGCCTCCTCGTTGCTTTTCAGGTTGGGGGCGAAGCCCCCTTCGTCCCCGACGGCGGTGGAGTAGCCTTTGACCTCCAGGATCTTTTTGAGGGTATGGAAGGTCTCGGCGACATAGCGGAGCCCTTCGCCGAAGGTGGGCGCCCCGTGGGGCACCGCCATAAATTCCTGGAAATCGACGCTGTTGTCGGCATGTTCTCCGCCATTGAGGATGTTCATGCAAGGCACCGGCAGACGACGGGACTCGCTGCCGCCCAGATAGCGGTAGAGCTCTTCGCCCTCCGCCGCGGCGGCCGCTTTGGCCACGGCCATGGAGACCCCCAGAATCGCGTTGGCCCCCAGATGCCCCTTGTTCTCGGTACCGTCAAGTTCGATCATGGTCCGGTCGATGAGCAGCTGCTCCCTCGCATCCATCCCCTTGAGGGCCGGAGCGATCACCTCGTTGACATTGTTGCAGGCTTTGAGCACCCCCTTGCCCCCGTAGCGGGCCGGGTCGCCGTCACGCAGTTCCACGGCTTCGTGCTCACCGGTGCTGGCCCCCGAAGGGACCGACGTGCTCACCCGCGTCCCATCCTCCAGCGTCACGAAGACACGGACAGTGGGATTGCCGCGGGAATCCAGTATCTCGATCGCCCCGATGTCGGCGATGGATGTAGCTGCCATGCTGGATCCTTTCTACATCGTACGAAGCGGAGCGGACCGGAACACTCCGGCCCGCTGCGAAGAGTGATCATTTTTCCGAAGCGAGTTTTTTGAAGCGGTTCCCCATGACCAGGAGAACCACGCCGTCAAAAAGGAGGCTGATCCCCACGAAAATCCCGATCAGCCACGCGGTCTGGGCCACGTTGATCCAGGAGGTCAGGAAAATGATGGCCAGAATCAACGACAGCACCCCGTTGAGGGTCCAGAGCCACCACCCTTTGAGGGGCCGCATCATCGAACCCATGGCGAACCCGGCGAAGGTATCCATGAGGAAATAGATCGCCAGGATCAGCGCGATCGCCTGGATTCCGACGCCGGGCATGAAAATCATCAGCACACCCGTCACGATCAGGATGAAGGCTTTGAGCCACCCCAGCCAGTCTTTGGGGTTGGTCTTGGCCGTGGCGAAGCCCGCCATCACCCCGCCGAAGATCATCAGCCAGGCGACGAACGCCACGGTAAAGAGCGCTCCACTAAAGGGATAGACGATCGCCAGGATCCCTAGGATCGTCATGACGATTCCCGCGATCGTCGCGTGTTTGGAAAATTTCGCGATCAACTGCCCGTCGTCGGGCAGCATCCCATAGTTCCACATCGTGCACCTCCATGCATATTTTTTTGTCACACTTAAAAGTGTAACCTTTTAGCGTTATCTTCAATGCAACCTGCGTTACAAACAGTGAAAAGTCATTTGGCGCTTTGCGCCGGTCATTTATGGTCATTTTGGGCTTCGCCCAGTCATTCGTAGTCATTAAAGAAAACTATATCTCTCCCATAAATCGCTGCACGCGTAGCGTGCAAAATGACTTCTAATGACTCTAAATGACCTAAAGAAGCTCCTCCGCCACTTCGTCAACGTGGTCTTTTTTCCCACTTTTGACGTGCACATAGCCCACGATCAATGCCGTCACGGCGGAGAGTGCCAGAAGCCAGAGGAAGTTGAAGGCCATCATCGCATAGTAGTCGATGAGTGACACGATCATCACGAAGACGACGAAATAGACGAAAGAGACTTTCCAGTAGCGAGACCAGTTGAAAGATTTCGGTTTGGTTCTTTTGTGTGCCATCAGCGCCCCCGTTTCATCATCGATTGGAAAAAGATCTTTTGTGAGAGTTTACCGAACCCTTCGGTCAAAGTCGGGTGGGGATGGATCGTTCGCATCACATCCATCGGCTTAAGCCCGTTGGCGACGATCAGCGACGCTTCGCCGCTGAGACTGGAGGCATCGTAGCTGAGCACCTGCACCCCTTTGATGACGCCGCTTTGATTCTCGATGACGAATTTGATGAACCCTTCCGGATCCTTGTCGATCTGAGCCCGGGCATCGATGCGGTAGTCGTATTTCTCCACCGTCACGTCGATCCCCGCTTTGGCGGCATCGGCCTCCGTGAGTCCGGCCGAAGCGATCTGCGGATCACTGAAAAGCACCCAGCTCAGTTTACCCTCGTCCACCTTGTGCTTCATCGGGGCGAAAAGATTGTGGATGGCGATGCCCGCTTCATAGGTCGCCCAGTGAGCGAATTTGGGTCCGACAGCACAGTCACCCACGGCGTAGATGTAGGGCTGGGAGGTCTGAAGTGTCTCGTCGACTTTGATGCCGTGTCGGTCGTATTCAACTCCCGCCTTTTCCAGGCCTATTCCCTCCACATTGGCCGCCCGGCCCGCGGCGATGAGCACGTGGGGGACTTTGAGGCTCTTTTTTTCGCCGTTTTGTTCGTAATGGATCGTAAAATCGCCCGCTTCACCGTCGATTTCGCCAAAGGTGACATTCAGGATCACGTCGATCCCCTGCTCCTGCATCCGTTTCTGCACTGCCAGTGCCGCCTCTTCGTCGATCCGCTTGAGGATACGGGGTCCTCGCTCGAGGAGGTGGCATTTGACCCCCAGCTTGGCGAACATCTGTATCAGTTCGCAGCTGATCGCCCCGGCGCCGATAAAGGCGATCTCCTCAGGGAGCTTCGACTGCTTGAAAATATCGGCATTGGTCCAGGCATGCGCCACCCCCTCGCCTTTCAGCGGCGGAATATGCGCACGCGACCCTGTAGCGACGATCGCCTTGTCGAAGGTATAACGCTCGCCGTTCACCTCGATGGTACGCTCGTCGACAAAGGTCGCCTCACCGCCCAGAAAATCGAGGGTCGGCATCGCCTCGATCTGCTTCAGTGCCGCCTGGGAGCGTTTTTGGAGCAGCGCCTCTTTGTCGGCGATCACCTGCTCCCAGTGGATCTGGGGCACCCCCTCCAGGTCGATATGAAACGCTCCGGCATTTTGAAGCATCGCGTAACGATTGGCGGCGTTTTCGAGGATCTTGGAGGGGATGCATCCCTCAAAAAGGCATTCGCCCCCCGGTTCACCGCGCTTGTCGACGAGGAGCACCTTTTTGCCGAACTGCGCCGCCGCCGTCGCGGCAGGCGTGCCGCCGGGACCGGCGCCGATAACGATGAGATCGTAATGGGTCATTCTGTTTCCTTGCTTTAATTCGTCGTTTGTCTTTTGAACGGAGCTTCGCCCCTCTTTGTCATTAGAAAGAAAGTGTTGCGAAGCAACACAAACCACAACTCTTCACTCCTAACTCCTAACTCCTCACTCATTGAGGATTTCCAATGCTTCCTTCACCGTCGCATTCTCACACGTGATCGCATAGATCGCACCGGCCATTTTGACCGCTTCCTCCAAAGTGCGCTGGTGGATGTTGCGCCCGGTGCCGTTGCCGCGACTGCCCCCGATGTGGATCTGCTCGTGCAGTTCCCGCAAAAAGGCCTCTTCGTCCGTCTTATTTCCCCCTTCGCAGAGCACTCCGGTGCGGCCGGCAGCGGTGGTGGCTTCTTGGAGCAGTTCGGGGACGAAGGCTCCTTCTTCGTCGTAGGGGACCTTCACCTTGGCGAAATCGGCCCCCAGGCAGGCGGCCACGCCGGCGGCTCCGGCGATCAGATGGGGATCGTGCTGGTTTTTGACGAAGGGGCCCTTGGGATACATCCAGAGCACCGCCAGCATGCCGTGGAGATGGGCTTCGTGGACGATGCGGGCGGCTTCGCGCAGCATGGAGTGCTCATGCTCACCCCCCAGATAGACGGTATAGCCCACCCCGCGGATATCCAGCCCGCTGCTCTCACCAAAGCGAACCACATCTCCGACGTCGAACCACTGCTGGCTGTAGGGGTCCTTGGCGTCGTAGGGGACCAGGTTGGTTTTGGAGTTGAGCTTGACAAGGTAGGGAACCTCTTTGTAGTCCCTGCCGTAGCGGCTGATCAGCCCAAACTGGGTGGCGAAAACCCCGATCCTGGCCAATTGGGCGATGCGAAAGAGGTGCTCGGGGTCGTTGTCCTCTTCGGGGATATCGGGGCCGTAGAAGTCGTTGTTGAGGTGCTCGACCTTCTGATCCCCGGCAAAGAGCATCAAGCGCCCGGTTCCGTTGGTGGTCTTCTCGAAATTCTCGAGAAAGGTCTTTTCCATCTCTTCCGGCACATCGGCAGGAAGGAAGTTTCGAATGTCTTCTTGTATCATTTTTTCTCCTTTGTCACTTTTGAACTGCTCTTAGCCTCATTCTTCTTTCCCCCTCTATCACCAAAAAGGTGCAATTCGGCAAAAACCTCTTCGGCATCGCGGGTTTTCATCTCACCGTTTCTGATCTTCATAGAGATGATTTCGGCAATGAGACTATCCTCATCGATCCACTCTCTCATAGCCTACTTCCGACCCAGTTTCTCTTCCAACTTGTCGATGTCCTGGATCGTGCGAAGCACGCTGTCGGGGTTGAGGCTCATGCTGTCGATACCGAGCCGGACCAGGAATTCCGCCACCTCCGGATAATCCGACGGCGCCTGGCCACAGATACCGCTGTGGCGCCGGTTGCGTCGGCACCCCTCGACGGCCATCTCGATCATCTTGAGCACGCCGGGGTCCCGCTCGTCGTAATCAAACGCGACGATCTCGCTGTCGCGGTCGACGCCGAGAGTCAGCTGGGTCAAATCGTTGCTGCCGATGCTGAAGCCGTCGAAGATTTCGCTGAAGCGGTCGATCTGGATGACGTTGTTGGGGATTTCGCACATGACGTAGACTTCGAGGCTCTTTTCGCCCTTTTTCAAGCCGTATTTGGCCATCGTATCGACCACTTTGCGCCCCTCTTCGATCCGGCGGCAGAAGGGGATCATCAGGATGATGTTGTCCATGCCGATCACTTCCCTCGCCCGCTTCATCGCCGCACACTCCAGGGCGAATCCCTCTTCGTAGGCCGGGTGGGTATAGCGGGCCGCCCCACGGAAGCCGAGCATCGGATTGTCCTCGACCGGCTCGAAGAATTTTCCCCCCAGCAAGGTAGCGTATTCGTTGGTCTTGAAGTCGCTCATCCGCACCACGCAGGGTTTGGGATAGACCGCGGCAGCGATGGTGGCGACCCCTTCGGAGAGCGTCTTGACGAAGAAATCTTCCATACTCTCATAGGCCTTCGCGAGGTCTTCCAGCTGCTTTCGGGTCTCCTCGTCCACTTTTTCGGGATGCTTGAGGGCCATCGGGTGGGCTTTGATGTATTCGTTGATGATAAACTCCATCCGCGCCAGCCCCACGCCGTCGACGGGCAGATCGGCCAGACTGAAGGCCTGGTCGGGATTGCCCAGGTTCATCATGATTTCGGTCTTGGGTTTAGGGAGGTTGCTCAGATCCACCGTTTCCACTTCGAACGGAAGGATGCCGTCGTAGACGTATCCCGTCTCCCCTTCGGCACAGCTTACGGTCACCTCCTGACCATCCTTGAGAATGCTCGTCGCCCCTTCGGCACCGACGACCGCGGGGACCCCCAGTTCCCGGCTCACGATCGCGGCGTGACAGGTCCGTCCCCCCTTTTCGGTTACTACCGCCGCCGCCGTCCGCATCACCGGCTCCCAATCGGGAGTCGTGGTTTCGGCCACCAGCACCTCGCCCGGTCGGAACTCGTTCAAATGCTCGACATCGGGAATGTAATGGACTTTCCCCTGACCGATCTTGGTCCCTACGGCCCGGCCGGTGACCAGCACTTTGCCCCGCTCTTTGAGCCGGTAGATCTCCAGCATCGTCCCTTTCTTTTGCGATTCGACCGTCTCGGGGCGCGCCTGGACCATATAGAGGTGTCCATCTTCGCCGTCCTTGGCCCACTCCATATCCATCGGCTTTTCGTGGCCCGCTTTTCGGGAATAGTGCTTTTCGACCTTGATGGCGTAGTCGGCCAGGACCATCACGTCGTCGTCGGTGATGGCGAAGCGGCTGCGCTCCTCCTCAGTTGTCGGGATATTTTTGGTGTACTCCACGGCGATGTTGTCGGTGTTGAGGGTGTCGGTAAAGACCATTTTGAGCTCTTTTTTGCCCAGGCGACGCTTCAGCACCGCACGATAGCCCTTTTCGAAGGTCGGTTTGTGGACGTAGAAACTATCCGGATCGATGGTGCCCTGCACCACGTTCTCCCCCAACCCCCAAGCGGCGTTGATGAAAACCACGTCCCGGAATCCTGTCTCGGTGTCGAGGCTGAACATCACTCCGCTGGCGCCGATGTCGGAGCGGACCATCTTCATCACGACGACGCTCAAGTACACTTTGTCCCATTCGAAACGGTTGTCGTGTTTGTAGTGCAGACTGCGGTCGGTGAAGTTGCTGGCCAGGCAGCGGCGATAGGCGTCGATGAGGGCGTCGTCGCCTTTGATGTTGAGGTAGGTGTCGTTCTGTCCTGCGAACGAAGCTTCGGGGCTATCCTCGGCGGTGGCGGAGGAACGGACCGCCAGACTCACCCCCTTTCCATACTCCCGCTGCAGTTTGCGATACCCTTCGATGATCGCCTTTTGCAGATCCTCGGGAACGGGGGATTCATGGATCAATTTTCGGCAGGCCGCTCCGGCTTTTTGCAATGCCGTCACGTCGTCGTAATCGAGCCCGTCCAGGATCTCATGGAGTTTGGGCTCCAGGCCGCCCTTTTCCAGAAAGTGGCGATAGGCCTCCGCCGTCACGGCGAAACCGTTTGGCACCCGCACCCCCTCCTGCGTCAGATTGCGATACATCTCCCCGAGCGATGCGTTTTTGCCCCCCACTTCGGGGACATCCTCGATGCCGATCTCCTCGAACCATTTGACGAACCGACTCATTGGGAAATCCTTTGATAAAGTTGGAATCTTCCTCAATCCTATCACCCGTTGACAAACAGGAATGTGATCCAGGTCACTTTCGAGCGATTTTTTTTCGGTTATAATCTTTAAAGCGAAGTTTCATGATTGTGATTCCTACGAATCGACATCGTTCAATAAAAGAAGGAAACGCCATGCCGCGATGGAACTATGAGGACATCGATTACGAAGCCATCGACGTCGCCAAAATCCGGGACAATGACTTCCTTTTCAAAGTCGTGGCGATCGCCTCCTTTATCGAGATCACGTCCGATCTCTACGAAAAGAACCTGGCGGAATTCTATGCAGGAGACGAACCGATCGTCTCCTGGCTGGAGAATACCTGGGAACCCGAAGAGCTGCAGCACGGCAGGGCGCTGCGAAAATACATCCGGACCGTCTGGCCCGATTTCGACTGGGACAAGGCCTACGAAGGGTTCCGCCAAGAATACGGCAAACTCTGCACCCTCGACGAATTTCAGCCTTCACGGGGACGGGAACTCCTGGCCCGGATGGTGGTGGAGACCGGAACCTCCACGCTCTACCGCGCCATGACCGAATACGCCAAATCGATCGGTGAACCGATCCTGGCCGAGATCGCCCACAATATCCATAAAGACGAAGTCTATCATTACGAGGAGTTCGACAAGGGTTTCGAAAAATACAATCAGGAAGAACATCTGGGCCGCACCGAGATCACCAAAGTGATCTACAACCGACTCAAAATGGCCAGCGACGAAGACATCTTCATCGCCCACAAATACATCGCCCCCAGCGAAGATTTCGAGAGTTTCAAAGCCCAGACCAGGACCTTCGCCAAAAAGTTCTACCCCTACAAAATGGCGGTCAAGATGCTGATGCATCCGCTGCACCTGCATCGTCACGTGGAAAACGCCACCGCCTCCACGATCCAGGGGGCCCTGCGGGTCCTCGGGATCTGAAATGCTCCATTCCCTGACCCTGTTTCTCATCCACTTCGCCGACGGGTTGGGATATCTGGGAGTCTATCTCTATATGTTGCTGGTGGGGACCTTCATCCCGGTCCCCAGCGAAATTCTGCTGATTCCCGCGGGCTATCTCGCGTCCTTGGGGGAAAAGAGCTTCACCCTACTCCTCGTCTCCGGCGCTTTGGGAAGCCTCAGCGGCGCGCTGGTCAACTACACCCTCTCCCGCTACCTCGTCCACCGCTTTGTAGGACGAAAACCCATCGTTCGTAAAGTGGGGCTGTTTTTCCGGCGGCACGGGAAGATCTCTGTCTTCCTCGCTCCCCTGACGCCGGGGTTGGGTCAATACATCTCGATCCCCGCCGGACTCTCCCACATGCGACTGCGCGATTTCATCCCCCTCACCTTCGCTGCCAACCTCATCTGGGTCGGGTTCATGCTGCTGATCGGCTATATCTTCGGTGAAGGCCAGGCCGCCCACAAAAGCGCCGCCTGGTTTTCACTGATTTTGCTTGGTTTTGTCATTCTCTCCGTTTCAGTCTATGTCTGGAGAGAGCTAAGAAAAGCTAGGACAAATGCAATATAAGATCAAACACTGCGCTGCTCTGTCGTCCTGAACTCAATTCAGGATCCAGGGCATCATGGGAATTTGCAGCCCTGGATTCCGGATTAAATCCGGAATGACGAAAGTTTTTCAGAACACTCAATATGAAAAAATACTGACGAAAAAGAAAAGAGAGGTAGAGTGGGCGACTGTTGCCCACCCTCAGAGAAGAAGGTTTATTGGGAGAGAGCCGCATTTTTCAGGTCAGCTTCCACCTCTTTGCCGAAGTCCGAAGCTTTCATTTTCGCTTCAAACTTATCTTTGTTCCGGGTCTCTTCCACTTTGGCTTTGGCCGAAGGAATCCCCATGGACTCTTTGGGATTTTTCAGCACTTTGGCCTCTTCAGTTGCAACCGTGTCTCTCATATCAGAGTAGATTTTGCCGATCAGCTTGCTGAAGCTCTCTTTCAGATGGGTGTAGAGCTTTTCGACCATATTTTTGCCTTTGATCTCTTTCTCCAGGGCATTGATCTGGTCATAGAGATCTTTGTAGGCGGCACTGCGCTTATCCGTATAGCCAAAGTAGTAGGCTTTCTGCAGTTCCGCTTTTGCCGCTTCGAGAAGCTTGGTTGCCTCCTCTTTTTTAGATTTGTCCAGTGCGGCTGCCTGACGGACAAAGTCCTGGGCAGCCAGGAGAGGAATGGGGATCACAGTCTTAACGGTGACGATCGTATGGAAGGCATCGGCCATCACCCCCAGCGCCTGATCCACTTTGCCCTTTTTCAGTGCCTCCAGCGCCTTTTTGGTCGCAGCGGGATAGAGTTCCATGGGCAGATAGGAGGTCAGGACATCCATCTCATCCTTCAGCGGTCTCAACAGTTCTCTTGCAGCCTGAGTCCGGTAGTATTTCAGCAATTCTCTCGCTCCGTCGACGACCCGTTTGGCATCCTGGGGAGTTGTGATCACATCGTTGACCAGAATCATCTCATCCACCGGTACAAACTTGAGTTGAGGGTTTTTCTTCAGCACGCTCGTAAAGAGTTTGTCAGCCTCTTGCAGGTATTTCTGCGCCGACTTGGTATCTTTGTGCTGAATCGCCTGCACAGCGCGCACCGTATCACCGAAAGCCTTGAGAATCTCTTTGGGAGGCTTGGGCGTCGCGGCATGGTGAGCCTTGATCGCCGCGGGGATAAAGGAGCGAGCCGCTTTTTTCTGCATACTGTAGTAACTGGCGCCTGCCACTTCGTTATGGAATACCGGTTTTCCGTGAACATTTGCCAAAACACCATTTCCGGCTTGGAGTCCCGTTCCCACCGCCATCGCAGCGGCGGCTGAAATTATCATCTTTTTCATCGTTTCTCCTTAAGTCTTTTAAGATAAATAAATCATAGGAGATACGGTTTAACCATTCTTAAACGATACAACTAAAGATACTTTATTTATATCCTTAATGTTCCTCATTCTCCATCCCGGTCTTCTCCCCTTTTGCCAGGAGAGGGGTATTGTAGATCTCATGCCAGTTCAGGATGTGTTTCCAGGCTTCGGCGGCGTTATCCGCAAAATGGAAGATCTCTAGATCCTCCGGAGCGATCACCCCCTCCTCCGCCAGGAAATCGAAATCGACCGCTTTGCTCCAGTAGGAGCGGCCGACCAATACCACCGGAATCGGATCGTTTTTGCGGGTCTGGATCAGGGTCAGAGTTTCAAAGAGTTCATCAAAGGTGCCGAATCCTCCAGGATAGACCACCAGTGCTTTCGCACGATTGAGGAAATGGAGCTTGCGAATGGCAAAGTAGTGGAACTGAAAGCAAAGCTCCGGCGTGATGTAGGGATTGGGGAACTGTTCGTGGGGGAGATGGATATTGAGCCCGACCGTTTTGGCCCCCACGTCGTGGGCCCCCCGATTGGCCGCCTCCATGATTCCCGGCCCTCCGCCGGTCATGATCACCACCCGGCTGTCTCCGGGCCCTTTGCCGCTGCGGCTGACATAGCGACCGAACATCCGGGCATCGTCGTAGTAGACGCTTTTTTCCAGCATCCGTTCCGCCACATAGAGTTCCCGCATCAGCGTTTCGTTGTCGGGGTCTTTTTTGAGTTTTCTTTGGATCTCCTCCAGGTGTGCCATGGCGGTTTTGCGCTCCCGGATCCGGGCGCTTCCGAAAACGACGATGGTATGTTTGATCCCCGCACGGGCCATGGCCAGTTCCGCCTTGAGATAGTCCAGCTCCAGACGGATCCCCCGCGTATCATACGACTGGAGAAAGTCCACATCCTCTTCTGCCAGGCGGTAGGTGGGGCTTTGCATGATCTCCCGCACCAACCGCTGTGCATGAGGATCCTCCGCTTTGGGTTTGGGGTGCTCCCAGGGGAGTTCGGTGTTTTCGATGGGAAATTTTTTCTTCATTTCGTTCCTTTCGGGTTTGGTTTCAATTCAAGTTCCTTCTATTCGCCGTCAATGCCAGACTCGATCCAGAATCCAGGGTTTGAAATGTACGATAAGCCTTGGGTCCTGAATCGTGTTCAGGTCGACAAAATACGGGATTTTCACTATACCACCCATCCGTATCCGATCGTCACAATTCCAAGCACACAGATCCACAATGCAGAACGCCAGGTGACCTTCCCCCCGAACCAAAGGGCATAAACGGCTTTGAGAAGGTTGTTGCTCCCTGCGGCGATGATGATCGCCGCAACGATCTCATGTAGCGTCAAGGCATATTTCCCTGTCAGGATCGAAAGGACAAAGGGATCGATATCGGTGAATCCCACGAGAAACGACAGGGCTTTCAGCCCGCCGCTACCATAGTGTCGGGTGACATATTCGGTGATCACCATCATCAGAACGAAGAGTAAAGCGAACAAAAACGCCGTGCGAAGCTCCAATGGGTTGCGATCGACGAAATCGGGACGGTGCTCAGCGCGTCTCCCCCGCCGGATGTAGAAAGCGGCGAAGAGAAAGCCCAGTAGAGCCAGCACGGTAAAAGGTACGAGCAGCTGCATCCCGACGGAAAAATTGAAAATCAGCGCCACGACGATGAGCCGAAGATACATCATCGACGTCGCCGCGATGATGGACGCGTCGATCAGAGGATTGCCCCCTATCGCCTGGGCTTTGCGGGCCAGGACCACGGTCGTGGCGGTGGAGGAGTAGGTGCCGCCGATGATTCCGGTAAGGAAATAGCCCCGATTGGGAAAAAAGTACTTCTGGGCCAGATAACCGCCGTAGCTGATCCCCGAGATCACCACCACCGCCAGCCAAATTTTGAAAGGTGAGAGCGGAATGTAGGGGATGACGTTGCGATCGGGGAGGATCGGCAGGATCACCGCTGAAAGGAGCACCATCTTCCCCAGCGTCTCGAACTCGTAGGTGTTGAAATCGCTGGAAAACCGCTCGATCAAAGGTTTGGCATTGAGAACAAAGACCGTCAGGACAAAAAGGAGCGTGGCCATCCAGATGGGGAAACGCTCCATGAGCGGCCCGAAACTGTAGACTACGAGCATCACCAGATAAAGCAGGATACTGTGGCGGTTCTCCTGAACTTTGCGATAGTAGAAGATCGCATAGAGCAGCGTCAGCCCCACAAGAAGCGTCGTGTAGAGGATCAGCCGTTCCGGGTCGAGACGATAAAAAATATAACCCAAAATGGCGATAAACGTATAGGTACGTGCCGTTCCGAAAAAATCCTTGGGACGATCGGGGTGGAAATGTTCCCGATAGCTTCGAATCTCCAATCCGATGAGGAAGCCGAAGGTGACCGTGAGGATGAAATGGACCAGTTCGGGAGCCAGGTTCATGGAGCGATGAGTCCTTTGTCGTAACAGACCGGATCGAAGGTGCAGACGACGTCATTGTCGTAAATCAGCAGTTTCTCATCTTTTTCGGGATACTCCACCTGGGAGAGGAAGTGTTTGATGGCGTTGATCCGGGCGGTCTTTTTGTCGTCGCTGTGGATGACGTGCCAGGGGGCGAAGACGAAAGAGGTCTTCTCGAACATCTTGTCCCGATATGTGGAGTATTTTTTCCAGAGTTTCTGGGCCTGCATGTCGATGGGGCTCAGCTTCCACTGTTTCAGCGGGTCGTGTTTGCGCGCTTCGAGGCGGCGTTTCTGCTCTTCTTTGGAGATGTCGAGGTAGTATTTGATGAAGATCATGCCGCTATGCACCAGCATCTGCTCGAAGCTCCCCACCTCTTCCATAAAGGAGCGGTACTCTGCTTCGGTGCAAAAGCCCATCACCGGCTCGACCCCGGCGCGGTTGTACCAACTGCGGTTGAAAAAGACGATCTCCCCACCACTGGGCAGATGAGGAACGTAGCGCTGGAAATACCAGGATTTTTTGTCCCGGTCGCTGGGTTTGCCCAGGGCCACCACCCGCGCCTCCCGGGGGCTCAGATGCTCCCGGAAGCGCTTGATGGTACCGTCCTTGCCCGCCGCATCGCGCCCCTCGAAGATCACGCAGACCTTCAGGTCCTTGTCGATGACGTGGCGCTGGAACTTCACCAACTGCACCTGTAGATCATACAACTGCTTTTTGTACTCTTTCTTTTTCATCTTCTCCCTTTCCTCAAAGTTCAAATTCTCTACTTCCCAATAACCAATGACTAATGACCAATGGCGCGGGGCTTCGCCCCGTTTTTCAGATCACGTCGATACCCAGTTTTTTCCGATAATACCGCAACACGGCCACTTTGACCACGTCGTTGAAAGCGAACCAGGTCAATGCATAGGCCCACATGAAAAGCGCCCAATCCCATCCGATGGGGGTCATGAGCCCGAAGCCGTAGACGGCGATGATCGTTCCGATCACCCGGGTCGAAAAGGTCGCTCCAAAGAGGATCCAGCTCGGCCAGGGACGTTTCCAGAACCAGTCGTCGATCCGGGTGTTGTAGATGGTTCCGTGCCCGGCGATGACCATTTTGGCGAAAAAGATCGACTGGACGAAGGCTTCGAATCCTTTGCTGTCTTTGTAATCGACCCACAGAGGGATATGGGGCAACCATGCCGCCGATTCGGGATGGGTCTTGAGATAGACCATGACGATGTAGAAGATCGTAAAGGAGCTGAGCACCCCGGCGACCCCCAGCCAGGAGGAGAGCACCAACATCTCCCGCATATCCCAGCGAACCGGTTGTTCCCGCACTTTGGTGTTGTCGTAGGCGATGGTCAGAATCGGGATGTCGTTGAGCAGCGCCAGGACGATGATCATCACCGCGGTCAGGGGATAGAAGTTGAAGACCACGATCGCCAGGGTCATGAAGATGACGATCCGAATCGTCTCGGCGATCCGGAAGATCGTGTAGCTCTTCATCCGCTCGAAGGTGATCCGCGCCTCTTTGATCGCATCGACGATCACTCGCAGACCCGGCGCCATCAGGACGATATCCGCCGCGGCTCTCGCCGCGTCGGTGGCTCCACTGACGGCGATGCCGCTGTCGGCCTTTTTGAGCGCGGGGGCGTCGTTGACCCCGTCACCGGTCATCCCCACGATATGGTCGGCTTTTTGAAGCTCGTCGACGATGAAATATTTGTCTTCGGGGAAGACCTGAGCAAAGCCGTTGGCCTCTTCGATGGCGGCGATGATCTCGCTCTCATGCTTCTTGACGCTCCCTTTGGGCAGCGGCATATTGTAGAGCTCCCGCTTCACCTGCTTCATAATGTCGGAGACGATCTTGTCGATCTCCTCTTTGGAGGCGTCGGGATGGAGTTTCTGGGCAAACGCCTTGGTCAGGACCTGGGAGAGGTAGAGATACTCCTCGATCGACTCCCCCTTGAGCTCCCGGATATCTTTGATATTGTCTCCGATTCCCAGAATCCGGGCGATATATTTGGCCACGGCGATGTTGTCTCCGGTGACCATTTTGACCTCGACCCCTTTGGAGCGCGCTTCGGCGATCGCCTCTTTGGAGTCCTCTCTCGGGGGATCGAAGAGCGGGATCAGACCCACGAAATGGTAATAGTCCTCTTCGCAACCCCGGTAAGCGACCCCCAGGGTCCTAAAGCCCTTGTCGGCGAAGGACTCCACGGCGGCATAGGCCGCTTTTTTGTCAAACTCGTCTTCATGACACTGCTCGATGATGACCTGGGGCGCCCCCTTGGTGACCACCAGACACTGCTTGCCCTCATAGAGCGCTTCGGTCCGCTTGTGGACCGGATCGAAGGGGAGGAATTTTTTCAGGTTCCCCAGGTAGCTTTGGAGTTTCGGCCGCAGATTACGGGCATCGATCGCTTCGAAAATTGGCTTTTCGATGGGATCGTGATTCTCCTCTTTGCTGGCCAGTGCCGCATAGAGCAGGAGCTCTTCGGCGGTATGGCCGTCGGCTACGTAGGGATCGGCCAGGCTCATCCGGTTTTGGGTCAGCGTCCCGGTCTTGTCGGAGCAGAGGATATCCATCCCCGCCATCTCTTCGATGGCCGCCAGACGGCTGACGATCGCCTGTTTCCTGGCCAGGTTCACCGCGCCCACCGCCATGGTCACCGTCAGCACCGCCGGCAGGGCCACCGGGATCGCCGAGATGGTCAGCACCAGCGAAAAGATCAGCAATTCTACCGGTTCCTCGTGGCGATGGATCCCGACAAAAATGATCACCAGGATCATCAGGATTGTCACGGCGATGAGAAAATCCCCCACCCGGATCACCATCTTCTGGAAATGGCTCTTTTGCTCCCGTTCGGCCTTGGCTACCAGACCGACGGTTTTGCCGAAATAGGTGTGGATCCCCGTGGCGGTCACCTGGGCGATCATCTCGCCCTGTTTGACGATGGCATTGGCGTAAAGTTCGTCCCCCAGCTTCTTGGTTACCGGCAGGGATTCTCCCGTCAGGGCCGACTGATCCACCAGCAAAAACTCCCCGCCCCCCAACAGCTTGGCGTCGGCGGGGACGATGTCGCCGATTTTTACCTTGATGATGTCCCCGGGGACCACTTCCCGAGCCGGGATCACCTGCCATTTGCCGTCACGGAGCACCAGGGCGGTGCGGGCGAGCTTCTTTTTGAGCACGGCGATGGCGCTCAGGGCCTTGGACTCCTGGTAGAAATCGACGAAGGCGTTGACCAGCAGCATGGCGATGATGATCCAGAACTCTTCCCAGTGGCGCACCGTCGCCGCCAGAATCGCCGCCACTTCGATCATCCAGGGGATCGGCCCCCAGAAGCGACGCAGGAGCCGCTGCCACCAGGTGAGCTCTTTTTCTTTGATCTCGTTGTAGCCGTACTGTTTCAGGCGATGGGCGGCCTCTTCGGAGCTGAGTCCCCGAAGATTGCCGATATTCGCATCCGGAGTCTCTTTTATTTGGGGAGTCTCCGAATTGCCGCTCTTTTGCTCTTGCACCGGCGACGTCGATGAATTCGCCCGTTTTTGATGGTGTTTTTTCCGTCCCACTGCATCCTCCTTTTTTTCGAAGCGCGATTGTTTTATTGTAGCCTCAAACGCACGCTCCGAATGCAAATCAGGTCCCGTTCCCCTAGGGAAGGGGATATTTTTTCGCCTCCTCCACGATCACCGCTTTTTTGTCCATCCGTTTTTTCATCACTTTTTGCAATACGAGTTGTTTGTCCAGCTCCCCGTGAACGAGGAAGACGTTTCCCAATCGTTTGAACCCTTTCATCCAATCGATCAATTCGTCCTGATCGGCATGGGCGGAAAAACCGTTGATGGTATGAATCGAGGCCCTCACACGGATATTCTCGTGATAGATCTTGATCCATTTGGCCCCCTCGACGAGTTCCCGTCCGATGGTTCCGTGCGCCTGGTATCCGACGAAGATCACGGCGTTGCGCTTGTTCCAGATCTGATGCTTGAAATGGTGCAGGATCCGCCCGCCGGTGCACATCCCGCTGCCGGCGATGATGATCGCGCCGCGATCGATCTCGTTGATCCGTTTGGAATCTTCCACTTCGGGGGTGAAAATCAGCCGGGAGAATTGGAACACGTCCCCATCCTCCCGATAGAACCGTTGACATCGGGAGCTCAGCTGCTCGGCATATTTGTTGAACACATTGGTCGTGCGGATCCCCATCGGGGTATCGAGGAAGACTTTGCAGTAAGGAAGTTCCTTGTCTTTGTACATCTGTTTGAGTATGCAAAGTATATCCTGCGTCCGTTCGATGGCAAAACTGGGGATGATCACGTTGCCACGGTTGAGGAGCGTGTAGATAATGACCTTTTTGAATTCCTGAATGCTTTCTTTGAGTGGACGATGTTCCCGATCGCCGTAGGTCGATTCGATGACCAGGTTGTCGGCGGTTTTGGCCCGTTCGGTAACAGGCATCACCACTTCGACCTTGTTTCCCAAATCCCCGCTGAAGACGATCCGCTTTTTCCCCTCCCCTTCGTCGTATTCGATCTCGATGAAGGCCGATCCGAGGATGTGCCCGGCATTGCGGTAGCGGGCGCGCACCCCTTTGAGGACGCGGAACCATTTGCCGTACTCCACGTGGATCGTGGGCCGGAGCCATACCCGCTCGACATCCTCAACGGTATAGAGGGGTTTGCGGACCGATTCCTCCTCACCGCGGCGCTGGGCTTTCCGGTACCGGGTGCGATACTCCTCCTCCATCAGTTTGGCGCTGTCGCGCAGGACGATATCCGCGATCTCGAATGTGGGTTCGGTGGCATAGATGGGGCCGCGAAAGCCCTGTTTGACCAGGAGGGGGATCCTCCCCACATGGTCGAGGTGACCGTGGGTGATCAAAAGAGCATCGACTTTTTTGGGATCGAATCCGAACGGCTCGAAATTGCGCTCTTCCTCTTTCCCCTGGAACATTCCACAATCGACGAGAATGCGACGTCCCCCCTTGAGCACCAGCATATGACACGATCCGGTCACCACCTCGTCGGCTCCGAACGATTGTAAATACGCCATAATGTCTCCTTACTCTACGCTGATACACCCATTATAGGGCAAATACCCCAATCGAAGTGCAACCTAGATCAAGAAAAAAGGAGAAATAACAAAGACGGAGAATCGGATGCGCCGGAGGGCATTACCCCCGCAACATCTCGAGCGGGTGCATCGGCTTGGGAGCGGGAACGTGACGGGGCGATTTCGGCTTTTTTTTCTGCAGGAACGCCTCACGCTTTCCGGGAACCGAACTGAGGAATTTCAGCGGATCGTTACCGCCGTACCGTTTTTTCGGAACTTTGCGCGATCGGGACCTTTGGGCGGCGTGCCACCGGGAACCGCCGCGATCCACATATCGCGGCGGCGTTCCTCGAATGATCACCCGTGTCCCCACCGGAGTCCAGGCATAGAGCCGCTGAGCAAAGCCGTTTTCGAGGCGAATGCATCCGTGGGAAGCAGGATAGTTTGGAACGTATCCCAGGTGCATCGCCACCCCGTAGTCGGTCAGGCGCATCATATAGTCCATTCGCGCTCCGCCGTTTGGTGGCGGGTATTTGCTCGAAACATGCCGCAGGGCTTTTTCGAGCACCCGAAACGTCCCGGTTGGGGTACGATGTCCAGGTCTTCCCGTAGAGACGTATCCCCGCATCACTTCATGGCCGTCTTCGTAGGCGATCGCCTGCTGGGTACCCAGATCGACGACGATCCATTTTCGCGCCTGGGCCGCCATCGTCGAAAAGAGCAGAGCCGCGACAATCCATTGCAGCGCCCGTTTTCCCATGGTATTTTCCTCGCTCCGATTAAAGTGGAGGATAATTGTAGCGGCTATTGTTTGAAAGATCGAAACGAAACGCTCCGTTTTTTTCTACAACCGGCGGAAATGGTGTAGAATAAAATCAGCTCTCCACACAAAGGAGAATCGATGACCAACGCCGAAATCGCACGTTTTTTCAAAGAACTGGGCGATTTGCTGGAGATCAAAGGGGACAATCCGTTCCGGATCCGAGCCTACCGCAACGCCGCCCGGACGATCGAAACGAGCGGATACGATTTCACCAAACTGGTCAAAGAGGGGTACGACCTCTCCCAGCTTCCCGACATCGGCGAACGGATCGCCAAAAAGATCGCCGAGATCGTCACCACCGGGAAGCTGTCCAAGCTCGAAGAGGTCAAAAAAGAGTTCCCCCCTCATATCCTGGATCTGCTCAAAATCGAGGGGATCGGCCCCAAACGGGCCCGGGCCCTCTACGAACAACTGGGAATCGGGTCGCTCGAAGATCTCAAAAAAGCGGCCGAAGCGCACAAAATCCGGGAACTCCCCGGCTTCGACGTCAAAACCGAAGAGAAGATCCTCAAAGGGGTGGTCCTATACAAAAAAGAGGGACGCCGATTCCTCTATGCCGAGGCGGAACCCTACGCCATGGAACTCTACGACTATCTCAAAAAACACGAAGCAATCCATCAACTCACCATCGCCGGAAGTTTCCGCCGGCGCAAGGAGACGGTGGGGGATCTGGACATCCTCGCCACATCCGACGATCCTCTGGGGACGATGGACCATTTCGTCGGCTTCGACAAAGTCAAGGAAGTCGTCTCCAAAGGGGACACCCGTTCGACGATCATCCTCGAAAACAACCTCCAGGTCGATTTCCGCTGCGTCACCGACCTGAGCTACGGAGCGGCGTTGCACTATTTCACCGGTTCCAAACCCCACAATATCGCTATCCGGAAAATGGCGGTGGAGAAAGGGTGGAAGGTCAACGAGTACGGCGTTTTCGACGAAACGATGCAGCGGATCGCCGGCAAAACCGAGGAGGAGATCTACCGCCTTTTCGGAATGGACTACATCGAGCCCGAACTGCGGGAAGATCGGGGAGAGATCGAAGCGGCGCTGGAGGGGAAACTCCCCCGCCTCGTAGAAGGCGACGCGATCCGGGGAGATCTGCACTGCTACTCCACCCATTCGATCGGAACGGCCTCCTGCGAAGAGATGGTCGAGGCGGTATTGCGACAGGGAGACGCCTACATCGGTTTCGCCGATCGGGCCGACCATCTGCTCAGCAGCCACGGAAAATCGGGGGATCCTCTGGAAGCGTATCTGAAAGAGCTCGGAGAACTCGACAGGCGTTACAAAAAAATCCGCATCCTCAAAGGGATCGAGATCGCGATCGACGCAGACGGATCGCTCCCGGTGGCCGAGGATCTGCTCACATCGTTCGATCTGGTCTACGTCACGGTGGAGGATCACTTCGATCTGGACAAGAAGCGGCAGACCCGGCGGATCCTGGCGGCGCTGGCCCATCCCGCCGTCACCGCACTGACCCATCCCACCGGGCGGATCATCTCCCGACGAAACGGTTACTCCGTCGACATGGAGCGGGTGATCGCCGCGGCGGCGGAACATCGGGTGGCGCTGGAGATCGACGGCCATCCCGACCGGCTCGATCTCAACGACGTCTACGCCCGGATGGCCAGGGACGCCGGCGCCAAACTCCTCCTCTCCTCGCTGGCACAAAATCCCGAAGAGCTCCGTTTCCGCACCTATGCCCTCCATCAGGCCCGCCGGGGATGGCTCGAAGCTTCCGACATCCTCAACACCCTCCCCTACGGACGCCTCACCAAAGCACTGGCCAAAGGGGAACGATGATCCTCTATATCCACGGATTCGCCAGCAGCGGCCTGGGGGAAAAAGCCCGGAAAGTCCGGGAATATTTCGGCGAAGCGGTGTTCGCCCCTTCCCTCTCCTACGTCCCCGAACTGGCCGTCGACACCCTCGAGCAAATCGCCCTCCACTGCCGCAAACGACACGAACCGCTCCATCTCATCGGCTCCTCGCTCGGGGGCTTTTATGCCCTCTATCTCGCGGCACGCCACAACCTGCAGGCGGTGCTCGTCAACCCTTCGCTGCGCCCCTGGGAGACCCTGGCGGCCCGAACCACCCAGGCGGTCAACTACTACGATCTGACCCGCTTCGAGTGGAGCCCCCGCCATGTCGAGAGCCTACGGCGCTTCCGGGTCGAACCCTTTCCCCATCCGGAGAAGGTGTTGCTGATGCTTCAGACCGGCGACGAGGTCCTCGACTACCGCCTCGCCCGGGACGCCCTCCCCGGCGCCCGGCTCATCCTCGAAGAGGGGGGATCGCACGCCTTCGAGGGATTCGAGCGGCATCTGGGGACGATCCGGGACTTTTTCGCTTCGTAAGTCCACGATATCCGGGAGTACCCGATCGAAATGGATATGTCGTTCCCTACGCGCAAAGTCGCAAGCAATGTCGCCTTCGGCGCGGTCGGCAGTCGCTAGTCACTAGTCGATAGTCGCTAGTTGTTATTCATAGAGTCGTTGCGCAGCAACACACCTCAATTCAGCATCCAAAATCCAACATCCACCATCAAACCGCGCCGCCACACGGCGCCCCGAAATTTCTCATTTCTATTTTCTCATTTCTCATTCAGACCGCGCCGCCTCGCGGCGCCCCTTCACTCCTCACTCTTCACTCCTCACTCCACATTCATACTCTTGCCCCGTCAGAGATACTGGCGAACCCATCCGGCGATCTGATCGGCACCCAACGCGCCGCTTGTCTGTCCTACCGGCTGCCCCCCTTTGAAGACGATCAGCGTCGGGATCGACCGGATCCCGAACTGCGCCGCGACCTGAGGGTTGGCTTCGGTATTGAGCTTGATGAACTGTGCTTTGAGGGGGAACGCGGCGGCCGCCTGCTCGTACGCTGGCGCCATCATCCGGCACGGACCGCACCAGGGGGCCCAGAAATCGACCACCACGGGCAGGTCGCTCCGCTGGACGAACTGGGCGAACCCCTGAGCGTCCACGTCGACCGGATGGGTATCAAGCAGGGAGCGTTTGCAGTAGCCGCAGTTGGCTTTGGAGTAGTGGTCCTTTTTCGGTACGCGGTTGACCTTCAGACAATGGGGACAGACCACGTTGATCGTTTCCATCGGCGACTCCTTCGCTTTTTGGAACGATTATACCCGTCCTCGATCCCGATCAATGGGACCCAGGTAGCATTGATTATGTGGAGAGATGTTTTTTGATTTCGTGTGCGAAACGGTCCACAGCCACCGTTTCGGCACAGGCGTGATCACCTTTTTCTCCCGTAGAAACGAGGACAAAGGGGCGAATCCCCTCTTCTTTCATACTTTCGATCAAAATGCATTCGTCCCCACCCAGAATCGCGCCGTCCAACAGTGCATACTCCACATTTCCTTGATCGAGCAAGGAGATCAGTTCTTCCTCGGACTGAACCGTCTGGACCGTTTCGATCCCCAATTGTTGCAAGATTTTCCGATACAAGCTGGCCATCAGAGGAGATCGGACATAGAGGATCCAGCTACCCTTTCGGTAATCTTCCGGCTTCTGGGGAGTTTCGGCAGACACTTCGGGAGCTTGGACATATCGCACCTCGACCCCTTCGCCTTGAGACTGGGGTAAAGGATGCTGTTGCGAAGAAGGCTCGTCATGGGTTTCTTCCACCGGAGCTTCTCCGTTTCGTGCCTCTTCCTTGGGGATCATCCGCACCTTGGGATGATACATCTGAATGATCGCACGGAGTTCCTCGATATTGATCGGCTTGGGAATGTAATTGTCCATTCCCGCTGCCATATATTTCTCTCGATCCCCTGCCAGAGCGTTGGCCGTCAGAGCGATGATGGGAATATGTTTGAGATGGTTGATCTGCTCGTAATGGAGAATCTCTTTGGTGGCGTCGATCCCGTTGAGTACCGGCATCTGAATATCCATGAAAATCAGGTCATAGTCGTTTTGTTTGCGCAGATCGAACGCTTCCTGTCCATTGGACGCCAGAGTCACGTCGGCTCCAAACTGCTCCAGCGTCGTACGGATCAATTTTTGGTTGATAGGGTTGTCTTCGGCGACGAGAATACGAAGATCTTCGAATTTTTCCACTACGTTTTCGTTCTCTGCAGTTCCGGATGCGGCTGCGTGACGCGGTAAATCCTTGACCCGTTCCATCGCACGGAGGGTTTTGGTGAAATTGACCGGTTTGTAGATGATTTTTGCCACCCGATCGACCACTTCTTCTGCTTCTTTTTTCAAATGCCCGGTGGTGATGAGGACGATTTTGGCATCGAGGTTGAGGAATCGCTCCAATTCCCCTTCCCGACGACAATAGGCATGGTCGAGGAAAAAGACGTCGGCAATCTTGTCCGCCGGATGGACAAACACGTCTTCGTAACGGTGGATCTCATATTCCGCACCGCAATAGGTGACGTATTTTTCCAGATTCTTGTCACTTTGGCGGATATTGGCTTTCTCGGGCAAGAGCATCGCCGTACGCAATCCGCTCAGGTCGGGGAGTTGGCGCTCCTGATCCTCTCCTTTTGGCAGCGTAAGTGTGAAAAAGAACGTCGACCCTTTGCCCACTTCACTCTCGATATCGAGATGCCCGCCCATCCGCTCGACCAATTTGCTCGAAATCGCCAGTCCCAGACCCGTCCCGCCGTATTTCCTACTCGTACTGACATCGGCTTGTGCAAAGGCTTCGAAAATTTTCTCTTTTTGCTCCGGGCTGATTCCGATCCCGGTATCCCGCACGGCGAAATAGACGGTGGCGGCACTCTCGGTCTCTTCTTTTTTCTCCACGATCACATCCACAGCACCGTAGCTGCTGGTAAATTTGATCGCGTTGCTGATCAAGTTGACCAAAACCTGGGAGATTTTTGTGGGATCCCCCACCAGAGTCTTGGGGAGGGAAGGATCGACGAATACCGAAAACTCGATATTCTTTTGAGCGGCCTTGGCTCCGTAAGATTCCACTGCGTCTTCGAATTTCTCGATGGCGTTGAAGGGGATCTCCTCCAGTTCCACCTTGTCGGCATTGATCTTGGAGAGATCGAGGATGTCGTTGACGATCGAAAGGAGGTTCTCCGAACTGCTTTCGATCACCGAAACGAACTCCTCCTGGTCGGGAGTGAGGGGGGTGTTTTTGAGCAGCTGCGTAAATCCGACGATTCCGTTGAGGGGCGTACGGATTTCGTGGGACATATTGGCCAGGAAAAGGTCTTTGGCGACGTTGGCTTCCTTGATGCTCTCAGCCATGAAGCGGTAGATCGCCGCAAGGTCTCTGCGCTCTACGATCCGCTGAAGTTGGCGCTGTTTTTGGGGATCGAGTTCGAGCTCGATGTTTTTGAGGGTTTCGTCGAGGAGTTTGGCCTCTTTTTGGACGTTGTGATAGATAATCGCCAAAATGACGAAAAGGACCAAAAAGACAAGCGACGCGGCGGCAAACTGAATCGCCCGGTTGCGGTCGTTTGAAACCTTTTCACCGATATAGCCTTTGGCCTGTGCGTGAATAGTGTCAGCCGAACGCGCGAGACGGGACAGGCGTTTTTGAGTCCGGGTGAACCAGTGGTTCTGATCGACGGGGTAATGCCCGTCGTCGATCCCGAAAATCACATTTTCCCGTTCGTCGTTGAGCATCTGGATGAAATCTTCCCCATGGAGGATCTTGGCCACTTTTTGCCGGAGCGCAACATCAGCGATCTTAGAAAAATCGGGAAGCGCGTCTTGCGAAAGGACCCGATCCCAGATTTTCATATCTTCCGCGGACATCGCTTTGTTCAAACCGAGCAGATAGCCGACGAAATCCTGTTCCAGCTCATCATTGGCATAGAGATCCGCCAAACGGGATCCATACATACTCGCTTCATTGAGCTTGGGAACGTTCAGATGGGAAGCGATACTCCGATAGACATTGAGAATGGGAACAAAGACTTGTTTCTGAAAACCGTCGACCAAAAGATCGCGATATTCCACGCTCATGGCATCGACGCGGGTTCGAATCGATTTGAGGTTTTGCTGTACCCCGTGGACAAGTGCCACGTTGGCTCGAACGTCGGGAAAGCTTTGTAACTCACCGGCGAGTTTTTTGAGCATGGAATCAACTTGCGAACGAGCATTTTTGAGCGTATCGAGGCTGTTTCGTTTTCCAGCAGCCAAAAATCGGACGCTGAGCATCCGCTCATCACCCAAAAGCTGCATCAGGTCGCTGACATCCTGGATCACCGACACCTTTTGCATCACCTGCTGGTCATAGCGGTATTTACCATACGCTTTGTAGGCATACCATCCCAGGACTCCCGCCGCCGCAAGCACGAAAATCAGTAGGAGGAGAAAGAGAAATTTTTGAATCGTTTTTTTCATCCGTTACTCCTTACTGATGCTTACGATGGTAGATAACGAAGTTTTCGGTCAGACGCTCGAGTTTGTCGGTCGAAAGCCACATGATGTTGGAAGCGAAGACCTTATCCAAACGGGGGAAAAACCCTTTTGTCACCTTCCAGAACCGGAGAAGTTGATCCCGTTTTTTCTGCAACTTTACCGGATACTCGTACGCCTCCAACGTTTTGAGATCCGCATCGAAATTCCGGATCGCCTCGTTCATTTGTTGGTGATTGATATCGGTCCCGAGTCCGATCCCCAAAGCCATATAATATTTCGCCGCCCGTTCAACGAGGAAATTGAGCTTTTTACTCAAAATGAGCATTTTTTCACTGGGGGTAAAGGTATATTGATGTGCTTTGGCGATGGAATTGGCCCCTTCTAGAAGGGTTTCGCTGTAATCAAGCATCAACGCGGCGTTTTCTTTACTCGGTTTTTTGGAAATCAACGCTTCGATCTGGTTTTTGCTGTAGGTAAGAAACTCCAAAATATTTTTGGTGTCTTCATCGTTGGTACTCAGGGAAATTGAACGAATATTGTCCACCAGTTCGTTCAGATCTAAGCGAAGTTGCTTTTTGATCTCGATTTTTAACGGATTGGCAAAGAGATAGAGGTAGTTTTTTGTCAGTCGCTGACTGATGAAACGGATGTTTTCGGTCGCTTCCAGGATATTGACCTCCGCACGCGTCGCCGCGTCGGCAGTCGTTGAAACAAGCGAATACACTACGACGAAAAGAACGAAGAGTGTTTTTTTCATGGACGGTCCTTCTTATTTGTAACGCTTGATGTACAGTTTCGTAATTTCATCCATTTTCTGCGTAATGTCATTGGTCGTCGTATAGACGATAAACGGCAATCCCCCTTTTTCGATATTGAGGTAGAATTTATAAACAATTTTCCACAATTTATCCACTTGAGCCAGTTTTTGGTTGATCGTGGCGGTATTATCGGGATTGTTCATCAACGTTTTGAGCTTTTCGGAAAATTCCTTGACCGCCGCACGCATCTGATCGACGGTGTTTTTGTCTTTGATCCCCGCTTGATAGGCAAGATAATATTTTGCGATCCGTTGGGAAAGCATCCGCTCCTTCCCTGCTGTCGCCACGATCTTCGATTCTTTGACATTGGCTTTTTTCTTGAGACTGTCGACAATGTATTGGCTACCCTCCAGCATCGATTCACTCAAATCGAGCACCAATTGGGCATTGTTGATATCAAAAGGCTTTTTGATCGTATCGAGAAGTTCGTTGTAGCTCAGTTTGACAAAGGCCAGAAGATTTTTGATCTCCGGATCGTTGATCATCTCTTCGAGTTTGGCCAGATTGGCGCGAAACTCTTCCAGGGAAGCTTTGAGCTCTTTACGCGCCTTGTCGGTAGCGATATGCTTCCCAAGATAGAGATAGTCTTTGGCGATCCGCTGCGAAAGCATCCGCTGTCTCCCGGCGATATCGATCAGTCGAATCGCGTCTTTTTTGACCAATTCATTGACCTTCACGGGATTGTGCGGTTGCTCCGCGGACACCGGAATATTCGTCACCAAGAGAGCCGCCACGGCAAACACTCCCAAGATACGGGTTCTTCGCATTTCTTTCTCCTTTGCCTATTCGTGGGATTATTGTATCCAATCACCGGGCTTTTTGCTTAGCGTACAAGCCTGTCACGGTGTTCATGTCTTTTAGAATCTCGTTGGATTTTTCGTAAATCAACGACGGAATAAAACGATTCGACGATCGGCTCATAATCTGAAAAAACATGAAATTGTTTTTGACTCTGTGAAGCAATTTATCGATTTCCGGAGTATTGAGATCCGATTTCATAAGCGTATCGAGGGAATCGCCGAAAAGTTGGATCGCAGCTTGAAGCTTGTCCTTGAATTGGGGGTCTTCGACCCCCCAGGCCTTCAGCATATACAGATTCGCCATCCGCTGGGAGAGCATCCGTTGCCGACCGGAGATGTTGATGAGTTTCCCCGACTTTTTCCCCGTTTGTTTGGCAAAAAGCCGTGTCGTCAAATCTGCCGCTTTGAGAAGCTTGTCCAGCTCCTTCTGGAGAGTTTGCGCCTCTTTTTTGGTCGGTTTCTGTAAGAGTTTGGGACGGATCTGATCCCAGAGATTTCGCTGCGCTTCGAGACTTTTTACCGTTTCAGGGTCGGTGGCAAAGGAACGCAACGCTTTGAGATGCTCTTCAAAGGTCTGTATTGTTCGATTGAGATCCTGAACGGGGTTCCCGAACTGATTCCCCATCCCGATCATCGCGTAGTCTTTGAGCATCCGTTGGGTGAGCATCCTTTGACGTCCCGCTTCGTTGACGGCCTGCGCCAGATTTTTGATCTCGAATGCCACACTTTGGACACTCAGTGTCACAATTGTCGCCAACACCGTTACCAATACTCTCATCATCCACTCCTTGACAATAGATGAAGGCTCACCGTAGCAACATCGTGGGGAGACACCGAGGCATTCAGCCAGAGAGGTTCACGCATCTGTCGTGAACGATCCATAGCTTCGAAGAAGAACGCATCGGCAACCTGGCGATCTCCACGATGGGAGACCCATGGCTTTCCGTCCCCGCCTCGCGACGGGTTTGGCCTTTCTGCTCAAAGATATTCCATAATATCAATGTTATCATCTCATAAATCCCTTTAAAAGCACTTAAAATGAAGGTACCATTTTTCAGAACAGCAAAACCTCAGAATGTTGATTTCGGTGTCTGTTACCGTACGATCCAGAAAGATCTTGCATTCCATTTCTGCGTAGCGTGTCGGCAAACTCTAATGGATACTTCGGGATAATAGCGTCTAACGATTCCCAAACAGAGGACCGCTCGATGTATTCCCGAAGGATCCAGGCCCTTTCACCCTCGATGACGATCGCCATCTCCACCCTCGCCCGGGAGCTCAAAGCCCAGGGAAAAGACGTGCTGAGTTTTTCGGCGGGAGAACCCGATTTCGGTACCCCCGAACGGATCAAGGAGGCGGCGATCGAAGCGATCCGGCAGGATTTCACCAAGTACACCGCCGTCGCGGGGATCCCCGAACTCCTCGACGCCGTCGCCTACAAGCTCCAGCGGGACAACGGACTACACTACGACCGGGAGATGATCGTCGTCAGCAACGGCGCCAAACAGTCGCTGTTCAATCTCACCCAGGCGATCCTCGACGAAGGGGACGAAGCGATCATCCCCGCCCCCTACTGGGTCACCTACCCCGAGCTGGTCAAATACGCCGGAGCCAAACCCGTCATCCTCCCTACCGACGAGTCGACCGGTTTCAAAATCACCCCCGAACAGCTCCGAGGCGCGATCACTCCCCGGACCAAACTGCTCATCCTTACCTCTCCCTCCAACCCCACCGGGGCGGTCTATTCCAAAGAGGAGCTCGAAGCGATCGGGAAGGTGCTAGAAGGGACCGAAATCCTCGTCGCCAGCGACGAGATGTACGAGAAGTTGGTCTACGACGGCGTCCGTTTCACCGCGGCGGCTTCGATCAACGAAGATATGTACCGCCGCACGGTCACCGTCAACGGTCTAAGCAAATCGGTCGCCATGACCGGATGGCGGATGGGATATCTGGCCTCCCCCGACAAAGAACTGATCAAAAAAATGGTCTCTCTCCAGTCACAGAGTACCTCCAACATCTGCTCGATCACACAGAAAGCCTCGATTCCCGCATTGCGCGGCGAAGTGGACGAAGAGATCGAAACGATGCGCAGAGCCTTCGAAGCCCGGGCCCACGAGGCGGTGGAGCGCTTCAACGCGATCGAGGGACTCAGCGTCGCCAAACCCGACGGAGCGTTCTACCTTTTCGTCAACATCCGGGAAATCAGCAGCGATTCGATGGCGTTTTGTTCCAAACTGCTGGAAGAGACCGGTGTCGCCGTCGTTCCCGGCATCGGTTTCGGTGCCGAGGGGTATTTCCGCTTCTCCTTCGCCACCGACATCGTCACCATACGCGAAGGGATCCGGCGGATCGAAAAGTTCGTCAAGACACTCCGATAGAAGATCCATCGGGTACGACACGATCCGTCACACCAGAGACCGATACGGTCCCCAATGCTCATTAAACCATGCCTAGCATCTCCAACCACATGAACAAAGAAAAACAAATGAAGGGATAAATAGTCTCAGGCACGGTCCTACCGGGCCTTAAGTCGCAAGAACCGTCGCCTTCGGCGACGTCATTGGTCTATTGGTATGATTGGTGTATTGGAGGCAGGGCTTTCGCCCTGCAGTGCGGGAATGAATTCCCACCTCCAAAAATATGTGTTGCATCGCAACACCCCGCAATCCAATATCCAGAATCCAAAATCCAACATCAATCCGCGCCGCCCCGCTGCGCCCCAAAATTCTCCATTCTCCATCAAAAACCAGTTCCCATATAGCGATGTGGCGAAGAAAAGTCAGGAGGCCGCTTTCTGAGCGCAGTGTTCGCAGACGCCGTAGAGGTTGACCTGGCGGCCGTGGAGGCGGAAGGCGGAATCCCGGGCGATTTTTTCGGTGTCTGCGCTGATGATCTCGTCCATTTGCCGGTCGGTGACGCTGCCGCACTCGGTGCAGATCAGATGGAGGTGTTCGTGCTTTTTGAGCTCGTATTTGGACTTGCGCCCCGAAATGGGCACCTCCACCAGGACCCCCTGCTCCACCATCGTCACGATGTTTTTGTAGACGGTGGCCAATGAGAGGGTCGGATGGGTTTTGAGGACATTTTCGTAGATCTCGTCGATCGAGGCGTGTCCCAGCTCTTCGATCACCGCGAGGATCGTCATCCGCTGAAACGTCGCTTTGAGCCCGTGAGATTTGAGAACTTCGGCAAAATTGGTCATGGGCGTCCTTTCATCGTTCCGCCGGCGCAGGGCAGAACCCTCGCGCGAAGCACTCTGCGCGGCGCCGGCATTCCCACAGTCCCCCTCCGGGGACGATCGGGATATTGTAGCATATCGCCGCATCAAAAGTTTGAAGTCGTTACTTGATGCGGTGATGAGCCTCAGAGCTCCTCGGCGTGTTTGGCCAGGTACTCTGCGACCCCTTCGGTATCGGGTTTCATCCCCTCTTTCCCTTTTTCCCAGTTGGCGGGGCACACTTCGCCGTGTTCGTTGGTATAGAGCATCGCGTCGACCATCCGGAGCATCTCGTCGATGTTCCGCCCCAGAGGCAGGTCGTTGATCACCGCGTGGCGGACGGTCCCGTCCCGGTCGATGAGGAACGATCCCCGCAGGGCGACCGCCTCGTCGAAAAGTACGTCGTAGTCCCGGGCGATCTGCTTGGTCAGGTCGGCCACCAGCGGATATCCGACCCGTCCGATTCCCCCTTTTTCGACGGGGGTTTCACGCCAGGCGAAGTGGCTGTACTGGCTGTCGACCGAGCATCCGATGACGTTGATGCCCCGATCGTGGAACTCTTTGAGCCGGTGATCGAAAGCGATCAGCTCCGAGGGGCAGACGAAGGTGAAATCGAGGGGGTAGAAAAACAGCACGGTCCCCTTCTCTCCGAAATTTTCGTACAGATTGAAATCCTCCACGATTGTCCCGTCGGCCAATACGGCGGGGGCGGTGAAGTCGGGGGCTTTTTTGGTGACGATCATTGCAATCCTTTCAATCGAAATTTTTTATCAACAACAAAATCATATCGTAAAAAACTTAAGGGTTTCTTATCAACCTTCGTCGTAGAGGTCGAACGGGAGGAGGCCGAAGCGGCGGATGAACTCCTCGTCCAGATCGAGGACCCCCCGATCGGCAAGACGGCGCAGGGTCTCGGGGTCGCAGTGGGTATCGTCGGGCCAGGGGCGGGGGAAGCCGTCGATGGGCCCTTTGTTGGTCCCGTCGAGGGCGATAAACGGCTCCAGGATCAGATCCCGGCGGGCGTCGATGTTGTTGACGACCCGCCACAGCAGCATGTAGGGGTTCTCCAGATCGTTGTTTTCGGCGTCGACGATCACGACCACCGCGAGGTAACGGGCAAGCGGCGTGAGGGCGTCGATCACCTCCTTGGCCGAACGCCGTTTCCGGATGGCGATCACCGCGATCGGGTTGGGGGTGTCGGTGAAATATTGGTGCAAAGCCACCGCTTCGAGGACGAGGGAACGGACTTTCTGCAGGAGCTCGTCGTCCTCCAGCCGCTCCTCCACCCGGTCGTCCACTTCGGGTCCCGTGGCGTCGATCCCCATTTTTCCCCCGACCAAATGGCGCGGCGAGGAGTGATCGAGCTGATCGACGATCCCTTCGGTCACCAGGATCCGCTCCGGATCGAGACGGTGCAGGATATGGCGGGCGATCGCAGCGTCGTCTTTCAGGTCGGGGGCCTCCTTGCCGACGAAAATCGCGTGCTTGACGAAACTCATCTGCCCCACTCCCCAGAACGCGTGCATGAACTGCTGGGCGTGGCCCGCGTAGCGCACCTCCATCTTGGCCAGGATGAGATTGTGAAACACCCCGTTTTCGGGCATCCGGTAGTCGATCAGCTCCGGAGCCATCGGCTTGAGCAGCGGCAAAAAGATCCGTTCGGTGGCCCACCCCATGTATTTGTCCTCCAGGGGAGGCTTGCCCACCACCGTGGCGGCGAAGACCGGATCGCGTTTCATCGTGATCGTCTCCACCTCCAGGACCGGGAACGGCTCGGGGAGGGTGTAATAGCCCGTATGGTCCCCAAACGGCCCTTCGATCTCCATCGCCTCGGGATCGACCGTCCCTTCGATCACGATATCCACGTCCTCGGGGATGTAGATGTCGTTGGTGAGCGACTTGACGAGGCGGGCGTTACGCCCCCGGATGTAGCCATAGAGCAACAGCTCGAACATCCCGTGGGGCATGGGGGCCTGCCCGCACCAGATATAGAGGGGATCGCCGCCGATGGCGATCGTCACGGGCATCGGCCGGCCCGCGTCCCGGTACTGGTCGAAAAAGTGGCTCGCGTCCTTGTGGATCTGCCAGTGCATCCCCAGCCGAGTACGGTCGTACTGCTGGAGCCGGTACATCCCCAGGTTCTGCATCGTCCCGTCCAGGCTCCGGGTGTAGACCTGCCCCATCGTGATGAAACGCCCCCCATCTTGGGGCCAGGTTTTCAAAATCGGGAGACGGTCCAGATCGACCGCTTCTTTTGGAATGACCACCTCCTGGCACGCCCCCCGTTTCCGGCTCCGTTTGGGGAAGACGCTCCGGAGTTTCATGAGCTTGGGGAGCATGGAGAGTTTCTCTTTGAGACTCCGGGGCGGACGAAGTTTCATGAGCGATTCGATCCCCGCAGCCAGGGCGTCGGGATCGTCACCGAGGATTTTTCGGGTGAGCGCCTCGTTGGCGAAGAGGTTCATCAGCACCGGCATCTCGTACTCGATCCCCTTCGCCCGCCAGACGGGCCGGGTAAACAGAAGGGGGCGGGAGTCAGGGCGTTTGACTTCCGCATAGGCGATATGGGGGATCTCCAGCTCCACGTCGAGCGGCTCGTCGATGACCCGCAGTCCCCCCTCCGCTTTGAGCCATTCGATCCAGTCGGTTTGCACGGTGCGATCCTTCACGATGGTTTCATTGGAGCTATTATCCCAAAAACTCCATTAGCGCCCGCCGCCAAACTCCCGGACGGTGCCGCGATTTTGCTACACTTTTCCCAATCTAACGCCAAGGAACCTGCGTGAAACTGCTGGTAAGCGCCATCGAACACTCCGCCAACGTCCATCTGGCCGCACTCATGGAGCGTCTGGGGCCGGAGGTGGAGCTCGGCGGGATCTTCAACCCCTCGCTGGGTGAACCCCTCGAAGATCTCCGCTCTCTGGCGGTGATGGGGGTGGTCGACGCGCTGGGGAAAGTGCCCTTCTTTCTCCGGCTGGCCCGACGGATGGTCGAAGAGGCCGAAACGGCCGACAAGGTACTCCTCGTCGACGGGTCGGGGTTCAACCTCCCCCTGGCCAAAAAACTCCGCAGACGCTATCCCGACAAAGAGCTCATCTACTACATCCTCCCCCAGGCGTGGGCCTGGCGCCGCTACCGGATCAAAACCCTCGAGCGGACCCTCAGTACCCTCGCCTCGATCCTCCCCTTCGAGCGGCGCTACTACTCTCCCGACGCGCCGATTACCTACGTGGGACATCCCCTGCTCGACGAGATCGAAGCGTTCCGCGACGCGCCGCCGAGGGGATTGGAACGGGTCGCCTTCCTCCCCGGCAGCCGGCCGGGGGAGATCCGGACCCTCATGCCGATTTTCCGCGAAGTGCGTCGGCGGCTCGGAGCGGATATCGCCGCGACGGTGGTGATCCCTCCGATTTTCGACGCGCAGCGGATCGCGGAGCTCTACGGAGATCTGGAAGGATTCACGATCTCCCATGAAAGCCACCGAACGTTGCACAGAAGCGATTTCGCCTTCATCTGCAGTGGAACCGCCACGCTGGAGGCGGCGCTGATCGGAACCCCTTTCGTCCTGGCCTACCGGGCCCGTCCGCTGGATTATTTCATCGCCACCCGCCTGGTACGGATCGAATACGCCGGACTGGCCAACCTCTTCGGCCTCGACTTCCAGGGGCGTCCCATCCACCCCGAACTTCTGCAGGAAGATCTCAGCGCCGACGCCTTGCTGCGGGAGATGGAACGCTTCGACCGGGAACGGTACTTCGAGGACGTCCTCAAGCTGCGGCGCTACCTGGGACACGGCAGCGCCGACCGGGTCGCCGAGATTGTCAGGGGGTAGACCGCACAAATGAACAAACCATCCCGCCCCTGCGTCGCCAGCACGGCCCATCTCTGGTCGCAAGCACGGCCCTTCGGGCCTCACGTCGCAAGTCGCAAGGAGTGTCGCCTACAGCAACGTTATTGGTCTATTGGTATATTGGTGTATTGGAGGCAGGGCTTTGGCCCTGCAATGCGGGACTGAAGTCCCGTCTCCATAAAGAGCGCGTTGCGGAGCAACGCACCGAAATTCTTCACTCCTCACTCTTCACTCTTCACTCAGTTCGCGCCACCCCGCGGCGCCCCAAAATTTCTCATTTCTCGTTTCTCATTCAAAACGCGCCCACCGGGCGCTCCAAAATCCTCCATTCTCCATTCTCAATCCTCAATTCATTTGATCCCCAGATCGGACAGCACTTCGGTAAAGACTTCGTACCGTTTTTCCGACGGGGCGATCATCTTCATCACCACGTCGCTGAGCTCTTTGCCCACCGCGGGAACCCGTTTCGCTAGAGGTACGGGCGGGGTCTTTTCGATCGGGTTGTAGGCGTAGGTCCCCTGATAGGCGTTTTCCCCGGAGAGGGCCTTGTAGATCTCGAGTCCCAGCAGGAAGATCTCGTTGCGCTCTTCGGTGGCGGGCCACTCTTTGGCGAAGCGGAGTTCCCCCGCCCCCAGTTTTCCGGCGATATCGACGTTCCATCGGAGGATGAATCCGATCGCCCCTTTGGAGTAGCGCCGCAATACCCGGCTCTCGAACCGCTCGAAACTCTCCCGTTCCCGTCGCAGATCCCGATAGGCCTGTGCCAGCTGAGCCACATAAAACCGCGCCCGACTCAATGGCACGCTGCGCAGGATGTCGTAGGCCTCCTCCTGGCTCGCGGTCGATTTGCCCCCCAGCTGGATGTGCACTCCGTAGACGGTCTCTCCGTTTTCTTTGACCTTGCAGCCGACGAAGCCGATGTCCCCCAGTTCGTGCACGCCGCACCCTTTGACGCAGGCCGACCAGTGCATCCGGATCGTCGCGTCCTCAGGCAAAGGAACCGCATCCCCCAGGTACTGTGCCATTTCGATGGCGTCTTTCTTGTTGGGGATGACCCCGAAAGGGCACAGGTCCACCCCGGCACAGGCGACCAGTTGATTGAAATAGGGGGTGGAGCGGTTGGCGTAGCGATCGTAGGGTTTGGCACTCAGTGCCGCGTCGATCTTCTCCGTGGGGACACCGAGGATGTAGAGGTTCTGGGTCGTGGAGATGTTGAGCAGTCCGTTTCCGTACGCACGCGCCGTCTGGGCCGCTTGGATCATCGCCATCCCGCTGAAGATCCCCGAGGGGACCACCATATGCAGCGCCCAGCTCCCGTCGCGCAGGCGGATCCGCCCCTCTTTCTCTTCGGTTCGGGGGGTTTTGACCAGGGTCTCCCCCGCCCTGCGGAACTCCCGCCCGGCGATCTCCTCCACCGCCTCGATCACGGTCCGCATCCCCGCCTCCTGGATGAGATAGTGCAGACGGTTTTTGTTGCGACTGTCCCGAAAGCCGAACTTTTTGTAGGTGCGGATCAACGCTTCGTAGAAAGCCAGCAGATCCTCCTCGGTGACGAAAACATCCGCACTCTGGGCGATCGCCCCTACCTTGCCGCCCAGGTAGACATTGAAGCCGTATTCCCCGTCCCGGACCGCCAGAGCGAAACAGCAATCGTGGGCGAAGAGGTTGCAGCGGTTGCTCATCGATCCACCTATGGCGGTGTTGAATTTGCGGGGGATGGCGGCGATCCACTCCTCCTTTTTGAGCCAGAGTGATTGCATCGCATCGATCAGCGGAGCCGTTTCGATCAGATTGTCATAGGCCAGACCGTCGAGGGGATCGGTGACGATGTTTCGGAAATTGTCCACCCCGGTCTGCCAGCTGGTGATCCCCACCCCCTCCAGCCGATCGATGATCGTGGGAATATCCTCGATCTTGAGATATCGCAGCTGCACCTGGGCCCGGGTCGTCAGATCCATATAGTCCTCCCCGAACTCCCGGGCCATTTCCCCCAGCGCTTCGGCCTGAGCGCTCTCGAGCCGTCCCCCCGGGATCCGGATCCGCATCATGAACCGCCCCGGCGTGGCCGGACGGTCGAAGATCCCAAAACATTTGAGGAAAAAATCCTTGTCCTCTTTGGGAATCGCGTCATACCCTTCCCGGGCGTAGCGCTGCAGCGCTTCCCAGGCCTCTTTGTAACTCCGGGTCGCTTTGAGCTTTTCGATTTTGTTGATTTTCGTGTGTCGGGCACTGATCGCTTCGAGTCTCATTCCAAAACCTTTAGGAAAAAAATGAATGTTTTGGAGAAGTATATGCAAAATGTTATCACTATTTTGATTAAAAATTCATCAATTAAAAGCACATTATCTGACCTATAATTGCGGCATCACAATTCGAGGAGCACATCGCATGAAACTCGGTGAACTCAAGACCGCGGGGCACCTTCCGACCCTCATCGCGGCCTTTCTCTACTTCGATTTCAGCTTCATGGTCTGGACCATGCTGGGACCTCTGGCCACGGAGATCAGCCAGTCGCTGGCGGCCCACGGTTTCCGGCTCGATCCCAACCAGAAAGCGACCCTACTGGCGATCCCCATCCTTTCGGGCGCGATCCTGCGGATCCTGCTGGGCTTCGGCGTCGACAAGATCGGGGCCAAAAAGACGGCGCTGATTTCCCAAGCGATCGTCATCGCTTCCCTTTTTTACGGCTATCTGCGCGGTGAAGAGATCACTTATCACGAACTGCTCGCGGTGGCCTTCGGCCTCGGTTTCGCCGGCGCCTCCTTCGCCGTAGCACTCCCCCAAGCGGGACAGTGGTATCCCCCCAGGCTGCAAGGGTTGGTGCTGGGACTGGCCGGAGCGGGAAACATCGGTGTCGTTCTCGACTTCCTTTTCGCCCCCAAGATCGCGGAGTATTGGGGATGGCAGGCGGTTTTCCTGGTCGGCGGGATCCTTTCGACTTTTATCTTCATCATCTATGCCCTGATGGCCAAGGATGCCCCCGCCGATGTCTACAAGCCCAATCCCAAAAGACTCGGCGATTATCTCAAGTTGCTCAAAGACAAAGATACCTGGTGGTTCAGCCTCTTCTACGCCGTCAGCTTCGGAGGCTTCGTGGGCTTCGCCAACTACATGAAGGTCTACCTGATGAACACCTATCAGGTCGACATGAGCCAATTCGGGCTGGAATATCTCAACGAGCCCAATGTCAAAGTGGTCGCCGGCTACTTCGGAGCGCTGTGTATTTTCGCCGGGGCGGTACTGCGACCCGTAGGCGGCGGTATCGCCGACAAACTGGGCGGGGTCAAGAGCCTCTACATCTTCTTCGGTGCCACGGCGGCCCTGGCCGTTCTCAACGCCTTCGTGCACCACTTCTACCTGGCGATCCTGATCCTCTTTTTGATCATGGCCAACCTGGGGATGGCCAACGGCGCGGTCTTCCAGTTGGTCCCCCAGCGCTTCGGCCGGGATATGGGGATCATGACCGGCATCGTCGGCTGCGCCGGCGGCCTGGGGGGAACGGCACTCATCAAGACGCTGGGATGGTCCAAAAGCGCCTTTGGGGGATACGCCGCGGGATTTTTCCTCTTCGCCGCCGTCGTCGCCGTGGCGATCATCGGCATCAGCCTGGTCAAAACCCGCTGGCGCACCACCTGGGGGGTGAGTGCGGGAGGGCGGATTTGACTTTTGTCAAATCCGCTCTTGTTATTGGTATATTGGTTATTGGTGTATTGGGAGTGAACGTAGAGCTTCCTTCTCCCCTACCCAATATACCAATACACTAATACACCAATAGACAAAGAGCAACCATGTCTTCCCTCTTCAAAACCTCCACCTTCGGCCTGGCCAAAGGGCACGAACCCCTCAGCGGGGATTTCGCAGCGGTGCGGGTGGCGGACGAGCTCTGCATCGCGGTGCTCGGCGACGGGGTCGGCAGCGCCGCCGCGGGGGCCAAGGCTTCCCGCCGGGCGGTCAACTACCTCATCGACAGCTTCAAAGCCCGCCCCCGTAGCTGGAGCATCGAAAAGTCCCTACGCCACTTCATCGCCAACATCAACGCCATCCTCTACCGGGAGGGGATCGAAGAGTACGAGCGCCCCGAATACCTCACGACCCTCAGCGTCGCCGTCGTCGAAGGGAACCGCCTCTACGGCGCCAACGTAGGCGATTCGCCCATTTTCCTGCTGCGGGATGGAGATCTGCTGCAACTCAGCATCCCCCACGTCAGCCACGAGAAGGGGATGGAGCACGTCCTCACCCAGGCGATCGGCCTGAGTGAAGAGGTGGAGATCTACTTTTTCGAAAACAATCTGCGTATCGGCGACCGGCTGCTGCTATCCAGCGACGGACTGGAGGCGGTGCTGAGCGAAGAGGAGATCGCCCGACTGCTCCCCGCGGGAGCGGTGGCCCTGGTCAAGGCCGCCAGCAAAAAGGTCGACGACGACCTCCCCGACGACACCACGGCCGTCGTGGTCGAAATCCTGGGGGAATCCAAACGCCAAAGCCTCAAAAAGATCGACCTGCCGATCCCCGAAACGCTCAAAAAGGGCGAAACGATCGACGGCTACAGGCTCCTGCGTCCCCTGATTCAAAACGGACGGACCTGGCTGGCGGAGAAAAAAGGGGTGCGCTACGTCCTCAAGTTCCCGCCCCTTGAGGCGATTCACGACGAAACCTATCTCGATCTCTTCGTCAAAGAGGCATGGAACGCCTCCCGCCTCAAAGCGGGATTTTTCCCCAAGGCGGTGATCCCCGCCAAACGGAGCTGCCGCTACTACGTGATGGAATATATCGACGCCCCCACCCTCAAGGAGGAGATCGCACGCAAGCCGCTGCCCGTCGAAGATGCGGTCAATCTGGGGAAATTTCTGCTGCACGCGAGCCAGTTTCTTCTCCGCCGCGACCTGGTCCACGGCGACATCAAACCCGAAAACGTCCTCGTCCTTCGCCGCCACGGCAAACGGGTCTACAAACTGATCGATTTCGGTTCCATCGTGGAGATCTTCTCCATCGCCTCCCGGGCCGGGACGCCGAGCTATCTGGCCCCGGAGCGCTTCACGGGAGAGAGCATCGGCGAAGCGACCGAGATCTTCGCCATCGGCGTCACCCTCTACGAGGCGCTGAGCCGCAGGCTCCCCTACGGGGAGATCGAACCCTTCCAAACCCCCACTTTCCGCACCACAACGCCACTGCGCCGCCTCAATCCCCTCACCCCCGCCTGGCTCGAAGCGGTCGTCATGCGCTCAGTGGAGAAGGACAAGACCCGGCGCTACGAACGCTACAGCGAAATGGAGTACGAGCTGACCCATCCGGAC
>JALWKO010000050.1 GCA_027081405.1 Campylobacteraceae bacterium | reverse complement strand
ACCAAGGTGGACTTCCTCCACGAGCTGGAAAGCTCCTCCTCCACCGCCGATCTCTTCGGCTCCTATCTGGCCCGGGGAGACCTCACGCCCCTCCTGCACTATGAGGAGAATTTGGATAAAATTACCCCCGAACGGGTCCGGGAGGTGGCACGCAAGTACTTCGACCACAACCTCTCGACCACCGTCATTCTCAGGAGCGAATCGAAATGAGTTCCCCCATCTGCGGCGCCATGACGGCGCTGATCACCCCTTTTCGCAACGGTAAACTCGACGAAGAGACCTACGCCTCCCTCATCCGGCGACAGATCCGCCACGGCATCGACGCGGTGGTCCCGGTGGGGACGACCGGTGAGAGCGCGACGCTCAGCCACGACGAGCACAAACGGTGCATCGAAATCGCCGTGGAGGTGTGCCGCGGCACCGGGGTGCGGGTCCTCGCCGGCGCAGGCTCCAACGCCACTCACGAAGCGATCGACATCGCCCGCCACGCCCAGGAGTGCGGAGCCGACGGGATCCTCTCGGTGACGCCCTATTACAACAAACCCTCCCAGGAAGGGCTCTACCGCCACTACAAAGCGATCGCCGAAGCGGTTTCGATCCCGGTGATGCTCTACAACGTCCCGGGACGCACCTCGGTGGATCTGCTGCCCGCGACGGTTTTCCGCCTTTTCGACGAAGTGGAGAACATCTACGCCATCAAGGAGGCCACCGGCTCGATGGAGCGGGCGGTCGATCTCCTGGCGGCCCGCCCCGCCCTCTGCCTCGTCAGCGGAGACGACGCCATCGACTATCCCCTCCTGGCCAACGGAGCCAAAGGGGTGATCTCGGTCACAGCCAACCTCCTGCCGGATCTCAAGTCCAAACTGGTCCACGCCGCCCTGGAGGGGGACCTGAAGACCTCCAAAGCGATCAACGACTCCCTCTACCCCATCAACAAAGCGATGTTCGTCGAATCCAACCCCATCCCGGTCAAGGCGGCAATGTACATCGCCGGGCTCATTCCCACCCTCGAATACCGCCTCCCGCTGGTCCCCCCCAGCGCCGAACACATGAAACAGATCGAAGAGGCGATGAAAAACTACACCATTCCCGGAGCGTAACCCCATGAGCGAAATGAAAGGCAAGACCCTCGTCATCACCGGAGGGACCCGCGGAATCGGCCGGGCCACCGCCGAAAAATTCGCCCGCAACGGCGTCAACGTGGCATTCACCTACAATACCAACAAAGAAGCGGCCGAGGAGTTCGCCGGAGAGCTGGAAGAGCGCTACGGCGTCAAAGCCCGCTGCTACCCCCTGGACATCCTCGACACCGACCAGTTCAAACCCCTCTTCGAAGCGATCGACCGGGATTTCGACCGGGTCGATTTTTTCGTCTCCAACGCCATGATCTACGGCCGCCCCGTCGTCGGGGGATACGGCAAATTCATGAAACTCCGCCCCAAAAAAGGGCTGGCCAACATCTACATGGCCACCGTCGGCGCCTTCGTCGCCGGGAGCCAGGAGGCGGCCAAACGGATGAAAGAAGTGGGTGGCGGATCCATCGTCACGCTCAGCTCCACCGGCAATCTGATCTACATCGAAAACTACGCCGGCCACGGCACCAACAAAGCGGCCGTCGAGGCGATGGCCCGCTACGCCGCCGTGGAGCTGGGGGAGTGGAACATCCGGGTCAACGCCGTCAGCGGCGGCCCCATCGAGACCGACGCCCTCAAAGCCTTCACCAACTACGAAGAGGTCAAAGCCGAAACGATCAAACGCTCGGCCCTCAACCGGATGGGGACCCCCGAAGATCTCGCCGGGGCGATCTATTTCCTCTGCACCGACGACGCCAGCTGGATCACCGGCCAGACGATCGTGGTCGACGGGGGAACGACGTTCCGCTGATTGTATCAGCGGAATGGAGGATTGAGAATGAATTTTTTAGTGTATTGGTGTATTGGTGTATTGGTGTATTGGTTTGAGAGGTTTTTTTCAAGCAATAATCTTCAATTTATAATCCTTCAATCCAAAATCCAAAATCCAAAATCCAAAATCCACGTTAACCATCCGCACAGGAGTGCGGATGGTTAACGTGCCCAACGTCCTGGCGTTCATCCGCCTCCTGATGGCGCCGCTGATGTATCTGCTCCTGGTCGATCGGGACTGGAGCGTTTTCGAGGGGATCCACTACAGCTGGCTCGATTACGGTGCCGCGTTTCTCTTCGTCCTCGCCAGCGCGACCGATTTTTTCGACGGCTATATCGCCCGCACCTTCGACCAGATCACCCCCCTGGGGGAGATTCTCGACCCGCTGGCCGACAAGATGCTCACCCTGGCGGGATTTCTGGGGCTGATGCTGCTGGGGCGCGCCGACCCCTGGGCGATCTATCTGATCCTCACCCGCGAACTTTTCATCACCGGGCTTCGGGTCTCCGCCGCGGGACGGGGGCTCAAGGTCTCGGCCAGCTGGATGGGCAAGGTCAAGACGGTCAGCCAGATGTTCGCCATCGGGTTCCTCCTCATGGAGTGGCCCGGCGGCACCCTCCTGCTCTGGATCGCCGTAGCGCTGACCCTCTACAGCGGCTACGAGTACGTCCGGGACTATTTCCGCCAGACCGCCCTGCACTGATCCCGTCCCCGCCGAGCCGGAGATAAAGTACAATACCTTTTACCCCACCACTTCCCCGAACAAGGAGTCGTGATGGCTACGAAAGGACAGTACGACGAAGCGGCACGGATGATCGACGAGGCCCGGCGGATCGTCGCTTTCACCGGTGCCGGAATCTCGGTCGAGAGCGGCATCCCCACCTTCCGCGGTGCCGAAGGGCTCTGGAGCCGCTACGACCCCAAGATCCTCGATCTGGGGTATTTTTTCGCCCACCCGCGGGAGTCATGGGAAGCGATCCGGGAGATTTTTTACGACTACATGGGGGCCAACGCCCGACCCAACGCGGCCCATCGCTTCCTCGCCCGGCTGGAGGAGGCCGGATCGCTCATCGGCGTCATCACCCAGAACATCGACAACCTCCATCAGGAAGCGGGGAGCCGCACCGTCGTGGAGTTTCACGGCACCGCCCGGACCCTCGTGTGTACCGAATGTCGGGATCGCACCCCCTTCACCGAGCACGACCTGAGCGAGCTTCCGCCCCGCTGCACCCGATGCGGCGGAGTGCTCAAGCCCGATTTCGTCTTTTTCGGCGAATCGATTCCCCCCGAAGCGTGGCGCGAATCGGAACGGCTCCTGGGTGAGGCCGATCTCCTGATCGTCGTGGGGACCACGGGGGAAGTGGCACCCGCCTCGATGCTGCCGTATCAGACCCGCGCACCGATGATCGAGATCAACGTCGAACCTTCCCGCTACACCGCCGATCGGACCGATCTGTATCTGGAGGACAAAGCCACCGTCGCGGCCCGGGAACTGGCCAAACGACTCGGGATCGAACTCTGAGACGGTTCACATGCAAAATACGATCGAGTCGCACACACGGCCCTTCGGGCCTCTGGTCGCAAGAACTGTTGCCTTCGGCAACGTCATTCGTCATTGGTCACTGGTCATTGGGGATACGTTGTGTATCGTTTGAAAACGCGTTGCAACGCAACGCCCCACAATCCAAAATCCAAAATCCATCATCAATCCGCGCCACGCGGCGCACCGCCATTCTTCACTTTTCATTTTTCATTCTTCACTCACATCGTGCCGCCACGCGGTGCCCCGAAATTCTCCATCCTCAATTCTCAACTCTCAATTTCACTCCCCGCGTGGGGGGCGCGGTGAAGGGGTCTTCGGGCCAGGGGTGTTTGGGGTAGCGGCCCCGGAGCTCTCTGCGCACTTCGGGGTAGCCGTGGCGCCAGAAATGTTCCAGATCTTCGGTGATCTGCACCGGCCGCCCCGCCGGAGAGAGGAGGTGGATCCGCAGCGGGACCTTCCCTGCGGCGATCCGGGGAGTCTCCCTCCATCCGAAAAGCTCCTGTAGCTTCACCGCCAGGACCGGGTGGGCAGGATCGGTATAGTCGATGCGCACCGTCCTGCCGCTGGGGATCTCGATCCGTTCGGGCGCGAAGCGATCCAGCTCCCTGGAGCGCTTCCACCCCAGTACCCCCATGACGATCCCGGGCCAATCGATCCGCTCTAGCTCTTCCACACTCCGCGCCGATCCCAGATACTCTCCGACGGTCTCCTCACACTGCGCAAGCAGCCCCTCTGCGATCCCGCCGAACCGCTCCGGATCGTACAGGGCCGCGAATCGGAGCCGATCGAGGAGCCTTCGGGCCTTCTCCCCCACGGGCCATCGCTCCGGGGGGAGCTCGCGCAGATAACCGCACCAGAGCCTTGCGACCGTCTTCATATCCGGTTCGTGCAGAGGCCGGCGCTCCAGCTCGATCGCTCCGAGCCGCTCCAGTGCATACGCTTCGATCCGGCCCCTTCGCTCGTCCAGGGCGATCCGCTCCTCCGACTCGATCCGCGCGGCGTAGCGTTCCCGCACCCACGACTCCTCCACCGGAGCCGCTTCATAGACCCGGGCTTCAACCCCCTCGCCCCCCATTCCGGCGGCGGCCAGCCACTGCTCCTCCGCCAGGGCCCCATCCATCACCCGGGCCCCTCTCCCCGCCACCGAAACGAAGCGCTCCCGCTCCTTTCGGCGGAGGATCCGTTCGGGATAGGCCAGTGCCGTCAGCCTTCCGGCCGCCTCGACTTCGATCCGATGGGACGGGGCGATCGAACTTCTGCGAAGGATCCGCTCCAGCGCCCGACGCAGCCGTTCGTCACGGCGGAGCCGTGCGTGGATCCGCTCCAGGACGATCCGGAGGTCGGCGTGGGCGACCCCTTCGGGTCGTTCCTGCCACCACAGGGCCAGCAGCGCCGCTTCGTAACCGTACCCCTCCGCATCCCCCTTCAGGAGCATGTGGGCCAGCCGCGGAGGAAGTCCCGAAGCCAGAGCCCGCTCCCCATACGGGGTGATCGCCCCCTCTTCGGTAATCATATTCAATAATATCAATACCCGCTCCGCCTCCCGTACCGCATGTTCCGGCGGAGGGTCGATCCATGCCAGTTCGTCGGGGCGGGCGCCCCAGGCGGCCAGCTCCAGACAAAGCGCGCTCAGATCGCTCCGGAGAATTTCGGGGATGCGCGAAGGGGGCAATGCGCGCCCCTCTTCCCACAGGCGGCGGCAACTCCCCGGAGCGGTCCGTCCCGCACGACCGGCACGCTGTATGGCGGAGTCCCTGCTGATGGGGCGTGTTTCGCGGCGGGGAAATCCCAGCGTGGGGTCGTAGACGACACTCCGCTCGTATCCTCCGTCGATCACCACCCGTGTCCCCTCGATGGTGAGGGAGGTTTCGGCCACGTTGGTGGCGAGGACCACCCTGCGGCCCCCTTCCGCAGCGGGCGCCAACACGGCCCGCTGCGCCTGAACCGGGAGCGAACCGTGCAGCGGAAGGATCGACACCCCTTCCCCCACACGCCCCTTCAGGATCGCCTCGGCACGCACGATCTCCCGCATCCCCGGGAGGAAGACCAGGATATCCCCCTCCTCCTCTTTGAGGGCCCGGAGGGTTTCCGAAGCCACTTCGTCGGCGACGGTGGCGGGAGTGACGCGGGGAGCTCTGGGATCGCGGTGGAGGATCCGCACCGGATGCATCTTGCCCGGCGCTTCGATCCGCGGCGCGTCGGGCAAAACCCGCCCGATCCCCTCCGGGAGAGTCGCCGACATCACCAGCAGCCGCAGATCGTCCCGAAAGAGCTGCCGCACCTGCAGCGTCAACGCCAGTCCCGTATCGGCCTCGAGGGAGCGCTCGTGGAATTCGTCGAAGATCACGAGCCCCACATCTTCCAGTGCCGGATCGCTGCGTAGCATCGCCCCTAGAACCCCCTCGGTGATCACTTCGATCCGTGTTTCGGGACCGATCCGCTGGGCTCCCCGCATCCGGTAGCCCACCTGCACACCCACCGCTTCGCCGAGGGTCTCGGCCATCCGTTCGGCGGCGGAGCGGGCGGCCAGGCGACGGGGTTCGAGGAGTAGGATCTTTTTGCCCTTGAGCCAGGGCTCTTCCATCAACGCGATCGGCACGACGGTGGTTTTCCCCGCTCCGGGAGCCGCCTGCAGGATCGCCGTCCGACGCGTCGCCTGCGCGTCGCGCAGATCGTCGAGGACCGAATGGACGGGAAAAGTGGGGCCCATAGAGCCTCAAAGGCGCTGGAGTTTCTTGAGGGCGGCTTTGACCAGGGTGGCGGTGTCGCCGCTCTCTCCGGCCAGGGCTTTGCGGATCGCCTCTTTTTTGAATCCGAGGCTCTCGAGGGCCATCATCGCTTCGTGGTGATCGGCTCCTCCGCCCGTGGCCCCTTCGGAGCCGTCGACGATGAAATCGGCCAGCTCCACCAGGATCCGGCTGGCGGCCTTGGGGCCGATGCCGGGGACCCGCTTGAGCAGCGTCACATCCTTGGATGCCACCACCTTGGCGAAGGTCTCGGGGGTGAAGGTGGAGCAGACCGCCTGGGCCACTTTGGGGCCCACGCCGTTGATTTTGAGCAGGGTGTCGAACATCTTCTTTTCGTTCGGTTCGGCGAAACCGTAGAGGAGATCGGCGTCTTCGCGGATGATCTGGGTCACGTGCAGCCGTACCTTCTCTTTGCCGGCCACGGCGTTGGAGGTATTGACAGAGACGTTCACTTCGTAGATCAACCCGCCTACATTGAGATGGAGCCGCGTGGGGTCGCGAAACTCCACTTTGCCTTCGATTCCGACGATCATCCTTGGATCCTTTGAGGAGTTTTGGAGATTATACCAGGCAAGTAGATCGCACGGTTTGAATATCACACCCTGCCATTTCCCGACGATAGTAGATTCGGATACAGTCCAAGGATCCTGACACTATTCTTACTACAGTTTCCGACTGTCGAGGATCAGAGTGACCGGTCCGTCATTGAGGATTTCCACCTCCATCATCGCTCCGAAGATCCCCCGCTTCACCGGTACATGCTCCGCCAAACGACGGCAAAATTCTTCGTAGAGTTCCCGGGCAGGATCGGGGGGCATGGCGGCATCAAAACTCGGGCGCCTTCCGCGCCTCAGATCGGCGGCGAGGGTGAACTGGCTCACCACCAGAGCTTCGCCTCCGATATCGACGAGGCTGCGGTCCATCCGCCCTTTTTCGTCGGGGAATATCCGTAAAAAGGGGATCTTTTTCACCAGCCTGTCGATGTCCGCGCTTCGGTCATCGAGGAGTACTCCCAGCAAAATCGTCACCCCCGGTCCGATCCGGGCGATCGTCTCCCCCTCTACCCGGACGGCACTGCGGGAGACCCGTTGCAACAGTGCGATCATCGCCCCTCTTTGAACCGACGCCACCGCTCCATGATCTGTAGAACCTTTTCGTCGCTCACGTCGTACCAGTTGCGGTAGACCTGGGCCACGGCGTGGAAATCGGGAGGGGATTCGAGGACGACGAGACCGTCGGCGATGGGAGAGAATTCTCGCACCGAATAGGGACCGGCGACGGGGACGGCGACGATCACCCGCTCGGCGTTGTGATGGCGGCACATCGCCAGCGCCGCGTGCATCGTCGAACCCATCGCGATCCCGTCGTCGACCAGGATCACGGTGCGCCCCTCGATGGGGGTGATGGGACGACCGCCGCGCAACACGCGAATCCGCCGCTCGATCTCCGCGTGTTGCTCCCGGATGATCGCTTCGATCTCCTCCCAGCTCATCGGGATCGACGCCCGGGGGTTGATGTAGGCGGTCCCGTCCTCGGCGATCGCACCGAAGCCGCTTTCGGGATTGAAGGGATAGGGAAGTTTCCGGCAGATGATCAGATCGAAATCGGCATCCAGCACCCGGGCCACCTCGAAGCCCACCTCCGCACCCCCGCGGGGGATCGCCAGTACGAGGGGATGGTAGCGGCGATAGGGCTCGAGGGCCTCCCCCAGCCGTCTGCCGGCATCCTTTCGGTTCTCGAACATGGGCTCCTCCTTCGGCTACGACCAATCCCGACATGCAGGATCCTTTTTTCACCCATTATATCCCAGGAGGGGACGCAACGGAACCGATCAGTGGAAATTGCCGAATACCAGGGGAGCTTTGAGGTCTTCCATTTTTTTGACGAGGGCGATCACCGCCTGCAGATCGTCGATTTTCTTTCCGCTGACGCGGATCTCATCCCCCTGGACGGCGGGGGTGACTTTGAGTTTGCTCTCTTTGATCGCCTTGACGATCCGTTTGGCTTCGTCCCGGTCGATGGTGTCGACAATCCGATAGATCACCTTGACCTTGCCGCCGCTGACCCCTTCCCGCTTGACCTCATCGAGCGATTTGGGGGAGAGTCCCCGTTTGATCATTTTGGAGAGGAGGATGTCTTTGAGAGCGTCGATTTTGGAGTCGCTGGAGCTCACAAGAGAGAGGGTTTTAGCTTTTTCGTTCAGCTCGATGGCGGTCTCGATCCCTTTGAAATCGAAACGGGTGGAGACCTCCTTTCTGGCCTGCTCGATGGCGTTTTTCATCTCCATCATGTCCAGCTTGGCGCTGATGTCGAAATAGTGTTCTTTCGCTTTGGCCATACCGTTTCCCTCCGTCTATTTCTCGATTCGGATCATTCCCACCGAATCGTCGACCACGTCCAGCGAGCGCAACGCTTCGATCGCTTTGCGGATCTCCGATTCGTAGCATTCGTGGGTCGTAAAGAGCAGCCGCACCCGGTCGGTCAGACGGGAGGGTTTCTGGAGCATCGATTCGATGGAGATGCCGTGCTCTCCCAGCGTCGACGTAACCGCCGCCAGGACGCCAGGCCGGTCGACCACCTTGAGTTTGAGATAGTAGTGGCTCCGGACCCGCTCGGGGGGGAGAAGCTTCATTCCGCTTTCTAGGCCTTTTTTGTAGCCGAGCATCGGTCCGGTATTGCCCCGTACAATCTCCACAATGTCGGCGATCACCGCGCTGGCGGTGGCGTCCCCCCCGGCACCGGGGCCGTAGAACATCGTCTCCCCGACCCGGTCTCCCACGACGCTGACGGCGTTCATCACCCCGTCGACCTTGGCGATCATGCTCCCGGCGGGGATCATCGTGGCGTGCACCCGCATCTCGACCCCTTCGTCAACCTTTTTGGCGATCCCCAGAAGCTTGATCTCGTATCCGAATTCCCGGGCGAATTCCACGTCGGTGGCGGTGATGTTTTCGATCCCTTCGATGATGATCTCTTCGGGCTTCGCGTCGATCCCGTAGGCGATGGAGCCGAGGATCAGCAGCTTGTGGGCCGCATCGTACCCCCCTACGTCGAAGGTGGGATCGGCTTCGGCGTAGCCCAGCTCCTGGGCTTCTGCCAGCACCGTCTCGTAGTCGGCACCTTCGTCGATCATTTTGGTCAGCATGAAGTTGCAGGTACCGTTCATGATCCCCTTGATCGACTCGATGTGATTGGCGCTCAGTCCGTTGCGTAGCGCTCCGATGATCGGGATCCCCCCGGCGACGCTCGCTTCATAAAACAGCGGGGTCGATCCGGCGATCTCCTGCAGTTCGTAGCGATGATAGGCCAGGAGCGCCTTGTTGGCGGTGACGACCGGTTTGCCCTCTTCGAGGGCCTTTTTGACCAGTCGGTAGGGCTCTTCGACTCCCCCCATGAGCTCCACGACGATATCGACGTCGGTGCTCTCGATCACCTCCATCGGATCGTCGGTGAGGGGAATGTCGACCGAACGGGCCTTGCCCAGATCCCGCACCGCACCGATGACCGGGACGATCCTCCGCCCCGCCCTCGCCTCGATGATGTCACCGTTTTCGATCAGAATATTCACGACGCTCTCTCCGACGGTTCCGACGCCGAGTATTCCCACTTTAACCATTGGCCTGTTCTTCCTTCTCTTTGTTGAGTTCCCGCAGATAGTGTTTGATATTTTTGGCCGCCTGGCGGATCCGCTTTTCGTTTTCGATCAAGGCGATCCGGACGTATTCGTCCCCGTATTCGCCGAACCCGATCCCGGGGCTGACGGCCACGTGGGCTTTGAGCAGCAGCTCTTTGGCGAACTCCAGCGATCCCATTCCCCGGGCGACCTCGGGGATTTTGGCCCAGACGAACATGCTCGCCCGGGGCTTGCCCACGTCCCATCCGGCGTTGCGAAACGTCTCTACGAGGACGTCCCGGCGCTTTTGGTATTTGGGGATGACGATTTCGTCCACCAGGTGCTCGTACTCGTCCAGCGCCACCGTCGCCGCTACCTGGATCGGGGTGAACATCCCGTAATCGAGCCACGATTTGATCTTTTGCAGCGCCCCGACGAGCTTGGGGTTGCCAACGATGAAACCAACCCGCCACCCGGCCATGTTGTAGCTTTTGGAGAGGGTGAAACTCTCCACCGCCACGTCCTTGGCCCCTTCCACCTGGAGGATCGAGGGGGTTTTGTAACCGTCGAAGGTGATATCGGCGTAGGCGATGTCGCTGATGATGTAGAACCGTTCCCGCATCGCGATCTGAACCAATCGCTTGTAAAAATCCAAATCGACCGTCGCGGTGGTGGGGTTGTGGGGGAAGTTGACCACCAGATATTTGGGCTTGGGGACCGAATTTTTCAGCGCCCGCTCCAGATCGTAGTAAAAACGATCCTGATCCACCTCGAAACTCGTTTCGTCGAAGGTGAGCTCCATCTTCTCCACGTTTCCGCCGGCCAGGACGAAAGCGTAGGAGTGGATGGGGTAGGTGGGATCGGGGACGATGGCCACGTCTCCGGGATTGGTGATCGCCTGGACCAGGTGGACGTAGCCTTCCTTGCTCCCCATGGTCGCCACCGCTTCGGTTTCGGGGTCGAGGACCACATTGTATTTGCGCAGATACCAGTTGCAAATCGCCAGACGGAGCTTGTAGATCCCTTTGGAGACGCTGTAGCCGTGGGTGTGGGGTTTGCGGGCGCTCTCGACCAGCTTTTCGATCACCGGCTCGAAAGCGGGACCGTCGGGGTTGCCCATACTGAAGTCGATCACGTCGGCACCGGCGCGGCGCTCGGCCATCTTGAGCTCGTTCACGACGGCGAAAATGTATTTGGGGAGCCGGTTGATTTTGTTGAACTGGATTTCGTCAAACATCGTTTTTTACCACACTTTGCTTCTATTCAGACGCTGGAACTCTTCGTGGGAGATTTCCCGGACCGCCCCTTTGGCGATCATGAAGTAGTGTTTCTTCCCGTCGTTGCGTTTCAGGAGCGTTGTCTTCCCTACCGTAAATTCCAGTTTTCCGTGACCGGTGGCGACGATATAGTCCCCTTTTTTCGTATCAAAGGAGATATTTTTGTTCGTCACTCCGGCGAAGCGTTTCATCGTGCGTAGTTGGGTATATCCTACCCAAATTTTGGCCAACGGATGCAAGACCACGATTTGTGACGTTTGGGCCGCCTTAGTTTCGGACCGTTTGTTCCCGTTCTGTGCCGATTTCGTTTCGGTCGCTTTTTTCGTTTTCGCCTGTTTCGAATCGGCCGCTACGTGCTCTCTTGTACTTTTCGGGGTGGTGATGGCCGTTGCCGCAGCGATCATTTTGGAGACCTGTTCTTGTGTATTGTCGCTGAGATTTTCTTCGACCGAAGGGCTCGCAACGTCCTGAATGGTTGGGTTTTGCTGCCGTTCTTTGCGTGCTTCTTGCGCTTTGACCCGCTTGATGATCGCTTCATCCTCGCTGGGATTGTTTAACATATCTTCGCTCGCGTTCGCGGAGCTCGGATTCTCGGTGACGGAGGGCGTTTCGTTCGGTATGGTTTCGTTTTGATCGATCCGAGGCTTTTCGGTTGCGGTGTCGGAAACTACCGTGGTTTTTTCGCTATGTGCCTGCGTCTTGGCGACGGTGGTTTCCGTCTTTGGCTTCGTTTCGCTCTGCGTCCGGTTCTGCTCGGTTTTTTTCGCCCAAGCACCATGCACGGCCGGAGGCTCTTCGGTACTGTTTTCGGGCGTCTGTGTCCCCCCGAACGATCCGATCCATCCGTCCACCGTGTGAATCACCGAACCGAAAAAACTCTCTGAACGGGGCGTTGCGTTGTTCTCTGTTCCCTGGAAGGCCCGATTGTTTCCGATAAAAAAGTACCACCCCCCATATGCTAACAATCCCAGAAACACGAGAACGATCCCTTTTCCCAGCCACCCTCCGGCGTGGGTCGAAATCGGTTCATCCGGTACGACGGAGATCTGTTCCTCTCCCTTGTGGTGGGTTTCGTAATACGCCTTGCACGCGTTACGCAGATCGCTCAGATCCAGCCCATACTCCCGTTCCAAAATCGAAATGAACCCCAACGCCTGCACTTTTTGGAGCTTTTCCCAGTTGCCGTCAAACAACGCCTGGAGATTTTCGGGGGCGATACGGGTTTTTTTGCTGATATTGGTCAACGAATATTCTTCGAGTAGTTCATTCAGTTGCATAACTCATCCTGTGTATGATGATCGCCGCGGCAGCGCTGACGTTGAGAGAATCAAACGGTCGCCGCATCGTGATCGAGATAGCCTCGTCGAGGCGTTCTCTGGTTTTTTTGCCCAGTCCTTTGTCCTCGCTACCGAGGACCAGCAGCCGCTTGCGGGCGAAGTGTTTGGATTCGACAGGAGCTCCTTCCATCGTCGCTCCGTACCGGATGAATCCCACCTGTGCACACTCGTTGAGGACATCAAGGATGTTGAAGCGGATCGCCACGGGCATTTCGAACAGAGCTCCTGAACTGGTCCGCGCCAGTGCCGGGAAGCTCAGCCGATTCACCCCGGTGGCCACGATCCCGTCGACCCCCAGCGCATAAGCGGTGCGCACGATCGCTCCGATGTTCCCCGCATCGGTGAGCCCGTCGAGGACGACGAGAAACTCTCCCTGTTTGAGCGATTCGAAATCGGCCGGCTCGTATTCGTCGATCTCCAGCAAGATCCCCTGATGGTTCCCACCGCGACTGAGCTGCTGGGCTCTGCGATTGTCGATGGGGACGATCCGATCCCTGTAGCGTGCGTAAAGATCCCGGTCCAAGAGACCCTTTTTGGCCAGATAGACCCGTCGGACCTTGCCTTCGTGACGGGTCAGCACATGGAGGCAGACCTGCTTTCCGTAAACGATCATAGGGGATTTTACCATTTTTTCCTGACGGCGGCGCGGAGCGGGGGCTATTTGCCGCCGGTGAGAAGCGCGTACCACTCCTTGACGCTCCGGTCGCTCAGCCGGGCCAGAAGTTTGGCTTTGAGTTTGGGAGGAAGGTCGAGATCCAACACATCCTCCAGCCGCAGGACCGCTTCGGTTTGATGCCTCCCCTCCACGACGACGACCCATTCGCCACGGGCTTCTCCCAGGGCTTCGATCGCCTCGTACACCTCTGCGATCGGCCCCAAAAAGTAGCGCTGATGTTTCTTGCTCAGCTCTTTGGCGACGAACACTCTGCGATCGGGGGCTTCACGGCGCAATGCCTCCAGAAGTTTGAAAAGGCGATGCGGAGCTTCGTAAAAAATTGCATCCGGCGGTTGTGCCAACGCTTCCCGCAAGCTCCGGACCCTCTCGGGACCTTTGTGGGGCAGAAAGCCCCAAAAGGCAAACCGCCCCGAAAATCCGCTGGCGGCGTAGGCGGTCACCACAGCGCTGGGGCCCGGGAGGACGTCGTAATCGATCCCCTCCTCCTGGCAAAAATTCACCAGAAGCTTCCCCGGATCGGAGATCGCCGGCATCCCCGCGTCACTGAGATAGACCACCCGCTCACCGCGCAACGCTTCGGCAACTTCCGGGAGGCGCCGGGGACCGTTGTGTTCGTGGAACGATTCGATCGGAATGTTGGGGAAATCGATCCCGAGCCGTTCGGAGAGGAGGCGGAGGAGTTTCCGGGTAACCCGGGTATCTTCGCAAAGGACGTATTGGGCCTCACGCAGCGTTTCGACGGCGCGATAGGTGATGTCGCCGAGATTTCCCAGCGGCGTGGGGACGAGGGTGAGCATACGGAGTGCCCCGAAGGGCGGAAGTGCTTAGGAGAGCTTGTATTTGCTCTTGAATTTTTCGACCCGACCGGTGGCGTCGACGATCTTCTCACTACCGGTGAAGAAGGGGTGGCACTCGTTGCAGATGTCGATGTTGAGCTCGGGCTTGGTCGATTTGACGTCGAACTCGTTTCCACAGGCACACTTCACGTGACAGTCCACATATTCGGGGTGAATACCTTTTTTCATCGTTTCTACCTTCCAAATTGAGTTTCTGTGATGGGCAACCAACCCATTCCGGCATCGAAATGCCCTTCCGCCGCGCGGTGCGCAGGGGCCGCTGCAACGCGATTCGCGAGACAACGCGCTCGCCCGTGGCGAGGAAATTCAGGGCGGTATTATAGCGAAGATTTTTTAGCTTTGCTTGAAACGCCCCGGACCGGGGTCAGAGCAGAATCCGTGCGGCGGCGGCGCAGACCGCCGTTTCGCTCCGCAGGATCGTCGGGGTCGCCAGCCCCACGATCCGCTCCCGAGGGAAACGCTCCCGTTCGGCGGGAGAAAATCCCCCTTCAGGGCCCACCACGAGGGTCTCGATCCTTTCCGCACACTCCAGCGGCCGAGGAGAGAAATCGAGCAGATACGCTTCGGGGTGGGCGTCGAGAAAACGCTCCAGACTCTCACTCCGCTCCAGCACGGGGAGCGTGCTGCGGCCACACTGCTGCGCCGAATTGATCAGGATGCGCTCCAGACGGTCAAAATCGAGGCGAAAATCCCGCTGGGAGCGTTCGCAGGGGAGAAAGGTGATCGCCGAGACCCCCAGCTCGTTGAGTGAGGGGAGGGTCTTTTCGACCGTTTTGGGATCGACGACGCACCAGGCGATGTGCAGCGTGCGGGGAGGATGAACCGGTTCGATACGGGATTCGGTCAGTGAAAGGATCGCACGGCGCCGATCCAGCGCTTCCACCCGATAGGTGTAGAGGCGATCGTCCCGGAGATTGCGCAGGAGGACCGGTGCGCTGCGATCACTCCGGCGGGAACGGAAAAGATGGCGGAAAGGATCCCCCTCCAGGAGGATCTGCGCGGCCCCCGCTTCCGGGTGATAGACGAAGCGCACGATCCTATCCCCGTACCGCCCAGAGGGTCACCGTCAGGATCAACGCCGCTTCGGTAGTCAGTAGAGCCCAGGAGTATCCCACGCCCGCCTCTTCCCTCCTCCACCGTCGATGAAGACCGATAGCACGCGTCGCGTCCAATACCCCCAGCACCACGGCGGATGCGATCATCCCCCATACTTTCGGCGGAAGCGCCCCTTTGGTAAAGACCCAGACGATCAGCCCGCTGAAAATCGCCATCGCCCAGGCGGCCCAGAAGGCGAAAAATCCGATCCGGGTATAGAGGATCATCCGTTCCGCGTTTCGTTGTGTAACGAGGGGTACGAAGGCATTCAGGACGATGACGAGCAGGAGAAATTCCACCAGGTGGCGGTGGATCGAAAGGAGAGACTCCATCGCCTCACTTCAGAGAGGAGATGTACGCGGAAAGCGCTTCGATCTGCTCTTCGTTGTAGCTTTCTACCTGAGCATGCATCACGTTCCCCATACCGTATGCGTTGCGCGTACCTGCTTTGTACCCTTCGATTTTGGAGACGAGATCCTCTTTGCTCTGCCCGGCGATCGCGGGCGATTTACCCAACGCAGGGGTCTTGCCGTCGCTTCCATGACAGCCTGCACATTTGGCAAAGAGTGCTTTGCCCTGCTCCACGGGAGAAAGCGCCGCTTTCACCTGATGTGCCGTCTTTTCGACGGCTCCGGCGGCCTGGGCGGTGAGTTCTATAGCCTTTTTCGTCAATTCTTGGGACTTGACCTTGGCTGCTTCGGCGACTTCCTGGGCCTTCTGTGCGGTCTCTTGCATCACCTCCTGCCCTTTCTGGGCTGCTTGCTGTGCCACTTCGGCACTTTTGGCTTTTGCCGCTTCGAGTGCTTCGGCCGCTTTTTTCTTGGCCTCTTCCATGTTTTGAGGCATGTTGGCTTTGGCCTGCTCAACGGCCCGGGTGGCGTCCTGAGACGCACTTTGGGCCGCCTGCTGGACGTTTTTCTTGGTCTCTTCGCTGCATCCTCCCAGGATCAGGGCCGATGCGACGATTCCGAGTGCGATACTCCGTTTCATGGTCATTGTACCTCCATATTCATTTCGGAGATTATATCGAAGAATGTGAAGCGATCGTGAAATTCATACACCCACCGTCGTATCAAAAATCCGGATATGGAGCCGGTCGCCGTAACGGTATCCATGCCGCAGACAAAAATCATATACCGCCCGGTCGTTCCGCTCCAGCGCGGCGCGGCTCTCCCCCACAGGCATACAGAAAACCTCCGCTTCAGGGAGCATGACCCGAATCTGTGCGATCTCCTGCTCCGCCGCACCCGATTCGACAATCTGCCGATCGAGGGTGAATTTCAAAAAACTCTCCCGAGCATTCTCGGCGATCGATCGCAAAGTTCCAGGGACGATCCTACGTTCATAGGGTTCGCCGCTGTTGGACAATTTGATGGAAAGTGCATACACACATCGTGCATAAAAGGGATACCGTTCGAAATCGGGGGCGATCGTTCCGTTGGTCTCGAAGGTCACGGTGATTCCCCGCCGGATCAATCCTTCGATCACGGAATTGAATATTGCATCGGTAGCATAAATGAGCGGCTCCCCTCCCGTAATGACCACATGAGGAAGGTAGCCAAGCGCCTCGAACTCCCGGTCCATCTCCGACAAAAGCATCTCGGCATCCTCCACCGCTTCCCAGGACCCGGCAAAAGATCGATCGACCGCAAAATAGGTATCACAGCCCGAACGGACTTCTCCCTCCACCCGGTATTTCGTACCGAAACCGGGGCAATGTAGATTGCATCCCCCGGTACGGAAAAAATACGAAGGAACTCCCGTATAACGACCCTCTCCCTGGATGGAAAGGAAACGTTCGGTCAGCCAAAACAAGTGGATACTCCTTGTTCTGGAGCGAGGAATGAGAAGTGAGGAGTGAGGAACCGATTTTTAATGGAGAATGGAGAATTGAGAATTGAGAATTTCGCTAAGCGTTGCTTTGCAACGCTTCCAATACACCAATACACCAATACACCAATAACGGCGCCGAAGGCGCACTTACTGCCGATTGCCGACTGCCGACTACCGACCAGTCTCAAACGACAAAGAGAGGTGAAGCCCCGTTCAAACGACAAACGACGGAAACTCACTCTTCACTCCTCACTGAAAATCATCCGCCCGTCTCATAAAAGGCACGGTCCGAGCCTTCGTTTTCATCACCTTCCCGCCAACGGTTTTCTTTTGGCTTGTCGGCAAGGACCCGATCGAGGATCTCCACCGCTTCGTCGATGTCGCCGCCCCGGACCGCCCGGGAGATGCTCTGAGCTTCGTCGAAATATAGACAGGGGATGAGATACCCCTCGGCGGTGAGGCGGATCCGGTTGCAGCTCTCGCAGAAATCGTGCTTGTGGGGATCGATGAGGCCGAAGACATAGCCGTTTTCGACAATCTCGTAGTGAAATGCCGGACTGGAGCCTTCCCGCCCCAGTTTGCGGATCGTATAGCGTCGTTTGATCCGATCGAGGATCTCCTTGCCGTAGAGGCCCTGGATCGAAGCGTCGGCGTGGGTGTTTTCCATGTATTCAATGAAGCGGATCCGCACCCCCCGCTCTCTGGCAAACTCCAGCAAATCGAGGATTTCGCCGTCGTTGATCCCCCGCAGAGGTACCATGTTGAGTTTGACTTTGAGCCCCAGATTCAGTGCCGTTTCGATCCCTTCCAGGACTTTCGGGAGGACGTTTTTCTGGGCGATTTGGGCGGCGACGGCCGGTTTGAGGGAATCGATGGAGATGTTGAGCCGTTTCAAACCCGCCGCTTTGAGGGCGGGGGCGGTCTCGGGGAGGAGATAGCCGTTGGTGGTGAGTGCCAAATCGATCTCGGGGGCATAGTCGTGGATCATTCCGATGAAACGGTCCAGATCCTGGCGCAGCAGGGGTTCCCCTCCGGTGATACGGATCTTCTCGATCCCCCGGTCGATGGCCACCCGGACGAAGCGGAAGAGCTCCTCGAACGAAAGAAGATTCTCCTGGGGGACCCAGCTGAAGGGTTTCTCGGGCATACAGTACTGACAGCGGAAATTGCATCGCTCGGTAACCGAGATCCGCAGATAGTTGACGGTGCGTCCGTGTCCGTCGATCAACATACCGCTCCCTCGTGAAAAACTTTTCCAAAGGGTATCCAAAAGCGGGTGAAAAAGAAAGGGGAAATAAACCCAAAATATGCATTATCCAGTACGCCATCTGCATCGATCATCGGCGGCATGGGCAACACATCCAAAGCCTCGACGCACCCTCCGGGTGCGCCTACGTTTTGGCTGTACACCCCTACACACCGAGCATCGACACATCTGACGTACTTTCTACTGCATAATTTGGGATAAAAAGAAAAAACGGGCCTCAGAGCGAGGTCCGGGATGGAAAGGGGGAGCTTACTTGAGCCCTTTCCACTGGGATTTGTACCAGAGGAAGGCCAGGAAGGCGAAAAGGACCAGATATCCCAGAACCCAGGGACCCACTTTTTCCCGTTTGGGCTTGCTGGGATCGCCGACCTCTTCGAGGTATTTGTAGATCTTCTCGTACCCTTCCTCGGTCACACCGACACGCGGCATGGCGGTACCGGGAAGGATATGCTGGGGATTCTCGACGAATTTTTCGAGATACTCTTCGCTCCGTGCCCGTACGATGATGCTCAGGTCGGGAGGAAGTTTCCCCAGATATTCGGCCAGTTTGACCTGATACTGACCCACTTTTTTCTTGAAATCCATCAACGCCAGATCGACGCCGGTTTTGATGTCCGCTTTGGTCTTGGGAGTTTGCCCGATCTGGGTCCACTTGTCGTAGCGAACTGCGTGACAGCGACCGCAGGCGAACTCGAAAGCCTCTTTGGGCTTGATCTCTTTGGGAGCGATCGATTTCAAATAGGCCGCGATGTCGGCAGCTCCCTGCGCGTCGGCCATCCCACCGGGCATGGCGCTCTTTTTGACCAGGCCGGCATGGGTGGGGCTGACAATGAAGTTGGCGATGAACTTCTCATCCAGCACCGCACCGGCATTGCTCAGATCGGGCGGTACGACGCCGTAAGCCTGGGAAGCGGCGACCGGATCCATCGGGGCTTTGATCCCCTGGCTTTTGATTCCGTGACAGGAGGTACAGGTAGCGATCAGCGCCTTCCCTTTGGCCGGATCCCCTTTGGCGGGTGCTTTGAGATCCTTGTACTGGAAGTTTTCGAATGTGGCCTCTTCCACGTTTTTGTGCATGACTTTATGTGCATACGGCTCCACCCCCCAATAGGTGACAAGGGTGAAGAATACGACGACTGCAAGAACTTTCAACTCTTTCATTTATGCCCCCTCACAGCTTTTTCCGCTTTGGTGATAAACGGCAGCAGGATCCACAGAATGATAAAGGTCCAGGCCGCTACCGTTCCGATTTTGGTATAGATGCCGACCGGAGGCACTTTCCCCATGATCGTCAGGACGATCATGTCCACCAGCAGGATCCAGAACCAGAATTTGAAAAGTCCCCGGCGGTTGGCCGGAGCGACGTTGGGGCTCCGGTCCAGGAACGGCAGGAAGAAGAAGATCACCTGAGCGAACCCGAAAGCGACCAAACCGGGATCTTTGGGGAACGGACGCAGAATCTCGTAACTCCAGAGGAAGTACCACTCGGGATAGATGTGCGGCGGAGTCTTGAGGGGGTTGGCCGGATCGAAGTTGACCGGATCCATCGCGAACTCGAAATGGTAGAAGACCAGATAGAAATAGAAGATGAAATAGATCCCCAGAACGAAGGTATCCTTGCTCAGGAAGACCGGATTGAAGGGGATCACCTTCGACTCTTTGCGCAGACCCGCTTTCCATTTCTCCGCTTCGGCTTCGAAGTCGATCTCCTCGCCGTCCTGGTTGTTGACGTGGGGAATCCGCAGGGTTCCGAAGTGCAAGACGATCAGTGCCATAATGATCAAAGGCATCAGCAGGACATGGAGCATGAAGAAGCGTCCCAGGAAAGCCTGCCCGGGGACATAGTCACCGCGGATCCACTCCACGAGCCCCTGCCAATCGAGCGATCCCAGACTGAAGAGGTTGGTGATAACCATCCCGGCCCAGTAGCTCATCTGTCCCCAGGGGAGCATATAGCCGGAGAAGGCTTCGGCGGAGAAGCTCACAAAAAGGAGCATCCCGCTCAGCCAGATCAGTTCACGACCCCGCTTGTAGGAGCCGTAGTAGATCCCGGTGAACATGTGGATGTAGATGATCAGGAAGACCACCGAGGCGGCCACACCGTGCATGTGGCGCCAGAGCCAACCGTAGCCCACCTCGCCCATGATGGTGTGGTTGACGCTGTCAAAGGCCTGCTTGGTATCGGGGATATAGTACATCAGTAGGAAAATCCCGCTGATGAGCAGCAGACCGAAGGTCGCCGCCAGGACCATCCCCATCGCCCAGAGGAAGTTGATGTTTTTGGGGATCCAGTATTCCGTGGACAATACCCGCTTGAGGGTATCGACCGCCAGTCGCTCGTTCATCCACTTGTGGGAGAACGGTCGTGCGTTGGGATCGAAATGTGCCATTGTTTCTCCTTCGATTTAAGCCACCAGGCCTTTTTCTTTCATCTTCTTGTATTCGGGACCTGCTTCACCCAGAACCACCTTGGTCCCTTCGACTTTGAAGGGGGGGATGACCAGGGGACTCGGCGGCGGAGCTTTGAGCACTTCGCCCGCGGCGTTGAACTGACCCCCGTGGCAGGGGCAGATGAATTTGTGTTTTTCGGGGAAGTAGTCGGGGATACATCCCAGGTGGGTACACAGTCCGATGACGATCATGAACTTGTGACCGCCGACAGTGATCAGCCGGGGATCTTCGTAGGCGTTTTTGTCGTTGCCGTTGGGGGCGGTGTCGGGTTTGGCGTTTTTGGGAACCTTGATGATCAGCACCGGTTTCCCGCGCCATTTCTCGACGTAGAGTTTGTTCTCCTCGAGTCCGCTCAGATCCAGGGTCGTAAACCCTGCCGCTTTGACACTCGGCAGAGGATCCCAAGTCCGTTTGGCCGCATAGAGGGCCCCGAGAGCCCCCAATCCGGCGTACGCACCGAGCACTTTGCCGAAGAAATCCCTTCTATCGCTCATCTTGCGTCCTTTTTCGAAAATTTGACGCTTAATTATAGGACGGGTGGGATAAAAATCGATTGATCCAGATCAAAGCGACCCATTGAATCGGGAAGAATCGGGGATGTGTGAAAATTTTTCACATCTATTCTCAATTTCTTCGTCAAAAGTAAAAGTTTAAGAAATAAATCAGATAAAATTACTCCGATTTACTGAGAGTTATTCTCGAGGATTTGTCGCACCCACTCCCGCGCATTGGACGAGACCGAAGCGACGCTTCCATCCGATCTCAGCAGCTCCTCCAGTGTGTCCCAATCCCCCCAAGTAACCGTCTCGATCCCCCGTGATCGGGCATACTTGGCAAAGGGGCGTGCCCGCGCATCGCTCCGATCGAGCCAGACGGTCCGGGCTCCCGCGGCGGCGGCTTCCAGTGCGGTCTGTTCCATCGGGGTGAGTACCGTCTGGCTCGTCTCGATCAGCTCCCCATAGGCGTCGCTCTCGTGGATCGTCCCGAACGCCGCGGCGAGTTCTTCTTCGTATTTGACGAAAAAATAGGTCCCCCAGTAGAGCTCCATACCGAGTTCCCCCAGTTGCGGCGCATGTTCCAGCAGCGTCCGGTCGTAATCGCTGTCGCCGTAGACGAGTACCGTTCGGGGCGTTTTGTCCACTCCGCGGGCCGCTTCGTAGCGCTCCTCCACCAACGCCCCGTCTTCGGCAAACGGGGGAATCGATCCGCACCCTTCGGGGGACTCGCCCACGAAATAGATCGCCCCGAAGCGTTCTCGGAAACGCCCCAGACTCGGGCTGGGGTCTTCTTCCGAGTCGATCACCACCGTATCGCCGTATCCCGCCACCGCGTCGATATCGTGGATCGTCTCGATCGTCGTGGCCGGGGGGAGTCCCAGTTCCCTTCCCGCCAGCTGAGCCCGATAGTCGTTGACCAGCAGTTCCGCCTCGACCCCCTCCGCACGCAGGGCCTTTAGAAGCGCCCCCATTCGGCGGAGCGCGTCGAGATCACTCCGATAATCGGTATGGGCATAGAGATGGATCATCGCTTTCCTTTGCCAAGCATTTTCAGATAGACGTGGAGGATCTCGATCGCCGCCGGGGTGATCCCGCTGATCCGGGAAGCTTCGAAAAGCGAGGGGGGATTGGCCTTTTGCAGTTTCTCCACCACCTCCTTGCTCAGCCCCTGAACCGCCGAGAAATCGAACCCTTCGGGGATCCGCTCGGCGTGCATTTCGTGCATCCGGTCGATCTGCTGCCGCTGCTTCTCGATATAGCGATAGTATTTGGCTTCGATGAGGATCTGTTCGATCGCCTCGTCGCCGTAGCGGGTGAAATCGGGCAGTAGTTGCAGGAGCTTCTCTTTGCTGGGCTCTTTGATCCGGGCCAGCACGTCGATCCAGGCGGTTTTGTCGCTGATTTTCTCTTCCCCCATCTCCTCGAGTCGGGCGACGAACTCTTTGGTGGGGGTGGCGTAGTGGGTTTTGAGCCACTCCAGCGCCTCGGCGATCTGCCGCTTCAACTCGTCGACGCGCCGACCGAAGGATTCGGGCAGCAGCCCCAGCTTCACCCCGTAGTGGGACAGACGCAGATGGGCGTTGTCTTCCCGCAGCAGCAGACGGTACTCGGCCCGGGAGGTGAACATCCGGTAGGGTTCGTTGGTCCCTTTGGTCACCAGATCGTCGATGAGCACCCCGATGTAGGCTTCGTCCCGCCCCAGGATCAGCGGCTCTTCCCCACGCAGGGCCAGCACGGCGTTGATCCCGGCCATGAGCCCCTGGGCCGCCGCCTCCTCGTAGCCGGTGGTGCCGTTGACCTGCCCGGCCCAATAGAGCCCCCGGATCTTTTTGCTCTCCAGCGTGTGGTACAGCTCGGTGGGCTGGATGAAGTCGTACTCGATGGCGTAGCCGAAACGGACGATCCGAGCATTTTCCAACCCCGGGATCGAACGGATCATCGCCTCCTGCACATCGGTCGGCAGCGACGTGCTCAGGCCGTTGAGATAGAACTCGTTGGCCTCCCGGGTCTGGGGCTCCACGAAGACCTGATGCCGCGGACGGTCCCGAAAGCGATCGATCTTGTCCTCGATGCTGGGGCAGTAGCGGGGACCGACCCCCTCGATCTGGCCGCTGAATAGGGGCGCGCGGTGGAAATTGCTCTCGATGATCCGATGGGTCTCTTCGGTGGTGTAGGTCACCCAGCACGGCAGCTGCTCGGGCGCGAAGCTCTCCCGGTCGGTCCGGAAGGAAAACGGAATCGGCCGCTCGTCGCCCGGCTGCACCTCCATGACCGAGAAATCGATGCTCTCCCCGGCGACGCGGGCGCAGGTACCGGTCTTGAGCCGGCCGATCTCGAAGTCCATGCTCCGTAACTGCTCGGCAAGGGTGATCGAGGCGAATTCCCCCTGTCGACCCGCCCGCTGGGTCCGCTCCCCGATATGGATCAGACCATTCAGGAAGGTCCCCGAGGCGATGATCACCTTGGGGGCTTCGTAGCGGTTGCCCAGCTGGGTCTCGACCCCACGGACCGTATCCCCCTCGACGATGAGGCGCTCCACGATCTCCTGGCGCACCTCCAGATTGGGGGTGTGCAGGCAGACGTCGCGCATATGGATCCGGTAGCGATCCATATCGATCTGGGCCCGGCTGCCGCGCACGGCGGGGCCTTTGGAGGAGTTGAGCTGGCGAAACTGCAGCCACGTGGCGTCGGTACAGCGCCCCATCTCCCCTCCCAGGGCGTCGATCTCCTTGACCAAATGTCCCTTGGCCAGGCCGCCGATGGCCGGGTTGCAGCTGCTGGCGCCGATCTGCTCGACCAGAATGGTGATCATGAGGGTCCTGGCCCCCATCCGGGCGGCGGCCAGGGAGGCTTCGATCCCCGCATGCCCGCCGCCGATAACGATTACGTCGTAGTTCATAAAAACCCCGTTTTAATGACAGTGAGGAGTGAAGAGTGAAGAGTTTCGGATGAAAGCTTTACTTTCTTCTTTTTATATTACCCACTGCGCACTACCCACTTACCCACTCTCTTGTTATAATTTGCGCAATTATATCCAAAGGGAGCCCCTGTGTTCACCGGACTCATCCGCGAGATCGGGACCGTCGTCGACGACCGGAACCATATCCTGACGATCCGCTCGTCTTTGAAGCCCGAAATCGGGGACTCCATCGCCGTCAACGGGGTCTGCCTGACGGTGACCGAGGTACTTCCGGACGGTTTCCGTGTGGAAGCAGCGGACGAAACCCGCCGGATCGTGCCACCCGAGAAACTGCGGGGCCGGGTCCATCTGGAGCCGGCGATGCGGATGGGGGACCGCTTCGAAGGGCACATCGTCCAGGGACACGTGGATACCGTGGGGACGATCCGGCGCATCGAGCGGGGAGAAAACGCCACCGAGTACATCATCGGCGTCGATCCGGCGCAGATCCCCTACCTGGTCCCCAAAGGCTCGGTAGCCGTCGACGGGGTGAGCCTCACGATCAACGAAGTGGGTACGGACTGGTTCCGTCTGACGATCATCCCCCACACCGTCGAAAACACCCTCTTTGGCGACTACCGCCCCGGCACCCGGGTCAATATCGAAACCGACCTCTTCGCCCGCTACGTCGATCATATCCTCCGCCACCGCAATTCGGCCGATAAGCAGATGGGGTGGGAGGAAATCGACGCCATCTCAATGAGTTTCTAAATTGACGCTCCTTGATTCCATACGCTATAATTTATAAAAAGTATGGAGAAAATGTATGGCTATTTCCTACGGTGAACACTCTATCGAAAAAGTAACGTTCAATCTCGATAGAAACCTCAAGGAAAAGGTAATGGCTTTGAAAAAAGAGATGGGGGTTTCGCTCTCATCCATTTACAATGAGGCGATTGCCGAGTATCTGAAGCGAAAAGAGTTGGAACGTTGGGAAAAAGCAGCCTCTCAGGCGAAAGTGGATCAGGAGTATCAAGGATTCACAGAAGCAATCGGCGAAGATGACGGAGGGGTTTATGAGTATTGACCAGGCAGAGGTCTGGCTGGTGGAATTCTCCCCTCAGCGAGGGAGCGAAATCGCAAAACGGAGACCCGCTATCGTCATAAGCCACGATAGTATCGGGAAGCTTCCGCTCAAAACCATCGTCCCTATCACCGATTGGAAAGAGCGATATGCAAATTATCCCTGGATGCTTTCCATCGATGCTGACCTTTCCAACGGCCTACACAAACGCTCCGCCATCGACTGTTTTCAGATCAAAAACCTCTCCGACGAGCGCTTTGTCAAAAAGCTTGGGAAGATCGACGCGGATCTGCTTCGAAAAATCCATGAAACCGTCGCCAAAACACTCAATCCGACCTATACACTTCGATGAATCTTTTCAATTGCATTCCCCCTGTCAACGGAGAAACCTTCACCACCCTCCTGGAGCACAAGAACGTCAAAATCATCCGAATCGTGAGCTCCGATGCTCCCGATCGGAAATTCTATCGTCAGGAGGAAGACGAGTGGGTCGTGATCCTGGAGGGAAGTGCGGTACTGGAGATCGACGGAAAACGGCATAGACTCCAGCGTGGCGAATCGGTCTTCCTCCCCGCCGGCACCCCCCATCGGGTCCTGGAAACCGCTTCCGGCACGATCTGGCTAGCGATTCATATTTTCTAAGCCAAGGAGTCTATGGAAAATTTTTATCCTTTATCTTGACTCTCCTGTGCAATCCCGTTATACTTTCGACAATCAAACCCCTGAAAAGAGGATAGAACCGATGGTCTTTAGCATCAACCGTTTCGACCACCATTTCCACAAAACGAGCTCTATCCTCCTGCTTCGCTTCTGATCCCTCTCCTCTCCGTTTTTTTCGATCGGCTGTGCCGATTTAGCCCCTTTTGGATACAATCGGCCCGATTCTTCTGTTGAACCATCAAAGGCGAAACGATGAGCAAAGAACGCATTATCATATTCGACACCACCTTGCGCGACGGGGAGCAGAGCCCCGGCGCCTCCATGAACACCGAAGAGAAGATCCAGATCGCGAGCCAACTCGAAAGGCTGGGGGTGGACGTGATCGAAGCGGGCTTCGCCGCGGCGAGTCCCGGGGATTTCGACGCCATCCACCGGATCGCCCAGCGGGTCAAAACGTCTACCGTCTGTTCCCTGGCCCGTGCCCTGGAAAAGGACATCAAAGCCGCCGGTGAGGCGATCGCCCCGGCTCCGAAAAAGAGGATCCACACCTTCATCGCCACCAGCCCCATCCATATGGAATACAAACTGCGGATGAAACCCGACGAAGTGATCCGACGGGCGGTGGAAGCGGTCGAGTACGGCCGGACTTTCGTCGAGGATGTGGAGTTCAGCCTCGAAGACGCGGGGCGGAGCGAAATGGGCTTCATGAAAGAGATCATCGACGCCACCATCGAAGCGGGGGCCGGTACGATCAACATCCCCGATACTGTGGGGATCCTCCTGCCTGACGAGGTCAAAGCCCGGATCGCCGAACTCAAGGCGTTCATCGGGGATCGGGCGATCATCTCGGTGCACAACCACAACGACCTGGGTCTCGCGGTGGCCAACTCCCTGGCGGCGATCCAGGCGGGTGCCCGCCAGGTGGAGTGCACCATCAACGGTCTGGGAGAACGGGCCGGCAACGCCGCACTGGAGGAGATCGTCATGGCCCTTCGGGTCCGCAGCGACGTCTTCAGCGACGTGGAGACGGGGATCAACACCCGGGAGATCTACCCCACCAGTCGGCTCATCGCATCCATCACCGGGATCGAACCCCAACCCAACAAAGCCATCGTCGGCAAGAACGCCTTCGCCCACGAAAGCGGCATCCACCAAGACGGCGTGCTCAAAAACAAACTCACCTACGAAATCTTCTCCCCCGAAGAGATCGGCCTGGACGTCAACGACACGCTGATCCTGGGCAAACACTCCGGCCGGGCCGCCTTCAAGGCCAAACTCGAAAAACTGGGCTTCACCCTCGACGAAGAGGAGCTCAACGAAGCTTTTGAGCGCTTCAAGGAGCTGGCCGACAAGAAAAAAGAGATCTACGACGACGATCTGCGGGCGCTGGTCACAAGCCAGATGACCACGATCGAAAAGACCTGGGAGCTCGTGGCACTCCAGCTGATGGATTCCACCGGCGGCGTCCCCAGCGCCGCGGTGACGATCCGCAAAAACGACGGCACCGAGATCACCGACGCCGGGATCGGGGACGGTACCATCGACGCGGTCTTCAAGACCATCGACCGGATCACCGGCTATCACGGCCAGCTCATGGACTACAAGGTCAAATCGGTCTCCCGGGGCAAAGACGCCTTGGCCAACGTCACGGTCCAGGTGCAGTTCGACGACAACGAACCGGCCATCATCGGCCACGGCCTGAGCATCGACACCATGCTCGCCAGCGCCCGGGCCTACCTGGGGGCGCTCAACAGCTACATCAGCATGCAGGGGATGCTCAAAAAGCGCCACTCCCGGGAAGGGAACGTCTAAGGCGCACGCTCGGCCCTTCGGGCCACGATGTCCGTCGTTCGTCGTTTGAACGGGGCTTCGTCCCTTATTCAGTCGCAAGCACGGTCCTACGGGCCTCAAGTCGCAAGAGGTGTCGCCTTCGGCGATGTCATTCGTCATTGGAAGCGTTGCGAAGCAACGCCCAGAAATTTCTCATTTCTATCTTCTCATTTCTCATTCAAAACGCGCCCATTAGGCGCCCCGCAATCCAAAATCCAAAATTCAAAATTCAAAATCCAAAATCCATCATCAAACCGTGCTACACAGCGCCCCGCCATTCTTCACTCTTCATTTTTCACTCTTCACTCACATCGTGCCGCCCCGCGGCGCCCCAAAATTCTCCATCCTCCATTCTCAATCCTCAATTCTCCACTCTCCATCTCCCCGTGGGATCGCAATCCCACGCTACACGATTCCCCCATCCAATGGCATCTCCGCCCAGACGCCAGTACCTCGCGTTTTCTTTTTCTTTGCTTCGTTTCGTTTTTCTTTGTCGCGTGAACAAAGAAAAACAAATGAAGAGAAAAATCAATCCAATCAAATGTCGAACACACGGCCTCCGGGGCCCACGTCGCAAGTCGCAAGAACTGTTGCCTTCGGCAACGTTATTGGTCTATTGGTGTATTGGAGGCAGGGGTTTCGCCCTGCACTGCGGGACTGAAGTCCCGCCTCCAAAGATACGCGTTGCAAAGCAACGCCCCACAATCCAACATCTGTCGCGCTGCACGGCGCCCCAAAATTCTCCATTCTCAATTCTCAACTCCCCCCCCCATCTCCCCTCATCGCAATTTCAATAAAAATCCGCTAAAATATTTGCTCCAAAATTCTTGCTCGTTTTTGGCCGGCCCCCGGGGGTCGGGAGGACGGGCTATCAAACCACAAGAAGGAACGCTATGAACTGCTACGAAACGCTCTTCGTGGTCAAGCCGACCCTTACCGAAGAAGAGATCAAGGGGCAGATCGCCCGTGTCGAAGAGATCATCGCCGAAGAGGGCGGTGAACTCAAGGCCCGCGACGAGATGGGGATGCGCCGCCTGGCCTATCCCATCGAGAAGCAAGAGCGCGGCTACTACACCGTCGTGTACTACACCGCCCCCGCCACCCTGGTGGGCGAGCTGGAGCGGCAGCTCCGCTACAACGAAGAGATCCTCCGCTTCATGACCGTCAAGTACACCAACAAAAAAGAGATCGCCCAGTTCGAGAAGATGATCGAAGCCGCCAAGGGCAAAGGGGCCGCTCCCGCCGAGCAGCCCGCCGAGAGTGCCGAAGAGGCCCCCGCACAGGCCGGATCGGCCCCCGCCGAAGCCGAAGCTGCCCAGGAGGAATCCCAGACAGCCGAAAGTGCCGAAGCGTAACCATCGCAAGGAGCGACCATGTACAACCGCGTGATCCTGGTAGGCAACCTCACCCGCGACGTCGAGATCCGATACACCCCCAGCGGGACCGCCATCGGCAAGGTCGGCATCGCCACCAACCGCCGCTTCAAGGGGAGCGACGGCGAACAGAAAGAGGAGGTGATGTTCATCGACCTGACCCTCTTCGGACGCACCGCGGAGATCGCCAACCAGTATCTGCACAAAGGTCGCAGAGTCCTCGTGGAAGGTAGGCTGGTCCTGGAGCAGTGGACCGCCCAGGACGGGAGCAAACGGAGCAAGCACTCCGTGACGGTGGACAACCTCCAGATCCTCGACAGCCGCGCCGAAGCGGCCGCCGGAGGAGCCCAGGGGGGATACGAAGCCCCCGCTCCCCGTCCGAGCGAACCCCAGAGCGCCCCGCAATCAGGCGGTACCGCGCCCGCCGAGCCCCAGGTACCCGAAATCGATATCGACGAAGAAGAAATTCCCTTTTAGGAGACACCCACATGGCCGAAAGAAGAAAATTCCGCAAACGCTACTGCCGCTACTGCGAGCAGAAAGTCGAATTCATCGACTACAAAGACCTCGGACTGCTCAAATACAGCCTCTCCGAGCGCTACAAGATCATGCCCCGGCGCCTGACCGGAAACTGCAAAAAACACCAGGATATGGTCACCTCCGCCATCAAGCGGGCCCGCCAGGTCGCACTGATTCCGTATATCGTCGACCGCAAACGGGTCATCGAAAACCCCTTCGAACTGATCAAGTAACCCCCTCCGATGCTCCCTACGGGGCATCGCCATGTCAGCACCTTTTTTTTCTTTTCTCGTTATTTCTCTGGAAATCACCGCGCAACCGTGATCGATCTATCGACCGATTTTTGCGCTACATCGTTTCGTCACAGCACGCAAATTCCTCCTATCGAAACGAGCAAAAAATGATTTGAATCGATCATCTCTAATACTTAAATAGATCATATAGTTTTTTGGATAAATAAATAAAAACATAACACTATGTAGAATGCATGACATTTTTTTCGAAAGGAGACTCGATGCATTTTAAAAATACACATACACTCCTGGCCACCGGCATTTTGGCCTTCGCGCTCGTCGGATGCGGCGGTGGAGGTTCCGGAGACACTCCAGATACAAGCAACACAGGTACACACAGTTCGAGCACAAGCGGTTCAAATAACGGTGGAAACAACGGCTCGACCAACAACGGAGGAACAAGCTCCGCTAAAACCGTCGCGGGAAATTTCCGGGATACCAATGTCATCGGTCTGAAATATCAATCGGGCGCGATCCACGGATTGACCGGAGAGAATGGAAGCTATCAGTGTGAAGAAGGCAACACTGTCACGTTCTCCGTCGGCAGCGTGGTACTGGGCACGGTAGCGTGTAGTTCGCTTACCACTCCGGTAGATCTGGTCCAAAACGGTACGGTCAACTCTACCGCCGTACTCAACATCACCCGCTTCCTCCTGGCGCTGGATGAGGACAACGATCCCTCCAACGAAATCACCATCTCCGAAGAAACGAGACAAGAGGCCCAAAATTGGCAAAACATCGATTTCGCTTCGGAAAATTTCGATCAGCAGTTCCAAGAGAACGTTTCGGGCTACCAACTCCCCTCTATGGAGACGGCCAAACAGCATCTGGAAACCACTCTGATGTGTGCCTACTCCGGAGCATTTAAAGGCATCTACGACGGCGACGACAACGGTGAAGTGGGAGTGCTGATCTCCCCCAAGGATGGGAAAACTTACATTCTCGGCTACAGTGACAATCTCGGAGGATACTTCACGACCCGCACCCCGTATCCGCTCCATCTCGACACCATGACCGTATCGGGTTCGGTCAATACGGGTGCAAAGTTTGACGGAACGATCGATTCTCCCGATTCGATGAGCGGACAATGGAGTTTGAACCAAGGCGGCGGCTCATGGGAAGTGCATCGCATCGCCGGTATCCCCAACGCACACTATCGCGTAGTGGGGACCTTCGTCGCAGATAACGGTGCAGGGGGGCTCTATTCCATCGACATCGACAACGAGGGAAAAATCAGCGGTTTGGCCTATGATACTTCCGACAACCATACATACAAAATCAGCGGTACCTACAGCAACGGTACCATTCATGCCAACGCCGATGACGGCACCGAAATTTCGGCCAATTACGACCCTTCTACCGGAGAGATCAGCAACGCCCAACTCTCCGACGTCCATGGCGAAAACTACCAAGGCACCTTCTACGGATCGGGATGTACCCTCAACGGGGCGCAAAACTGATCTTCCACTTCACCGGAACACAGTACAAATCCGGTGCGGTGGGCCGGCTATCGTTCATGACCGCTTCTAGCTCCATACTTTTTCAATAGCACGGCCACCTGCAAAGCACCTTCTGAGAGAGCCTCATCCAGCGGAGTATCACCAAACTCGTCCGCCGCATTGGGATCGGCACCGAATCGAAGCAGCAACTCGACAATCGGAGCGTTTTCGTCTTGACTAGACGCATAATGCAACGGCGTTTGACCCAAACCGTTTTTTGCGTCGATTTGAGCACCTTTTTCAAGTAAACAAGTCATGATCTCCACATCACCGCTTTCTACGGCAATGTGGAGGGTCTTCTCTTCCATAAACCCAAACGGGGGTTCGATGATGGCACCGTTTTCTAGCAATACCTTGATCGCTTCTACAACCCCGGACCGGATCGCGTTGTGCAAAGGATTGCTCCCGCAAGCATTGTAGGCATTGACGTCCGCACCGCTAGCAATCAAAAGACGCATAGCCTCGACGAGATGCTCAACACTACACTCTTCGGGTTCATACCAACGCAACAATAATGACAAAGGCGTCTCATCGATACTCGTGCGTACGTCGACCAACGCGGGCATCCCCGATAGCATCTCGCGGGCTTTTTGCAGATCTTGCAAACACAAATGGACAAAGTCCGCGATCTGCTTGTCATCCATGCCGATATTCAGAGCCGGAACTCTTCGCCCAGATAATGGCGGCGCACTTCGGGGTCGGCCGCGATCTCTTCGCTGCTCCCCTGAGCCAGCATCTCCCCGTCGCGCATCACGTAGGCCCGTTCGCAGATCCCCAGGGTCTCCCGGACATTGTGGTCGGTGATAAGAATTCCTATCCCCATGTCCCGCAGTTGTCGGATGATCCCCTGGATATCCAGCACCGCGATGGGATCGACCCCGGCGAAGGGTTCGTCCAGCAGTAGAAACTTGGGGCGCCCCACCAGGGAACGGGCGATCTCCGCCCGGCGGCGCTCCCCCCCGCTGAGCCGGAATCCCAGACGGTCCCGGATCGGCTCGATGTTGAAGAGTTCGAGCAGTTCGTCGATACGCCGCTTGGAGGCTGCGGCATCCATGTCGGTCGCCTCGGCGGCGATACGGAGGTTGTCTTCGATACTGAGGTCTTTGAAGATACTCGACTCCTGGGGGAGATAGCCGATCCCCATCCGGGCCCGACGGCTCAGAGGCAGTGCGGTGATCTCCTCCCCATCGAGGAGCACACTCCCCTCGCTCGCGTCGCTCAGACCGCAGATCATGTAGAACGTGGTCGTTTTTCCCGCGCCGTTGGGCCCCAGAAGCCCTACGATCTCCCCGCTGCCCACTTGCAGGGAGATGTCGCGTACGATGGTTTTGTTTTTGATCGTTTTGCTGAGCCGCCTGGCTTCGAGTCTATGCATCGAGGGGTCCGATTCGGTAAATTCGCCGATCCTCCGTCGGAAGGATCGAAACACGATAGAGATTATAGCCCGCGGCGGTTAAAAAGGCTTTGAGCCGATCGTCCATCCACTCCACCAGATGCCAGCCGGGGGCATCGAATTCCCCCAAGAGCCCCAATTCCGCCAGTTCGTCGAAACCGCTCCGATACAGATCGTAGTGAAAAAGTCCCCCGCCGTATCGATGCTGAAGCGAAAACGTGGGAGAGGTGACGGCCCCCGCCGTCCCCGCCGCTTCGGCGATCGCCCGTACGAGGGTGGTTTTGCCCGCTGCCAGATCCCCCTCCAGGGAGATCACCGCGTCGGAGGGGATCATCCGCCGCATCGCGTCGACCACACGATCCAGCTCCCCCAACCCCGCTTCGATCTCGATAACGTCGTTTGTCGTTTGTCGTTTGTCGTTTGATGGATCTGAAGATTTCACCGAGGTTCCTTGCTTATGGGAGTCGCTAGTCGATAGTCTCTAGTCGCCAAATGTCATCGGAATGGGGTTTCGCCCCGCTTTATCATGTGAACAAAGGTCAATCGGTTACTCGTTGCTAATTTCTAGTTACTAATTTCTAGTTACTAGTTTCTAGTTACTAGTTACTCGCTACTTGTTATTACAGCGCGTTGGAGATCCGGACGATCTCCTCCAGGTGCTTCGCCGCCTTGCCGCTTTCGATCGTGTCGATGAGGATCTCGACCGCCTCGGGGATATCCCGCGCCCTCCCGTCGGCAAAGAGGGCATAGGCGCCGTTGAGCAGCACGATGTCCCGTTTGGGGCCCCGCTCCTCGCCGCCGAGGATCGCTCGGGTGATGGCGGCGTTCTCCTCGGCCTCCCCGCCGAGAATCGCCTCTTTGGGGGCACGCGTGAATCCGTGGGTTTCGGGTTCGATGACCCCTTCGCTCACCTTTCCACCCTCCACGTAAGCGAAACGGGTCGGCGCCGCCAGGGAGATCTCGTCCATCCCGTCTTCGCTGCTGACGACGAAAGCCCGGATTACGTCGAGCCGCTCCAGCGCTTCGGCCATCGGACGGATGAAGTCCGGGGAGAAGACCCCCAGGAGGTATTTGCGCGCCCCCGCCGGATTGGTCAGCGGCCCCAGGATGTTGAAGATCGTCCGGTGATCGAGGGATTTCCGGATCGGCATGATGTGCTTCATGGCCGGATGGTGGTGGATGGCGAAAATGAAAGTGAATCCCGTCTCCTCCAGCAGGCGCACCTGCCGCTCGGGATCCAGATCGAGGCGCACCCCCAGCGCATCCAGCACATCGGCCGACCCCGAACGGCTCGTGATGGAGCGGTTGCCGTGCTTGGCCACATAGCTCCCCGAAGCGGCCAACAGCAGCGCTACGGTGGTGGAGATATTGAAGCTGCCGCTTTTGTCCCCGCCGGTGCCGACGATGTCGACCAGCTTGTCGCGCAGATCCTCGGGCACCGGCAGCTTCACCGAATGCGCACGCATCACGTCCGCCGCGGCGGCGATCTCCTCGGGACTCTCCCCTTTTTCGTAGAGACCCACCAGAAAATCCCGCGCCTCCTCCTCAGCCATCTCGTTGGCAAAGAGCCGCTCGAATGCCTTTTTGACCTGGGATATATGTTCCATTCTCAATTCTCCATTCTCAATTCTCAATCCGTGAGCTCTCAAAGCTCACGAACGTATTCCTCTTTTTTGCTCTTGGGGATCGTCCTGGTCGTGGGGATCGCCAGTACTTCGTATTCCCGGGCCCCTTTGAGGTACTCGATGGTGATGCGGTCGCCCACCTTCACCTCTTTGGAGGGTTTGGCTTTGACGCCGTTGATGTAGACCACGCCGCTTTTGACCATATCCTGGGCGATGGTGCGCCGCTTGACCACGTTGACGCTGCTGAGCCACTTATCGATACGCATTGCTGTTCCCTTCGATCGCCGATGAATGGTGATTGTCGAATGAGTACGGTAAAAAATCATACCTCAACTGCTCTCTCCTCACTCTTTCACTCCTCACTCAAGAGAGCCGGAACTCCTCTTCGGCCCTCTTAGCTTCGATCATCCCTTTGACCGTGAGTTTCCCCTCCAGAAGATACCCTTCGGCTTCGAGCTCCTTACGGATACGCTTGCCTTCTTTGGGGGTGAACATACCGGTATTGGCCAGCGCCAGGATCGTATCCCGGATCGTCTCCCCCTCTTTCTGGGTCAGCACCCCCAGGAGAAAGACCCGTTTGTTCAGATCCAGTCCGCCGTTCATCGTTTACGCACCCCAAATGCGGGACTGGAGTCCCACCTTCCTTCCATCGCGCCGCAACGCGGCGCCACGCAATTCCTCACTCCTCACTCTTCACTCCTCACTTGATCGAAACCCCGTTTCGATCAATGCAGCTCCTCGTTGAGCTTCACCTCCCGGGTGCTGCGGCGTGCGATCATTTCGCCGCTGAGGGAATCGATCCGGTAGTGGATCCCGTTGAGCCCCTGGAGTTCGGCCCCTTTGAAGACCGTTTTGTCCTCCAGCTCCACCTCGGGGTTGGCCTCCCGGATCTTGGCGAGCTGATCCTCGTCGATGCGGATTTTGGTCCCGGCCAGTACGGCGATCCCCGCATCGACGATGCAGCCGTCTCCCAGAGGGATCCCGGTGACCGAGTTGGCCCCCAGCAGAGTGTTCTCCCCGATGCTGATGGGGTTGCCATCCGTCCCGGAGAGGACCCCCAGGATACTCGCACCGCCGCCTACGTCCGAGCCGCTTCCGACCACCGCCGAGGAGGAGATCCGCCCTTCGACCATCACCGGTCCCAGGGTCCCGGCGTTGAAGTTGATGTAGCTGGCGCCGGGCATGACGGTGGTGCCGGGGGCCAGCTGGGCCCCCATGCGGACTTTGGAGCTGTCCAGGATCCGGGTGTTGTCGGCGGGGATGACATGCTGCAGATAGCGGGGGAATTTGTCTACGCTGTCGATGTTGGGGAAGGTCCCCTTGAGTTTCATTTCGATCTCGTGTTCCCGCAGATACTCCAGCTCGTAGGGTTTGTTCCCCACCCAGGCGACGTTGGTAAGCACCCCGAAGGCCCCCTCGAGGTTGACCCCCCGCAGGGGCGCTTTGCCCAGGGAGAGGGCGTAGAGTTTCAGATAGACCGCCTCGACACTTTTGGGGGCCGCGTCTTCGAAAAGGAAGCAGATCCGATAGTCTTTGCCGATATCCCCCATCTCCGAGAGGACTTTGATCACCTGCACGTTTCGGTGGGCGTCCCCGACCGCTTCGGCCACATAGGGGGCGAAAGCCGCCATGGCGTTGGCGACGAACTCGTCGCTGAGGGTCGCGACGAATTCACTCCCGCTGAAATCGACGGCGACCCGCGCCTCCTGCAGCGCCCGGATGAAAATCGCCGCCGAACCGTAATTCTCTTTCCAGTTGACGACGGCATAGTTGGCCTGCAGCACCTTGTCGGCGTTTTTCTGACCCCGGTCGACCCGGGCGATCCCAAAGGCGACGGGCTGCCGGTAGCCCTCCTGGGACTGGATCTCCTCCACCAGAGATCGGAACGCTTCGACGGACGTGACGGGTTGGATGGACATAAACACTCCTACTGTCATATTGGTTTTGAAAAATGCCTAATTATATCCGATTTCATCAACCCAAACCATGCAGTAGAAAGTGCGTCAGATGTGTCGATGCTCGGTGTGTATGTATGCACAGCCAAAACGGAGGCGCACTTGAAAAGTGCGTCGAGGCTTTGGATGTGTCGCCCATGCCGCCGATGATCGATGCAGATGACGTACTGGCCAATGAATGATTTGGGTTAAAGGGCTTTGACGATAGAATAGCTCCCATGAAACATCTTCGGGGCCACAGCAAACGGTATTTTTCCCTCGCTACGATCGCGATGTATTCGACCCTGCACCGTCTGTGCGGGATCGACGCCCGCTACCGCCACAGCGAAGGCCCCCTCCTCTACCACGAATACAAAACCTCTCCCCCTTCCGAACATTGAACGTTCAGGCAAACCGGAACGATCGCTCTCGTCATCCTGAACTTGATTCAGGATCCACGGTTTAATGGGAGTTTTGAGCCCTGGATTCCGGCTCAAGCCCGGAATGACGGAGGTTTTTCAACTCCCTCAATTCTTAACACGAAAAAAGGAACCGTATATGAACCGATTGTCCATTTCCGTATTGTGCGCCGCCCTGCTCTGCGGATCGCTGCAGGCGGCACCGGATGAAAACTCCACGACCGATCTCGACGAACTGGGGACCATCACCATCACCCCCGACCGGGTGAGCGAACCGCTGCGCGACACGACGGCCGACGTCACCGTCATCACAGCCGAAGAGATCCAAAAGCGGGGATACCGGAGCCTCTCGGAGGCGCTTGCCGATCTGACCGGATTCGCCACCGCATCCAACGGCGGTGAAGGGCAAATTTCCGGGCTCTTTTTGCGCGGAATGAACAGTGGAAACATCCTGATCCTCCTCGACGGCGTACCGCTCAAAGACCCGACCGATCCCTCCTTCTCCGCGGGCCTTGCCCATTTGCGTCTCGATGCCGTCGACCGGATCGAAGTGGTCAAAGGCGCCCAAAGCGGCCTCTGGGGCGCCGATGCGGCCGCCGGAGTGATCAACATCGTCACCAAACGCCCCGATCACGGAGCCCATGTCGCTATCCGGGCCGAAGCGGGCTCACACGCTGCCAGAGGAATGGGGATCGACCTTTCCGCCGCCGGAGCCGCGGGGAGCTTCCTCTTCAGCGCCGATCATTATCGGACGCACTCGATTTCCGCATACGCCCCCTCCGGCGCCGAAAGTGACCACTACCGAAACGACACCTACCATTTCCGCGGCTCTTTGCGTGCCGGCCCCGATTTGACCGCTACCGTGTTCGCCCATCGTATCGAAGGAAATTTCGATTACGACTCGGGATTCCCCTCCATCGACCCGAACGATCCCGACAGCGAAGGGAAATTCCAAGAGCATATCGAAGGGCTCGAACTGCTCTATGACGACGGCACCTTCCGCGTCGAAGGGATGCTGAGCAACAATACGATCGATCGCCATATGGACGATTCGGCCTGGGGAGCGATGGATTTCCACGGAAACGGCCAGCGGGCGACGCTGCATGCCAGCTGGAATATCGATCGTTCTCAACGGATCGGCTTGGGGATCGATTACAACCGATACGAAGGGAGCAATACCTATAGTCCGGAAGCATCTTACGACAACCGGGGATTCTATGGAGACTACCGCTATATTTTCGACGACCTTCTCGGTGCTCGCACGATCCTGAGCGCGGCGATACGCCGCGACGACTTCAGTACCTTCTCCGGCAAGACCACTTATCGGCTCGGGATCAAGCGGCAATCCAATTTCTTGCCCGGGCTGTACTGTGCCGCCAACTACGCCACTGCCTATCGTGCCCCCAGCCTCTATCAGTACAGCACCAACCACGCCCTCAAACCCGAATCGACCCGGAGCCTCGAACTGATTCTGGGATATGAGGATCTTGTGAAAGTCACCTATTTCCGAAACCGGATTGAGGATCGGTTCGATTACGATTTTGCCACCTGGAGCTATTTCAACAGCCCCGCTTCGTACACCCTCGACGGGATCGAAATCGAAGGGGGCTACCGTTTCACTTCGATCGGACTGGATATCCATGCCGGATGGACCCATATGTTCTCCCTCACCGATGATGCCGGCAATCCGATCCTGCGGGTTCCGCGCAACGAAGGGACATTGCGGGTCACCTATCATATCACGCCCGATGCGACGGTGAGCGCCGGGGTGCGTTATCTCTCCAAACGGATCGATTACGGAAATTTCACGCTGGGAGCTTACACCCTCGTCGATCTGTCTTATCGACAGCATTTCGGCGAACATCTCGATCTGAGCCTTGGCGTGCGCAACCTCCTCGATCGGGATTACGAAACCGCCCACGGCTACTCCTCTCCGGGGCGGACCTTGTACGGTCGGGTCGAATACCGTTTCTAAAGCTCTCCGATGGACTCCCGACTCACCCCCGCGATGCGATCCCAAGGGTGGCGGCTACTGCCGCGGCCGTACGTGTACTACAAACTTTTCAACTCCCTCTTTCTGGGGCTCAGCGTCGGGACGATCTTCACGATCTACAAGCCCCTGGACCCTTCGATCTACTCTCTTGGCGGAATCGCCCTGGCGGTGGCGATGCTGGCCGTCGCCCAGCTCTACGGCCGAATCATGACCCTACCTTGGTTTTTCCGCATCAGCCTTTTGGTGGAGCTGGTGGTCTTGGCAATGGTGCTCTGGTTTCTTGCCAAGCCTTACACCTGGCTGACAGCGATACTGGTCTATGCGGGCTATCAGGTGACTTTCTCTTTTGGCAGTTATCTGGTCCGCGCAGAGACCCTGGCGCTGGACGACGACGAGTTGCTGCGCCGGGTCGACAGTGCCAAACAGATCGGCTACCTCCTCGGCATGGCCGGCTCCTGGCTTTTTTACAAACTTCTGGAACACCGGGGTATCACAACCCCCGAAGCAAAAGTCTACGATCTGCACTGGCTATTGCTAGGGTGCGAACTGGTTATCATTGCTTTTTTGGTGAAGAGTTTTGAGAGGAAAAGACGATAATATTTAACCGGAATGGGTATAGCGTTGCGTAGCCGACCCACCCCGGTATCGTTCAGTTTTCAACTATGCACTCAAAGATTTTTCCCTAAATCATCTCTTAAGGCATCGGTACATCATTATCAGGATTTGTTTTTTCGAAGTGGTGCGTCCGTTGTTTCCCGCAACCGCTCACTCCCATCCCCAAAGCCAAAATCAACGCAAGTACAAAGATTTTTCTCATTTTCATCTCCTTGTTATGTTAGTTCTAAAATTTTGGGCAAGTTGCCCCTTACTCTCGACAAATCTTGATCACTGTTCATCCCAAAGGCAAAAGTACACTGTTACACCTCCACACCTCCAGTTTAGTGGTAATTGCCTAGAACATAGGAAGTTTTTTCCCTCCTCCCTCCGGCAAGAGATCGCTATCCATCGCTTTTGCAGAATCAGATCGTTGGGAATTGACGCTTGTGTTGTGCTCAGTATTTTTGGCTTCGCTTTTAGCGTTGCATCCGCTCAGTACCAACACCAGAACGATAGACGTCAAAACAAATATTTTTTTCATTGCCTATCTCCTTAAGATCTCATACAAAATCTATCAAAATCGACAGGCATTGTACCTGGACAAGCTGTATTTTTGCTTATATATTTGGGGATCCATTTCCAAAAAATCACTCTACTTATCCAAAGAAATGGAGGTCCAATCACTCGTTGATTCTTCTTCGCCGGCACAGCCGGCTCCTCTACACCAAGGCATCACAACCCCTGAAGCCAAAGTCTACGATCTGCACTGGCTCCTGCTGGGGTGTGAAGTGGTTATAATTTTTCTGTTGGTGAGGAGTTTTGGGCGAAGCAGTCGACAGTCGGCAGTCGGCAGAGTTAAAGTCACAAGCACGGCCCTTCGGGCCTCACATCGCGAATCGTGTTGCCTTCGGCAACGTCATTCGTCATTGGTCACTGGTCATTGGGGGCAGGGCTTCAGCCCTGCAATGCGGGACTGAAGTCCCGCTTCCAAGCAATCGCGTTGCGACGCAACGCCCCAAAATTCCTCATTTCTAACTCTTCATTTCTAATTTGTCTGGAGGAAAAAATTGCCCATTCAGATCAAAACCGGAGACATCACCCGGGAGGGAAGCTGCGCCATCGTCAACGCCGCCAACTCCTCCTGCATGGGCGGAGGCGGGGTGGACGGGGCGATCCACCGCGCCGGCGGACCGGAGATCCTGGAGGAGTGCAAACGGATCCGACGCGAACGGCTCCCAGGCAGCCTCCCCACCGGCCAGGCGGTCGCCACCACGGCAGGGCGGATGCCCTCGCATTACGTGATCCACACCGTGGGTCCCATCTGGGGCCGTTGCAGCGGCGAAGAAGTGTGCGACCTGCTCCTGGCCGACGCCTACCGCAACAGCCTCTCTCTCGCCCGGCAGCTCGGATGCCGCAGCGTCACCTTCCCCGCCATCTCCACCGGAATCTACGGTTTCCCCGCCGACCGGGCCGCCCGGATCGCCTGCCGGACCGTACGGAAATTTCTGGAGAGCCACCCCGAAATGGAGGTAACCTTCATCTTCCACAGTGAAGAGAGCCGAAGGATCTTCGAAGAGGCGACGGGGGGAGAATGTAAAGCGGCATCTACGGCGTAGTCGCAAGAAGTGTCGCCTTCGGCGACGTTATTGGTCTATTGGTGTATTGGAGGCAGGACTTTCGCCCTGCAATGCGGGAATGAATTCCCGCTTCCAAAAATACGCGTTGCAACGCAACGCCCCGCAATTTCTCATTTCTCTTTTCTCATTTCTCATTCAAATACTGCGGCGCCCCAAAATTCTCCATTCTCCATTCTCAATCCTCCATTCCCTAATGGGATCACAATCCCGCTAGACGGTTTCGCCAAAGCATGGTATCTCCACCCAGACGCCAGTACCTCGCGTTTTCTTTTTCTTTGCTTCGTTTCGTTTTTCTTTGTCGCGTGAACAAAGAAAAACAAATGAAGGGGAAAACATTAAGTCAATAGTCGCAAGCACGGCCCTACGGGCCTCACGTCGCGAATCGTGTTGCCTTCGGCAACGTCGCTAGTCACCAGTCGATAGTCGCTAGTTGTTAGACATACGGAGACGTTGCGCTACAACATCTTTTAATCCAACATCCAAAATCCATCATCCATCATCAAATCGCGCCGTCTCACGGCGCACCGAAATTTCTCATTTCTCATTTGGACTGCGCTGCCATGCGGCGCACCAAAATTCCTCACTCCTCACTCCTCACTATTTTCACCTTCACCTCCTGATAGCAGGCCCCGTCCCCTTCTTCGCTAAGCATCGGCGGGGTGAGGTGGTTGACCCCTCTGGTTCCGGCGAGGATCAGGACGCAGTCACGCCGGAGCCGCTCGTCGACGTGGGCGACGAGGGTGATCTCCCCGTATTCGGAAAAGACGAGGACCTTCTCCCCCTCTACGAAGCCCGCTTCGGGGGGGAGGTGGATCCGCTCAGAACGCTCAAACTGGGTATTGAGGGAGTGGCTCTGTTTGGGAGTAAGAAGCCAATATTCTGTAATCGCTTCCTCTTTGTTTTTGAGCTTGCGGGCTTTGCGGAAACGGCGGGTGTCTTCGAAATCGTCGTCGAAATCGTCCATAAAGACGAACTCCTCTCCCCCATCCTCCCCAAATCCCTCCGTGTAGGGGAGCTCCTCGTAATCGGGCAGCAGCAGTTTGCCGTCGCGCTCGAGACACTGATCCCGCCAGATCTGCATATACTCCTCTTCGCTTTTCAATCCCTCCAGCCCCAGACGCCGGAACATCTCGGCGGTGAAATCGTACTCACTGATACCGATCTCGCTCTCAATCGCTTTATGCATCGGCGTCACGGCATGATGGCCGTAGCTCAGGCGCAGATCCTCTTTTTCGAGAAAGCTTTTGGCCGGCAGGACGATCCGGGCCAGTTCGCTGGTTTCGTTCTCGTAGAGGCCGAAATAGATCAGATTTTTCACCTTTTGCAGCTTTTCGATCACTTCGCCGCTGCCGGGCATGCTTCCCGCCGGATTGCCCCCTTGCACCAGAACCGTCTCGAAACGGTCGAAGGGAGCGGTCACAATCGGCACAGTGGGGGTCTTGACGGCGAAGGGATTGTCAAAGCCCTGCCGCGACTCCCCCAGGAAGCTCACGCCGCACCCCTCCCGGCCGAAAAGCCCCAGCGTCGCCGCCAGCGAGTCGATCGCCCAGAGGGTGTAGTGGCCGATGGAGTATTTCTGCACCCCGCCGCCGACGAGGAAGACGACCCGCTCTTTTTGCAGCAGCAAAAGCAGGTCCCCCATATCATCCAGACTCAGCCCCATATACTCCAGCAGCGCTTTGATCCGGAAGGTCCGGGTGAAGTCGTAGAATTCGTCGAACTCCGTCCCCCACTCCCCGAGCCATTCGTCGTTCTGGCTGTCCTCCATGGTGATGAAACGGGCCAGCAGCAGGGCCAGATAGACGTCGCTGCGGGGTTTGAGCTGGATATGCAGATCGGCTTTTTTCGCCAGCGTGGTGCGGACCGGATCGATCACCACGAGGGTTTTCCCTTCGATGAGGGGCATGAGGTGGGCGTTGGTCACCGGGAGGTTGCGCCCCCAGACGACGATGACGTCGGCCTTGGCGATCTGCTCGGGAGGGAGCTGCCGGTTGATCCCCCTCCCTTCCCGGATCCCCGCCTGTCCCGGGCCGTCGCAGAGCGATCCGTGGGTGAGGGTTCCGCCGATTTTTTCCATCAGCAGATCGGTCACCTGCTGCATCACCCCCAAATTGCCCGATCCCCGCCAGAGCAGTTTCTTCTCCACCCCCAGCGCCTCGGCGATCGCCTCCAGCGCTTCGTCCATGCTTACCGCTTTCCCGTCGATCCTCGGGGTCGTGATCCGGGGGGCTTCATGGATCTCTTTGTTGAGCAATCGGCACAGGGCACCGTTGTAGAGAGGATGGCCGGGGGTGGCCACCAGTTT
>JALWKO010000049.1 GCA_027081405.1 Campylobacteraceae bacterium | reverse complement strand
AAAGTGATGTTAAAAGCTGAAAAGAATGTTAAATTATTTTTATTACTTATATATATTATTCATCACCGCATGTGAAAAAAGGGGAAGGAGTGTGGTACAATCGGCGCAAAAAGAGCGAAAGGATCCTTGTGACGCGGGCATTCCTCCTGCTGGTACTTCTGGTCGCGTCGCTGGGTGCGGGAAGCGGGGACTTCCACCGCTCGATGTCCTCTTCCCCGACCCGGATCAACCCGCTGCTAGCCACCGACAGTGCCAGCAGCGAGATCACCGACTGGATCTTCAACGGACTGGTCAAATTCGACGCCAACGGCTCCATCGCTCCCGATCTGGCGACCGACTGGAGATTCGAGGACAATCGCACATTGCTTTTTCATCTGCGCCGAGGGGTCGTGTGGCATGATGGAGCTCCATTTACCGCCCGGGACGTGAAATTCACCTACGAGATGATGCGCTCCAAGAAAGTGGTCACTCCCTACAAAAGCGACTTCAAATACGTTCGAGAAGTGGAGATCGTCGATCCCCATACCGTCCGGGTCCGCTACAGCCGCCCCTATTTCAAGGCCCTTTCGATCTGGATGATGGGGATGCTTCCGGCCCATCTGTGGGAGAAGGAGAGCGATCCCATGCGCAGCAGGCTCAACAAGCTCCCCGTGGGGACGGGCCCCTATCGGATGCGCAAGCCGTTCGGGATCAACCGGCGGATCGTCCTGGAAGCGAACGATCGGTATTATGAGCATCCTCCGTTCATTCGGAGGCAGATCTACCATTATATAGGTGATCCCGCTACCGAATTCATGATGCTCAAGGCGGGCAAACTCGACATCGGTGGACTCAGCCCCCTGCAGCTGGACCGTCAGGTGGGGGAGGAGTTCAAAAAACGATACAAAATCTACGAGCAACCTTCCCACAGCTATACCTATCTGGGATTCAACCTCCGTGATCCCAAGTTCCGCGATCCCCGGGTCCGCCACGCCATCGCTCTGGGGATCGATCGGCAGGAGATCGTCGATCTGCTCTTTTTCGGTCACGGGAAACCGTGTTACGGTCCGTTCATGCCCGGCAGCCCGGCGTATCCGAGTGATTTCCGGCCCGAAACCTACGATCCTAAGCGGGCGAAAGCGCTCCTTCTGGAAGCCGGATACACTCCCAAGCATCCGCTCCGTTTCACTCTCGTGACCAATACCGGCAATATGACGCGGATCTACGCAGCACAGATCATCCAACAGCAACTGCGCAAAATCGGCGTGGAGATGAGAATCCGCACCATGGAGTGGCAGGCGTTCCTCAATACGGTGGTCTTCCCCAGGCATTTCGAGGCGGTGCTGCTGGGGTGGAGCCTCTCGCTCATCCCCGATGCTTACCCGATCTGGCACAGCGACGGCGATAAAAAGGGGGGATTCAATTTCGTGGGATACCACAACCCCGAGGTGGACCAGCTCATCAAAAAGAGCGAATCGATCGTGGATCCCGAGGCTTTCGGCGCCATCTATCGAAAAATCTTCCGCCTCATCGTAGCCGACCACCCCTACGTATTTCTCTATATCCCCGACAGCATCACCGCCGTCAGCCGTCGGATCGAAGGGGTGAGCCCCTCGATCATCGGGATCGAACACAACTTTATCGACTGGAAGATCAAGGATTGAAGTCATTAGTCATGGGTCGCTGGTCATTGGGTGGGGTTGAAGCCTTCGGTGCGATACCGCAGGATTTGACAGTTTTTGTATCGCCCTATATATCTGCTATATCGGCTGTTAGATGTATCAATAAAAAGGAGTCAAAATATGTCCTTCAGTAGAGAAATCTTCCCAATGGCCAATGCCCAATGACCAATGACACGCGAAGCGTCATCCTTTTCGACCTCGACGGGACCCTCATCGATTCCACCGAGGCGATCCTGGAGAGCTTCCGGCGGAGTTTCGAGCTCCTGGGGGGATCGGTGCCCGATCCCGAGGCGATCACGGCGCTGGTGGGCCATCCTCTGGCCGACATGTATCGCGCTCTGGGGGTCGCGGAGGACCGGATCGACGCATACGTCCGCACCTACAAGGAGAACTATCGCCGGGTCCATACGGCCAAGACGGTGTTGCTGCCCGGCGTCCGGGAGGCGATCGAAGAGGCGTCCCGTTTCGCCCGACTGGGGATCGTCACCACCAAAACGGGCCGCTATTCCCGGGAGCTGATGGAACATTTCGGCTTGATGGGATACTTCGAAGTGTTGGTGGGAAGCGAAGACGTCGCTCGGCACAAACCCCACCCCGAGCCGATCCACAGGGCACTGGAGATCATGGGGGCGGAATCCTCCCGATGTGTGATGGTGGGAGACACCCCCATGGATCTGGAAGCGGCCCGCTCGGCCGGCGTCGCGGCAGTGGGGATGCTCTGGGGGTACGCTTTGGAGGCGGAACTGGTCCCGTACGACGTCCCGTTGGCGCGCGACCTTTTCGAAGCGCTACACCATATCCGCACAGAGTTTAAAAAATGGGATAAACAAGGCTCCTTTAAGCTCAAGCCATTACAATAGACTTCATTCCGCAAAGCAGGAGGATTTATGATCGAGATTCGATGGCACTCCCGTGCCGGGCAGGGCGCCGTGACCGGTGCCAAAGGACTTGGAGACGTGGTGTCCCGCACCGGCAAGCAGGTGCAGGCGTTTGCCCTCTACGGTTCCGCCAAACGCGGTGCGGCGATGCGGGCCTACAACCGGATCGACGATAAGCCGATCATCAACCACGCCAAGTTCATGCGCCCCGATTACGTACTTGTGATTGACCCGGCGCTTGCCTTTACCGACAATATCACCGAAAACGACAAACCCGAGACGAAATACATCATCACCACCCACCTGGACAAAACGGAGCTGATTGCCCAGATCCCCGAGCTCCAGGACAAAAAAGACCGGGTCTATACGGTCGATTGTATGCAGATTTCTCTCGATACGATCGGTCGGGCGATCCCCAACGCCCCAATGCTGGGCGCCTTCGTCAAAGTTTCGGGGATGTTCCAACTCGACGAGTTTCTCGAAAGCATGAAGCGGGTTTTGGCCAAATTCCCCCAGAAGATCATCGACGCCAACATGGAAGCGATCACCCGCGCCTACAACGAAGTAAAATAAAGGATCAACGATGAAAGGTGTATTAGCGACAGATCGACGCGGAATTCGCGAGCTCGGTGCCGAGGAGCTGGTCGGCTGGGACGAGGTGACCCAGGGGGTGATCCTCGAATCGTTCGAGGTTCCGATGGAAGAGAACGTCGCCCATATCCGCCCCGAAGAGCGCCCTTACAGCGACTTCAGCAGCTATACCGCCACCGTCGCCTCCTGGCGGGTGATCAAGCCGGTGTATAACCGGGATATCTGCATCGACTGCCAGAACTGCTGGGTCTGGTGCCCCGATACCTCGATCATCTCCCGGGACAAACAGATGCTGGGGATTGATTACGACCACTGCAAAGGGTGCGGCGTCTGCGTCGAAGTGTGCCCCACCAATCCCAAATCGCTTCTGATGTTCTCCGAAGCGGAAGAGCCCGAAGCGGCCCTCGCCAAATGGCCCGAGAAGAAAAAGAAAGAGAAGAAGTAAGGAAGTATCATGGCTGAAAAAATGGAACTCAACGAAGTCGAAGTCTGGGACGGCAACTACGCCGCTGCTCAGGCGCTGCGGCAGGCGCAGGTCGATGTCGTCGCCGCATATCCCATCACCCCGTCGACGCCGATCGTCGAGAATTACGGAGCGTTCGTCGCCAACGGCTACATCGACGGGGAATTCGTCATGGTCGAGTCGGAGCATGCGGCGATGTCGGGATGCGTCGGTGCGGCGGCGGCAGGCGGCCGGGTGGCTACGGCCACTTCTTCGCAGGGATTCATGCTGATGATCGAAGTGCTCTATCAGGCTTCGGGGATGCGCCTGCCGATCATCCTCAACGTGGTCAACCGGGCCATCGCATCTCCGCTGAACGTTCGGGGGGATCACGGCGACATGTACGCGGGGCGTGATAGCGGGTGGATCCAGCTGGACGCCTTCAACGCCCAGGAAGCCTACGATCTGAATCTCTGTGCGTTCAAAATCGGAGAAGACATCAACGTCCGTCTCCCGGTGATGGTGCACCAGGACGGATTCCTCACCTCCCACACCGCCCAGAACGTCTATCCCCTCAGCGACGACGAGGCCTACGCCTTTATCGGGGACTACAAGCCGGTCGACGAGATGCTCGATTTTACCCGTGCGGTCACCTACGGGGCCCAGACTGAGGAGGATTGGCACTATGAGCACAAGGCCAAGCAGCATCGCGCACTGATGGATTCGTACACGGTGATCGATCGGGTCTTCGCCGAATTCAAGGAAAAAACCGGCCGGGAGTACAAGCGGCTGGAGAGCTACCTGATGGAGGATGCCGAAGTGGCCATCGTGGCGCTCGGTTCGACGGTGGAAACGGCACTGCTGGCGGCCAAACAGCTCAGAGAAAGCGAAGGGCTCAAGGCCGGAGTCGTCGCTCCCCGGGTCTTCCGCCCCTTCCCTTTCAACGAAATCCGCGACGCCCTGGCCAACGTCAAGGCGGTGGCGGTCCTGGATCGCTCCTGCCCGATGGGAGCCATGGGGGCGCTTTTCAACGAAGTGAGCGCCGCGATGTACGCTTCTCCCCACCGTCCGCTCATTACCAACTTCATCTACGGACTGGGGGGACGGGACTTCTCTCTGGAGGATGCCAAGGCGATCTTCCGGGAGCAAAAAGGGCACGCCGACGTGGGATACATCACCACTCCGCTGCAGCAGTTCAGCGGCCTGCGCGGTCCCAAACTGGGATTTTACGAGATGAAAAGGAGTAAATGATGGCGCTGACCTCGATCAAAAACCTGAAAGAATTTTCCACCGCCAACGAACGTTTCGAAGGGGCGCACCTGCTGTGCCCCGGCTGTGCCCACTCGATGATCGTCCGGGAGTTGATGAACGCTACCGACGACAACCTGGTCATCGCCAGCGCCACCGGATGTCTGGAGGTCTGTACGGCGGTCTACCCCTACACCTCCTGGGACACCTCCTGGATCCATATCGGCTTCGAAAACGCCGCCACCGCCGCAGCGGGTGCCGAGGCGATGTACAAAGCACGCAAACGCAAAGGGACCCTCAAAGACCCCGACGCACCGGTCAAATTCGTTGCCTTCGGGGGAGACGGTGCGACCTACGACATCGGATTCCAGTGGCTCTCGGGGATGATCGAGCGGGGGCACGATGTCACCTACATCTGTCTCGACAACGAAAACTACGCCAACACCGGGGGTCAGCGCTCTTCGGCCACCCCGGTCGGGGCCCACACCTCCACCGCCCAGGCGGGCCGGGTGAGCTACGGGAAAAAGCAGAAGAAAAAAGACATCGTCGCGATCATGGCGGCTCACGGTGCCCCCTACGTGGCCCAACTGGCCCCCAACAAGTGGAAGATCATGGCCAAAGGGTTCCAAAAAGCCCTCGAGACCGAAGGGCCCTGCTTCATCAACACCGTGAGCGCCTGTACCACCGAGTGGAAATTCAACCCCAAAGATACGATCAATATCACCGATCTGGCCACCGACAGCCTGATGTTCCCCATCTATGAGATCATCGACGGTCGGCAGCTCAACATCCTCTACCGGCCCAAAAACGTCATTCCGGTCGAAGAATACCTGGCGGCCCAGGGGCGCTACAAGCACCTGTTCAAGCCCGAAAACCGCCACGTCATCGATATGATTCAAAAAGAGGTCAACGAGCGCTGGGAGTATCTCCAGCGCCGGGAAGAAGCGGGAGTCTGACGGACCCCTTCCTCCCCGGAAACATCTTCTACGGACGGACTTCCCGTCCATCCCCCTTTCTTTTTTTCGCTACTCCGTTTATTTCCCCGATCGGAAGGCACCGTATGAGCAATGCTTGAGGATTTTGGAGAGTTGAGAATTGAGAATTGGTGAGGCGACGCGTGGCGGAGCGGTTTGATGATGGATTTTGGATGTTGAATTTTGGATTTCGGTGCGTTGTTTCACAACGCGTTCTATTGGAGGCGGGACTTTAGTCCCGCAATGCAGGGCGAAAGCCCTGCCTCCAATATACCAATACACCAATAGACTAATAACGTCGCCGAAGGCGACACATCTTGCGACTTCCCGGCGCGGTCTGTCAGGGGAGGATCAGTGCGCTCATGTATCCCACGACGCGACTGGTGTCGCCGCTGGCGTCGGCGCTGGTGCGGTAATCGAGCAGCTGGGTCTTCCAGCCGTGCTCTTTCGCCACGGCGACGATCGCCTTGATCCCCAGGATTCCACAGGCTTCGCACCCCTTGTCCAGGAGCGAGACATCCTCTTCGGCGACTCCGGCGAGGCAGATGTTGTCCAGCCGTTTGGCCTGTTCCAGGGTGTAGAAGTGGCTCAGATCGGAGCTGATCACCACCGCGTTGTCGGGATCGGCCAGGATCGCGTCGATGATCGGCACCAAGGCCGTGTAGTCGATCCGGCCGTAGATCAGCTCCACCACCTTCGCCTCGGGTTCGTAATGGTGGACGAAGGGGATCTGGGTCTCGGTGCTATGCTCCTTTTCATGGGCTTCGGGGACGAAAACCAGCCCGAAACGCCGCGCCAGCTCCTCGGCATAGGCCCGGTCGACGGGGACGTCGCCGCAGGGGCTCTGATACAGATCGTGGAGCCCCACGCTAACTCCTTCGAAATAGACGTGGTGGCTGGGACCGATCACCACCACCCGCTTGGGTAGGCTGTTGCCCAGGATCCGGTGGGCGACATTGGCGGTGAAGCCGCTGTAGACGTAGCCCGCGTGGGGGGCGATAATCGCTCGGGGTTTGGCTTCCAGCACGCTTTTGTCCGTCAGGGCTTCGTCCAGGATGCCGTTGAAGTGATCGATCATCCGGTCGATCTCGGCGCAGCTTCCCGGGTAGAAAGCCCCCATGTTTCCCGCGATGCGTATGCTCATTTTCTGCTCCTTCTTCTTGTCTGTTCTATCGCTCGATGAGGCATGGAGGAGAGAGGGAACACTTATCAAATAAGCGATCCCCCGCATAAAGTCTCTCCGATTCATTCTCCATCTTCCATTCTCAATCCTTCATCCCTGAGAAACCTGTTTCTCAGGCCCAGACCCCTTCGATTGCCCGATGGCAGGCGGGGCAATGGCCATTTTCGAGGACGTTTTTGACCACGTGATAGCCGTGGCGGACGATCAGCTCCAGGCCGCAGCCGGGGCAGTGGGTGATGCCGTCGGTGGGGACGTTGCCCATGTAGATGTAGGCCAGTCCCGCCTCCCGGCCGATCCGCTCGGCACGCTGCAGCGTCTGAAGCGGCGTGGGCCCTTTGTCCTGAAGCTTGTAGTCGGGATGGAAGGCGCTGATGTGCCAGGGGGTATAGGGGTCGAGTTCGTCGGCGATGAAGTGGGCGATTTTGCCCAGTTCCTCGTCGCTGTCGTTGTCCCCTGGGACGATCAGCGTGGTGCACTCGACCCAGAAGCCCCCCTCTTTGAGCCGCTTGAGGGTATCGAGGACCCCTTCGAGGGATCCTTTGAGGGTCTTTTTGTAATACTCCGGGTTGAACCCCTTGATGTCGATGTTGAACCCGTCGATGACCCCTTGCATATCCTCGATCACTTCGGGGGTCTCCAGCCCGTTGCTGACGAAGACGTTTTTGATGCCGTGTTCTTTGGCCAGGAGCGCCACGTCCCGGGCGAAGGGGTAGAAGATCGTCGGCTCGTTGTAGGTGTAGGCGATGCTTTTGCACCCTTTCTCCAGCGCCAGCGCCACCAGCTGCTCGGGGGTAACCTCGTAGCCCGCTTCGATCTCCTTGCTCTGGGAGATCTGCCAGTTCTGGCAGAAGGGGCATTTGAAGTTGCACCCCACCGTCCCTAGCGAGAGGGCGGTGGTGCCGGGCAGGAAATGGTAGAGGGGCTTTTTTTCGATCGGATCGATATTGAGCGCCGAAACCTTGCCATATACGAGGGTTTTGAGCCGTCCGCCGTCGTTCATGTTGACGCCGCAGATGCCCACCTGCCCCTCTTTGAGTTTGCAGTAGTGGCGGCAGAGCTCGCAGACGATCCGCTCCCCCTCTTTGCGATAAAAGTCCGAATATCCCCGCTCCTCTACGGGGGTCACGGTTTTAGTCATGGCTCTCCTTCTTGATCTTTTCGGCCTGGTAGGTATAGATCACCGGATGCATATCCAGGCAGTTTGGGGCCAGCCCCGCCTTTTGGCAGAGGGTGGCGAAAAAGAGGTCGAAATCGGGCAGCTGCTCCCAGACGCTGGGGAGATAGGTCGCCTGGTAGTTCCCCAGCCGCAGGATCACCCCGTCGACGCCGGGCCGGATCTTGCGGCGTAGATCGGCCTTGTCGGTATAGGGGATCTCCTGCGGGGGAGTGAGCAGGGAGATTTCGATCTCCAGCTTGTCGTATTCCTCCGGCCGTACCGGACGGAAGCGCGGATCGTTGAAAGCAGCGGCTTTGGCGTTGTGGATCAGGTCGTCGATCAGCGGTTGATGGGCAACGATCGATCCGATGCACCCGCGCAACTGATGATTCTCGTTGAGCGTCACGAAGGCCGCGCCGGGCTCGGCCAACCAGGGGTATTCGCGCAGCAGCGCCTCCCGGTCGATCAGCTTTTTGCCGGTGAGCTCCTCGGCGATCGCCTTGCGGGCGATTTCCAGGAGCACCTTTTGTTTTTCTTTGTCCATTGTTTCCTCCTTCTTCGTCACCGCATCGGTCGTTCTCCTCCCGTTTCCGTGCGGCGGGTTTGTATTGACCATAGCACAGCTGCGCCGATCGGGATGCTACCTGGGTAGCAAAGCTCCCCTTGCATCATTTCCCCAAAGCCGCTACAATCCCCCCAACCGTTCCCCCTCTTGGCTTGAGCGTCGCGTGTCGCGGCAAAGAGACGAAATGGAAAACCTATTCCGGTAGCCGCACAAAAGCGACGATACGACCGCCTGCGTTTGATTCTTCCGAGTTTCCGATAGCATGCCCCGTTTGGACGCGATGCTTTTGCTCCGTTACCCCGAAAGTGAGCAACATGACATTCGAAACATTCAATTTCCGCCCCGAACTCCTCGAAGCGATCCGCGAAGCGGGTTTTCGTGAACCCAGTCCGGTCCAGGCTCAGGCGATCCCGTTGATTCTGGAAGGCAAAGACCTGATCGCCCAGGCCCATACCGGAACGGGCAAAACCGCCGCCTTCGCCCTCCCGATCCTCCAGCGCCTCGAGCGGACCGGACGTCCCGAAGCACTTGTGATCGTCCCGACCCGGGAGCTGGCCACCCAGGTCAGCGACGAGATCTACCGTTTCGGCAAGAAACTCGGCATCCGCACCGCCACCGTCTACGGCGGAAGCTCCTACAGCCGGCAGATCCAGCACGTGGCCCACGCCTCGGTGGTGATCGCCACCCCCGGTCGACTCCTCGATCTGCTCGAAAGCGGCAAAATCTCCCTCTCCCCCCGATTCGTGGTCCTCGACGAAGCCGACGAGATGCTCGATATGGGCTTTCTAGAGGCGATCCGGCCCATCATCCGCCATCTCCCCCAAGAGCGCCAGAGTCTGCTCTTTTCGGCCACCATGTCCGACCCGATCCGCAAACTGGCCCAAACGCTCCTGCGCGATCCGGCGGCGGTACGGATCACCGGAGCGCAGGTGACCAACGACAAGATCCGCCAATACTACTACGTCATCGACGAGCACGAACGCAACGCCGCACTCGTACGGCTGCTGGACTACAAAACTCCCGACAAGGCGATCGTCTTTTGCCGGATGAAAAAAGAGGTCGACCGCCTGCGGGACTTCCTCGCCGCACAGGGCTACGACGTGCGGGGCCTGCACGGCGACATGGACCAGCGGCAGCGGGAAGCGACGATCCGGGCCTTCAAAAGCTCCTCGGTGGAGATCCTCGTCGCTACCGACGTGGCGGCTCGGGGATTGGACGTCAACGACGTCACCCACGTGTTTAACTACCATCTTCCTTTTGACAGCGAAAGCTACGTCCACCGGATCGGCCGGACCGGCCGGGCCGGACGGGAAGGGACGGCGGTTTCGCTCCTGACTCCGCATGAGTTTTCGTCGCTGATACGGATCCAAAAGGCGGTTGGAGGCAAGATCGAAGGGCGCCTGATCCCCCGGATCGAGGAGGTTCGCTCCCGCAAGGACGACACCCTCCGCTCCCGGATCGACGCTCTGGAGCCGACGGCCGAAGACTTCGCGCTGCTCGAAGCGCTCAAAGAGGAGTACGATCTGACCAATCTCGCCGCCCGACTCTTGCGGGCGCTTCGGGACGAAGAGACGGTTCGGGGAGCCGACCGGATCGGCAAAAGCCTGGAGGAGATCGAGCGGTATCTCAAGCAGGCCGACTGTCCGCAGGGGAACAGACGGGGCAAACCCCGCTACGGGCGGGGGAATTTCCGTACCCGGCGTCCCCGTCGCCGGGGTTGATCAGTTCTCGGGGCTTTTGTATCCTTGCGGATTTTTCGATTGCCAGTTCCAGGTGTCGGCACACATTTGCAGTAGATCGCGGGTCGCTTCCCAGCCGAGAATTTCCTCCGCTTTGCGCGGGTCGGCGTAGCTGGAGGCGATGTCCCCGGGGCGGCGATCGACGATCTCGTAGGGGATCGTCCGACCCGAGGCCTCTTCGAAGGCGCGGATCATCTCCAAAACGCTGCACCCTTCCCCCCGTCCGAGATTGAAGGCTTCACATTGTGGCTCGTCGAGGGCCTGGAGGGCTTTGAGGTGCCCTTGGGCAAGATCGACCACATGGATATAGTCCCGCACTCCGGTCCCATCGGGCGTATCGTAATCTCCGCCGAATACATGCAGCTTCTCCCGTCTTCCGACCGCCACCTGAGCGATAAAGGGCATGAGGTTGTTGGGGATCCCTTCGGGATCTTCGCCGATGAGGCCGCTTTCGTGTGCGCCGACGGGGTTGAAATAGCGCAGGATCGAGATCCGCCACCTTCCGTCGCTGCGATAAAGATCGCGCAGGATCTCTTCGATGACCAGTTTGGTCTGTCCGTAGGGGTTGGTGGTGCGCAGCGGGTGCGTTTCGGTGAAGGGGAGGAATTCGGGTTCTCCGTAGACCGTGGCCGACGAACTAAAAACGATCGTGCGGATCGAAGCCTCTTCCATCGCTTCCAGGAGCCGGATCGTTCCGCTGACGTTGTTGTCGTAATACATCAACGGTTTTTCCACCGACTCACCGACCGCCTTGAGTCCGGCGAAATGGATCACCGCATCGTGTCCGGGTAACGCCTGGCGTAGTGCCTGGGTGTCCCGGATGTCCCCTTGGACGAAACGGGGGCGTTTCCCGGTGATTTGTCCGATCCGGTCGATCACCCCTTCATGGGCGTTGGAGAGATTGTCGTAGATGGTCACGTCATAGCCCGCATCGAGCAGTTCGACGCAGGTGTGCGAACCGATGTACCCCGCTCCTCCCGTTACGAAAATCCGTTTCATCCTTAGTCTGTCTCCTCGTGAGTGATTTGGCGGCGAAGTTCCCGTTTGAGGACCTTCCCGGTGGCGTTTTTGGGCAACGATTCGACGAGATGGATTTGTCGGGGGATTTTGTAGTCGGCCAGGTGTTCGCGCAGATGGCGTCGCAACGCCGCCGGATCGACGGCGGGCCCCTCCTCGTCGGGTTCGATGTAGGCGACGGGGATTTCGCCGCTTTTTTCGTCGGGGATCCCCACCACGGCACTGACTCCCACCCCCGGATAGCGGTCGATCACCTCTTCGATCTCCCGGGGGTAGATGTTGATCCCCTTGGAGATGATGAGATCTTTTTTCCGATCGACGATGTAGAGGTAGCCTTCTTCATCCATATACCCCATGTCTCCGGTACGCAGCCAGCCGTTGACGATCGTCTCGGCGGTTGCCTCGGGTCGGTTGAGGTAGCCCTGCATGACGTTGTCGCCGTGGATGATGATCTCCCCCACTTCGCCCCGCGGGAGTTCGAGCATGTTTTCGTCCACGATCTTGATTTCGTATCCCGGCATCGCGGGGCCCACCGATCGGGGTTTTTGTTTGTGCAGGGGGTTGATGCACACCGCCGGGGAGCTTTCGCTCAGGCCGTACCCCTCGAGCATTTTGGTCCGCCGGAATTTTCGCTGCATCGCTTCGAGGGTCTTGGGTTGCAATGCCGCGGCCCCGGAAACGAAGATCCGCAGCCGGTGAAAGGCCATGAAATACCAGGGGAGTTTGGCTTTTGCCAGGGCGTTGTAGACGTCGGGGACCCCCAAGAAGATCGTCACCCGTTTGGTGAGGATCTGTTTGAAAATGTTGCTAAAGGGACGTACCGAAGGGATGATGACGATACTCATCCCGGCGTAGAGGGGGAGGATCGTTCCGATCGAAAAGGTAAAGGAGTGGAACATGGGCAAAAAGACGATATTGCGGTCTTTGGGGGTGATATGGAGCAGTTCGACCGCCGACTGGGCGTTGGAGAAGATGTTTTTGTAACTGAGCATCGCTCCTTTTGGTTTGCCGGTGGTTCCCGAGGTGTAGAAAAAGACCGCCAGTTCGTCCAGTGTGCGCATCACGGGACGGTGGATCTCCCCGTTTTCGAAGGCCTCTTCGAAGGAGATATGGGGATCTTCAGCCAGGCGGAGTCCCCCTTCCCAGACGATGGCGCGGCACCGTACGGCGGCTTGGGAGTCGTGGATCACCTTTTCGTGTGTCGCGGAGGCCAGCAGTACCTTGGCTCCGCTGTCTTGGAGGATATAGTCGAGCTCTTCAGCTTTGAGGAAGGTATTGATCGGAACAGTGATCGCTCCTACCTTCGAGATCGCCAGGATCCCTACGACGAATTCGAGCGAGTTGCGCATGAAGATCGCCACCCGATCTTCGGGCCGGACGCCGATGCCGTGCAGATAGCCCGCGAAACGATCCACCAGATCGAGGAGCTCCCGGTACGGTACGGCCCGGTCACCGACAAAGAGGGCTTTTTTGCGGGGGCGTTTATGCGCTTGCTCGAAGAGCATCTCATAAAAGTTGTTGTAGCGATACTGCAGCTTCCCCATCGTCTCCCTCGTCAGAAGGTGTATTCGAATCCGGCGGTTACGAGAATCGCCTGTTCGTGTTTGAAGGTTCCGTCGATTCCGTATTCGTTGCGATCTTGCAGGGTAATCGTCCGCTTTTTCTTGTGGTCGTAGAGGAGGGCGACGCCCCAGTGGAGATGATCGTTTTGTTTCCAGCGGAATCCGGCGCTGACGATCCAGGCATCGGCATCGGGAAGTTCGTAGCTCAGTGAGTGGGCCGGTACCGGAGTCTCGTCGTAGGCCAGCCCTCCCATTAGAGTGAGCCGGTCGCTGTAGCGGTAGGTGATCCCCAGACGATAGGTATTGGTGTCGCGCCAGTTTTTGGGTTTGGGATCGTCAAAATAGGGAACGAGTGCGGGGGGGATCGGCGTATCGTATCGGAAATCGAGGGTTTTGTACGAGGACCAGAAGGTCCGTTCGTAATCGAGTTCCACCGTCCAATTGTCGAAACTCTTGGCGATTCCGATATCCAAAGCGGCGGGCATGGGGACGGTGACCCGGGCGCTGTAGCGGTTGCCCGCGCCTCCCAGGTAGAGATTGGCCGTTCCTTTTTCGGCCAGATCGATTTTGGAGCGGTAAGTGATTCCCAGTTCCCAGCCGTTGCCCGGATGCCATGCTAGCGCCAGGTTGTACCCCGCTTCGACGGTGTCGCCTTTCATTTGTCTTTTGATCGGGACACCGATCGCGTTTGCGTCGCTGTCGACCTCCCCTTCGCTATAGACGAGGCGCAGCCCCGCGGCGATGGCGAGAGTGTCGCTGAGTCGATAAGAGAGCGAAGGGTTGAGCTCTGCGGTCATGAGATAGAATTTTTGGGCGAATGCCCCCTGTATCGGGGAATGCCATCGATGGGTCTGTCCCACCGGAGCGGTGAGGCTCACTCCCCAGCGCCATTTCCCGTGTGCACGGTCGACGTAATGAAAGGTAGGGAATACCGCGAATTCCTTTTCGCTCTTGGCATCGGCCGGTACGATCGTGGCCGGAGGGAAGATCTGCATGCCGTCGTAATCGATTTTCGGCAATGTCACAAAGGTCAAATCGGTTTCGAGGAAATGCAGTTGTGGAACGAGGAAGGCCATATTGGCCGGGTTGTAATAGGCGGTGTCGGCACCGGTTCCGTGTGCGATGCGTGCGGCTGAAAGGGCCATCCCTTCCAGGGACTGTTCGGGAATCTTGTATCCTCCGGCTATCACTACCGCACTCGAACAAATGACGAGAATCGATCGTTTCATGTCTCCTCCTTAGTATCCCACCGTCGCACGGCGGATTTGCGAAAAGATATGCGCGATCACTCCGTAGGCGTAGGGGGCGCATTCGGCATGTCCGTATCGCAGCGTTGTGGCGGGATCCCCGGTCAACGCCGCCTCGACCGGTACGACCGATACATCCGCAGCGCCGAAACGATCGTGCATCACCGAAGCGGTGGCTTGGGAGATTTGAAACGGTACCACATCATCCCCCATGCATTGAACGAGTTTGACCGGGGTGTGCGGTCCCCAATATGCGGTGCTGTTGGCTTGGAGCGTGCCGTAAAACCAATAACTCGAATTGGCATCAAGGACCTGCGTGATCACCGTATCGGTGAAGAGTTCACTCGTGACGTGGGTCAACGCCGCATCGATGCTGCTGCGATCGCGGGATCCGTCAAACAGTGCGGGCAGTTTCGAAGCGTAGGGTTCCTTGACCAGTTCGGAGATTGGATGGCCGTAGGAATGGGCGTAAGCGTATGCGACATCGGCCATGAACGAAGGGACTCCGATCGTATCGGAAGCGAGAACCCCCCGACCCATCTGATCAAGCATATACGGCCCCGCCATCGGAGCGGCGGCGACGACCGGTTCGCCCTCGGTTTCCAGCTCCTGCAGCGCCGCCATCGCCACGTATCCCCCTTCGCTGTAACCTGTCAGGTAGAGTTGGCCGTTGAGGGGGATGTGATTTTTTGCGGCGAACTCCCGGGCGGCGCGGATGAAATCGACTGTCGCCGCGGCAGAAGAACGACGCAGGAGATAGGGATGGACTTTCCCTCGAGAAGCGCCGAAGCCGATATAGTCGGCCTGCAAAGTGACAAATCCCCCCATCGCCGTGAGCACCACCGGGGCGCCCGAGGGGGCGAGGGTTTGGTTGGCTTCAACCGTGGGGGCTTCCCGATCGGCGAAGATCGTCCCGTGCGAATCGCTCACGAGGGAGAAGCCTTTTTGCCGCATAAAGGCGATCTTTTGTGCATCGGCGGCGGTGGTACCGTAATCGGTGGGGACCACCATCAGCCCCGATGCCCGCACCGGCAGTCCCTCCTCGTCGACCGTTTCGTATTCGATACGATAAGCCCGATATCCGAAGAGGGTAGAGTTGGCATCCACCCCGGGGGTGTGTCGGGCCATCAGTTCTTTGCGGAGCAAGTCGGCGGGGAAATCGACCACTTTTTTTCCGCCGACGGTTCCGTCGGGGATGGGATCGGTGTTCCCACCGCATCCGGTGGCGACAAACGCCAGGGCCGCCGCGGCGGCCAAACAAACGAGCAATCGTCTCATCGTTCCTCCTTCCTTGTGATACGTCAGTCTTTTTTGAGGCGATAGAGCGCCGCGATCTCCTCGGGCCAGAGGCTTTCGTCGATCGTTTCGAGCACGAGGGGGATGTCATCCAGGCGCGGATCGTTCATGATGAGCTCGAACGCCCCCCATCCCAGCTCCCCCATTCCCAGGGAGTGATGCCGATCGACCCGGGATCCCAGCGGAGGTTTGGAGTCGTTGATGTGCATCCCCTCCAGATACTCGAAGCCCACGATTTCATCAAAAAGCCGCATGGTTTCTTCGTACGCCTCCGGCGTCCGCAGATCGTATCCTGCGGTGAAGGTGTGGCAGGTATCCAGACAGACGCCTACGCGGCTTTTGTCCTCCATCCGTTCGATGAGGTAGGCCAGATGCTCGAAGCGATAACCCAGATTGGTCCCCTGTCCCGCGGTGTTTTCGATCACCAGCTTCACCTTCGAATCGGGGGTCGCCTCGACGGCACGGTTCATCGATTCGGCGATCACGTCGAGGCAGTGATACTCGGCCTCTTGGAGTTTGCGTTCGTATTCGGGATCCCGTTTGGGGATTTTGACCAGGTGGCTTCCGGGATGGAAATTGAGTTTCTCCAGCCCCAACTGTTCGCAGCGGACCAGTTCGTCGACGAAGGCTTCCCGGGAACGTTCCAGTTTTTCGGGCTCGGGGTGCCCCAGATTGATCAGATAGCTATCGTGGGGGAGGACGTGTCGGGGGGCGATCCCGCTGGTTCGGAGGTTTTCCCGGAACGCGGCGATGCTCTCCTCGGTGAGGGGCCTGGCTTTCCACTGCTTTTGGTTCTTGGTGAAGAGGGCGAAGGCTTTCGCTCCGATTTTCATGGCGTTGAGAGGGGCGTTTTCGACCCCTCCCGCGGCACTGACATGGGCTCCTACGTATTTTGCCATCGGTGGACGCTTTCCTTGTCTAATCGATCGTTGCGATGTTTCTGTTTCACGATTGTATCGCGAAACGGCCGGAAGTTCTTTAAGGGGAAAAAACGGCAAAAATTTCTTCCCGATTAAGCGAATCGTAAGAATCCCATCTATATAATTGCGCCTACCAAAACACGAAACGGCCCCTTCATCTAGCGGTTAGGATTCCAGGTTTTCATCCTGGCCACAGGAGTTCGAGTCTCCTAGGGGTCACCACTCCGTTTTGGTTTCTTCCTCATCAAAACCCCTTTTTCCAAAATCACGATCGAACGATGCTCCATTTGCAATCTTCCAATTCTGTTTCACCTTGTTTTTGTATTTTTGCGAGAAGTTTTTTCGTAATGCTACCTATGTAGCAGATCGATCCTGCGGATGGGGGGTACAATTGTCCTGAAACGATGCAGGATCGTATGCGATCCGTGAAAAAGGAGGTAGTGATGAATCTGACTCAATTTGATCCGTTTCGGGAATTTCAAAACATCCAGCGGACCTTCGAGGTGATGAACCGCCTCTTCGGAGCGGTGGAAAAAGCCGCCGCAGAGGCTCCCGACGTCGACTTCGCCCCCGCTGTCAATACCCGGGAGGCCGACGACGCCTATTACATCGAAGTGGATCTCCCCGGGGTCAAAAAGGAGGACATCTCCATCGACGTCAAAGACAACGTCCTGACGATCTCCGGTGAACGCAAAATCGAAGAGGAACGCAAAGGGGACGACTTCTACCGGGTCGAGAGCGTCTACGGGAAGTTCGAGCGGAGTTTCACCCTTCCCGAGGACGTGGACGCCGACAAGATCGAAGCAGAAGCCAAAGACGGGGTGCTGACCGTCCGGATCCCCAAAGCCCAGGTGGTCGAAAAAGCCCCCAAGAAGATCGAGATCAAGTAAGGAGGTGCGTCATGAGTGAAGCCAAAAAAGAGTTGCGCCAAACCGAACAGACGGCAGAAAAAGGGGTCGTGGAGACGGGCCGGAAAATGAAGGAAGTCCTCAGCAACGTCGCAAGCCACCTCCCCCGTGCCAACCTGGCCCGGAACCGGGAAAAGGAAAATTTCACGATCGAAATCGACCTTCCCGGAGTCAAAAAAGAGGATATCAACGTCAGCATCGAAGGAGACTATCTCACCGTCACCGCCGAGCGAAAGATGAAAGAGGAGGTCAAAAAAGAGGACTACTATCTCATGGAGAGCGCCTTCGGGAAATACACCCGGAGCTTCTACCTCCCCGAGGACATCGACCGCGATAGCATCGAGGCCCGATACGAAAACGGGCGCTTGATCATCACCTTCGAGAAAGTCGCCTCGAAAAAACGCCGCGACATTGCGGTCAAATGACGCTCCGTGTCGGAGCGAACCACGAAAGGAGCCGACCATGAAAGAGACCATCGCCGAAAAACTCAAAGAGGTAATCGAACCCAACAAGGAAAAAGATAATCTCGGGCATGTGACGATCCACCAGGCTCGTGAGCTGATCCAGGATGCGGGAGCGGTATTGCTCGATGCGCGGCCTCCTGCGAAAGTCAACGGCGAAAACGCCCAGGAGGCCGACATCCCCAATGCCTACTATATGCCGTATCCCGAATTTTACGAATATGCCGATGAATTGCCGGCCAACAAGGCCGATCCGATCGTCGTGGCGTGTTTGAAAGGGTGGTTCGCCAACCGCGTGATGGGGTATCTGGAGATGCTCGGATACAGCAACGTCTACGTGCTCGATACCAACATCGAAGACCTCATCGAAGTCCACAAAGCCCACGCCAAAGGGGAGTGATCTCCCCTCGCTTCCGACGGCGGCGATCCGATTCCACGATTGATCCACGGGTTTTCTGCTATCATTTTCTCCTATCCATCTCCAGGCAAAAAGGAACTCTATGCGTCGATTTTTGATGAGTTTTCTGTTCGTATTTTTTCTGACGGGTACGCTGGTGCACGCCGAGACCAAAGAGGTGCTCGATTTGCAGATCAAACAGACCGTCGAGCGGTTCGAAAAGGAGGCCCAAGGGGCGAAAGCCCTTTTGGAAAAGGCCAGCGGCTACCTGGTGATTCCCAACCTTTATAAAGCCGGACTCGTCATCGGCGGCGGTTACGGAGAAGGGGGGCTCGTCGTAGGCGGGAAAGTGGTCGAATACTACAACATGATCACCGCCTCGATCGGCTTCCAGGCCGGCGTGCAGAAGCGTTCGGTGATCCTGGTCTTCCTCACGCCGGATGCGCTGGAGAACTTTCGGAAAAAAACCAAATGGAAAGTGGGGGTAGACGGGTCGATCGCCTTCGTCAACTGGGGTGGGGGGATCGATCTGAGTACCACCAACTTCAAAAGCTCCATCGTCGCGTTCGCTTTCGACAACAAAGGGATTATGTACAACCTCTCCCTCGACGGCTCGATTTTCAACAAGATCAACAAATAATCTTTGCGGCCGTTCGTGTTTCTTGTACGGCCTTTTCTTGCAAGATTGATCTGCACGCCATGTAAAACGCTTTTATCACCGCACCAAGTAACTCCCTCAATTTTTGAGAGAGCCAGATGTGGTGCGATGTGTACAAAAAAAAGTACGACGTGTTCCTTGTGGGATTGGGGGCAGTCGTTCCTTTTGTCCAAAGCGTTTGGAATATTGATAAATAGAATCTTAAATCAATGGAATATGTTCCAAAATTGATAATTTCTTTTGAGCCATAGAAAACAATATTAAGTAGATTTGAAAAAATCTTGTGTAATATTTCGAATATTTTGCAACTAAAGGAGTTATGATGAGTGAAACACAGGTGCAGGTAGCCAAAAAAGGGACAGGCTTGATTGCCGGAATCATCGCAAGCGTCCTGGCGGTATTGGGAATTCTCTTTTTGGGAGTTGTTTTCATCCCCATCGCCGTGATCGTGGCGGTCATCGGAACGATCATCGCAGTCAAAAACAGAAATATGGCCGGAATCGGTGTGAATATCCTGGCATGGATTTTGATCATTGTGGGGTTTGTGACGTCGCCAGTCCTTTTGGGATTACTCGGACTCTCTTCTGCCGCCGCCGCACAATAAACGTTCGGTTTCCACAATATTCCCTATCATCATTTTTCCGCATCTGCCGGCAGCGTGGATGCGGAGATAGTATCGCTCTGCGTTTTGTCGTACTCAATCGCTTGGAAACATTGCCGCTTCAAAAAGTCATCGACACGATTCAAAATTACTGTGGAGATTTTCGAGTAGAGGATTGAGTAGAAGAAAATAGATGGTGGACCCTACCGGGCTCGAACCGGTGACCTCCACGCTGCCAGCGTGGCGCTCTCCCAACTGAGCTAAGGGCCCGAAAAGAAGTGACGGCATTATAGCCGAGCGAAGATTAAAATTTATTGAATCTATAGGCTTTGGTGGAATAAAGGAGCACGCCATGCGAACGGAGTGATCGGGTTGCCGTATACCAAATATTTTGAATCCCACAGAGCCCATAGGATCGATTTTTTGTTATATTCATCTACGGATATTCCCGAACCGTTTTCGAATGCAGCTTATGTCACAACGAACACGCCCGGAGCGTGGATGGACTTTTGTGTATCTCTGCAGGCACGGAATTCGGATCAAAAAAAGGATGGATCATGCATTGGAGGCTCTTGTTTGTATTTTTGACTGCTGCATTCATATCGAACGGTTGCGGTTCGAATGGAAAATCCGACGTACAGGATACGGCGTTTTATCGCCCTTCGCTGGATTTTGATCATGACGACGTATATGGAAACGGCAAAGTGGTCACGGTTTCTACGACGCGGGAGCTCCGTCACGCCATAGAGAATGCCGATTCCGAAACGACGATCCTACTCGAAGACGGGAACTATACCGATGTCCACGTGGTGTTTCCCAGGGGCCTCCATCACGTCACGATCAAAGCCAAAGGGGAGCATGCCGTCATCTACCCGCGGGGGAGAGACGACGATTCCGCGTTCACCCTCCCCAACGTCGCCCGGCGCGGCGATCAGGTCCACGATATCAACTTTGTGGGCTTCACGGTACGGGGAGATCCGAACGGCCGGAAACAGTTCGTCAAATCGGTCCATGGCCGATGGGTCGATTCCGGAGGCGATCTCCACGACTACGGAGAGGAGAACCCCCGGTACGGACCCTTCAATATCTATTTCTACAACCTGGAAGTCCAGGATCTTTTTATGGGAATCTATTCGGGCCTCCAGGCGCACGACTGGACGGTCGAACGGTGTACGGTACACCATTCGCTCTATTCCCATTTCTGGTACATGATGGGGTGGCACCTGGCCGTCGTCGATTCGACCTTCGAAGAGGCGACACACGACGCGCTGGCGATCCGGGGGTATTATCCGGAAGGGGAAGTGTTCACCTACATCGGCAAAGCCGACAGCTCCGAATGCTACGGCAACGTCTACACCGTCGATCGGGGGAGTCGAAGCGTCGAAAACGGCTTCCTTCCTCCGGAGGACTGGACCCATATCATCCGGGGCAATACATTCAGGCACCTCACGACACTGCGGGATGCCTGGAACGTCCATGTGGCGGTGGCCTACAGCATCTACGGGGACGATCCGCCGTGCGGTGCCGAACGGGTCTACCTCCCACCCCAAAACATCCGGATCGTCGGCAATCTCTTCGACAACACCGGTGAAGAGGATGAAGCCCACAGCGACGCGATCGCGATCGACGCCTATGCGGGGATCGAAAACGACTCCCCGGCGAGTGTCAACGGGATCACCATCCGGGGCAACAGGTTTATCCGGGCCAAGAGCGACGAGCGCTTCCTCACGACCGACGACCCCCATACGGATCTGAACGATCTGGACCCCGAGCGGGTCAGAGACAACGAGATCGTCGACAGTTTCTGAACCCGACGATACCCCTCGGGCATCAGACGACTGCACGAAATACCGCTGCGGTAACTCCTTCATTTGTTTTTCTTTGTATTGCGACAAGAAAAAACGAAACGAAGCAAGGAAAAAGAAAACGCGAAGAACTCAACATCAGGATGAATACGCTTAATCCAAAATTATTGCTCTTTGAGGTTTTTATACCCTTTTGAAATCAAAACACCTCCAATGTAGAGAAATAAGCCAACAAATACAATACCCAAAACAGAGTAGATAAAATCATCTAAAGATGAGTGGTCAAAAGCAATTTCTGACAAGAGAAAAACCGCGAAAATGACAAAGAGAATACCGAGAAATATTTTGAGATATGAGTAGCCCTTGAAAAAAGTAGGTTTGTTATCTACTATCCATTTGTCGACATCTATTATCAGCGAAACAAAGCCTGCTATAGTGGCCACAAACGCGATAATTGACAAAAATATTGTAAATAATCCCTTGAGATCAAAACCTACGTTATCTATTTTAAAATACAAAACAACATCGGCAATTAGAACAATGGCTAATTCGAGATATGAACGATTCAATGAATATTTCATATTTTTTGAGACTTTCTTCGTCCGATTGGCTTCGTCGCCAGCCTCAACCTTGTTAAAGTAGATTCAGGGCTTCAGGACGAAATACCGCTGGGCTTCGGCTTTGCTGTCGAGAGGCTCTACTTGGTATTCTTCATCGCCCACTTTGACCCGGTAGCGCTCCCCGGGGCGGCTTTTGCCGTAGGTCAGCGCGATCCGGGCGGCCAATCGGCGGTCGGCTTCGGAGGCGCCCCGATACAGGAGCGAAAAGGGGCCCGTCACCGGCAGGCGGATCGGGATATAGTCGGGGTTTTCGATCTTCATCAACGCCTCGTTGTCCTCCTTGTGGCGTCCGACGACCAATTTGGCGCCCTCAGGCAGGCGGAAATGGCGGCCGTATTTGAGCAGGTCGATGTCCTCCACGCCGAACTCCTCGTGGGCGATGAAATCCCGCAGTTTGGCGCTGAAGGCCGGTTCGGTCAGCAGGCAGCCTCCGGCGGGGCTTTCGTAATCCTCCCAGCCGTACTCCGCCGCCATTTTCAACTGCCGCTCCCGGCTGCGTCCGCTAATGTCCAGGAGTTTCTCCCGATCGATCCACCCTTCGATCTCCGGCGTGGTGGGCTCGAGCAGTTTGGCCGAGAGGGGGCGGACGATGAGCTTCTCCTCGTCACCGGCCAGGGCGCTGACCTGTTTGAGGGCTTCGGGACGCTGGCTCATGGGGCGCTGCCCCACCACCTCTCCGGTGACCAGAAACGACGCGTCCCAGTCCTCCATCAGCTTTCGGGCGATCCGGAACATGTATCCGTGGCAGTCGATGCAGGGGTTGAAGTTTTTCCCGTAGCCGTAGACCGGATCGAAAAGGATTTTCTGGATGTACTCCTCTCGGACGTCGGCGATGCGGAGTTCGGCCCCGGCCATCTCGGCCCGTCGGCGTAGCTCCTCGGTGACGTCCCGGGTCGAGCCGAAGCCGGTGCGTACGTGCAGGGCGATCATGTCGATCCCCTGATCGGCGATGAGCCGGATCGCCAGCATGCTGTCCAGGCCGCCGCTAAAGAGTGAAATCGCTTGCATAGGGTACCAGTTCTCCTTTTTTCAGTCGGGGAAGTATATCGGTTTTGATTTTCCGGATCCAGTAGCTTTTTTTCGTGTAGGGGATCGAGGTATCCCGACTCAGGCGGGCCAGGGCGAGGCGGTAACGGCGTTCGATCTGGGCGCGGAGGGTGTCGTAAAAGGCCTCATCGTCCAAAACGGGGATCGATTCGTCCACGGCGATCCGACGCAGCCCCGGATGGTTCCGATCGCCCCGGGCCAGAGCCTCCAGCGCCGGAGCGTGGGTGCCGGCCATCGAAGGGTTGATCAGGTCGAGCACCTCCTCCACGAGGCGTTCTCGTTCGAGCATCGTCCGGAGGATCGAGAGCCAGACCGGATCTTCGGCCGTTTCGGGGGTGCGCTCCTCAAAGCGTGGAGGCTGTCGTTTCCCAAAGAGCGCCGCCGAGACCCCCAGTAGTCCGGCGGCCCGGGGGATGACGCTCTCCCGTACGATCGGGGAGAGGGTGGACAGATAGGTGCGCATTTCGTTGAAGGCCCGCTCTTTCTGGCGGGGGTTGGAAAGGTCGTGTTGGGCGGCGATCCGTTCGAGGACGAAACCGATCAGATCGCTCCCCCCCGCCAGAAGGCTCCGCAGTTCGGCGAGCCTGCCCGTATGGACCATGTCGGCAGGATCCTGCCCCCCGGGGAAGAGGACTACTCTCCCTTCGAAGCCGTGGGCGCTCAACAGCCGGGCGGCTTTGAGGGCCGCGGCCACCCCCGCCGCGTCCCCGTCGTACGCCAGGGTGACCGAGGGCTCCCCTTTGCGCAGCAGCGGCAGGTGCTCCGCCGTCAACGCCGTCCCCAGCGTCGCCACCGCCTGGGTGAACCCCGCCTGGTGGAGCATGATCACATCCAGATACCCTTCGGTGACGATCAGCTCTTTCTGGCGGTAGATGCTCTCCTTGGCCCGGTGGTATCCGTAGAGGAGCCGGGATTTGTTGAAGAGGCGGGTCTGGGGGGAGTTGATGTATTTGGCCGGATGGTCCCCCAGCGTCCGTCCGCCGAACCCCACCAGCGCCCCGGCGGGGGAGTAGATGGGGAAGGTGATCCGCTCGATGAGCCGGGGATAGTGGCGCCCCTCTTCCCCCTGGGCGATGACCCCGGCCTCCTTGGCCTGGGGGAGGGGGATGTGGTTTTTGGCCAGATGGTCCATGATCGCCCGGGTCCCGGGGGCGTATCCGATCCCGAACGCCTCGATGGAGCTCTGGCTCACCCCCCGGGAGCGGAGGTACTCCAGCGCATGGGGGGTCCGATCGAGGGTGGCGGTATAGAAATGCTGCATCAGCTCCAGCACCCGTTTGGCCTGGCTGTAGTCGCCGCTTCCTTTGGTGTAGCGGAGGGTGAAGTTGTACATGGCGGCCAGCTTCTCGATCGCCTCGGGATAGCTGAGCTTCTCGTACTCCATGACAAATTTGATCGCGTCGCCGCCGATGCCGCATCCGAAACAGTGGAAAATCTGCCGCTGGGGGTTGACGTTGAAGCTCGGGGTCTTTTCGCCGTGGAAGGGGCAGTTGCATTTGTAGTTCGCCCCCGCCTTCTTGAGCTCGAGGTAGTTTCCGATTACGTCGACGATGTCGATGGACTGTTTGAGGGCTTCGATGGATGCGGGATCGATCATGGGGGGATTATAGTGTAAAATCCGCGCCGTCGGCGACACGGGCTCCAGGAGGCGATGGGGGAGGCGATACCCGCTATAATACAGGACAAAACACGCAACGAGGAAGATTCAGGGTGTACGATTTTCTCCCCGACTACCGCGACCCCATCGTCAGCGTGGCGCTGATGATCCTCATCGCCGTCGCGGTGGCCCTGGCGGCCCATATCTGGAATCTCTACCGTCAGCGCAAGCGGGCGTCCCGGCTGCGCACCTTCCTGGAAAAATTCGATACCGCCAGCTGTTCGCTCGAAGAGCAGGAGGTGCCGTTCGAGGAAGGGATGGCCAAGCCGTTGCTGCTGCTGGCGCGGGCGTTCGAGCAGAGCGGCACCTACGACAAGACGATCAGCATCCTGCTCTATCTGATCCGGCACACCCGGGACGACGAGCTGATGGTCTATCTGGGCAAGGTCTATCTGCGGGCGGGGTTTCTGCAGCGGGCCGAGGAGATTTTTCTGGAGATCCTCTCCCGCCACCCCCGGCGTCCCGACGTGCTCCTGCAACTGGAGATCCTCTACGAAAAGATGCGCGACTATCCCCGCGCCCGGGAGGTGATCGAGACGCTGCGGGCCAACGGAGAGGATGTGGCCTCGATCGGACGCTACGTCCGTTTCCTGGAGCTTCGATCCGCTACGGGTGCCGATCGCTTCGAAGCTCTGACGCGGATCGCGCACGAAGATTCTCGTTTCTACCGTCCGGTTCTGGCCGAACTGTTCCGGATCGACCCTTCCCAGGCCTGGGAGCGGCTCGATCCCTCCCGGGTCAACGAGGTGCTCGATTTGCTGTGGTATCTCCCCGCCGAATCGCTCCGATTGGATATAATTGCGGCCGATCCGACGCTGGAAGCGATCTTTTTCGCCCGGGGGGAGATCGACGCGCGCCCCCAGGAGCGCTCCGGGATCTTCGCCGTCGACACCCTGGCGGCGGCCCGGCAATGCGGATACGCCGAAGGGGAGCTGCGCTTTTCCTACCTGTGCAAAGAGTGCAAACGGAGCTTCCCGGTTTCGTTCGTACGGTGTCCGGGATGCATGGCGCTCAACTCCATCGAAGTAGAGGAAACCCTTGGGAAACGACGCGATCAAAGAAGTGACACTCTATTCTGACGGTTCCAGCCTCGGCAATCCCGGCCCCGGCGGCTACGCGGGGATCCTGGAGTACAAAGGCAAGCGCAAGGAGTACGTCGGAGGGGAGCGCCAAACCACCAACAACCGGATGGAGCTGCGGGCGGTCATCGAAGGGCTGCGGATGCTCAAGGAGCCCTGCCGGGTCCGGGTCGTGACCGACAGCAGCTACGTGGCCAAGGGGATCAACGAGTGGCTCCCCGCATGGGTCGCCCGGGATTTTCGCAAAGTCAAAAACCCCGATCTGTGGCGGGAATACCTCCAAGTGGCGGCCCCCCACGAAGTGCGGGCCGAATGGGTCCGCGGCCACAACGGACACCCCGAAAACGAACGGTGCGACTTCCTGGCGACCCGGGAGGCGCAACGCCAAAAGGAGCAGGCTCATGGAGCGTGAATACCGCGATCTCGAACGGCGGCTGGGATATACCTTCCAAAACCCCCGTCTCATCGTCGAGGCCCTCACCCACAAAAGCTACAAAAAGCCCTACAACAACGAACGGCTCGAATTTCTCGGCGACGCGGTGCTCGACCTGGTGGTCGGGGAATTCCTTTTTCACAAGTTCCCCAAAAGCGACGAAGGGGTCCTCTCCAAGATCCGCGCCTCCCTGGTCAACGAAAGCGGCTTCGCCCGGCTGGCCCGGGAGCTCGACCTGGGGCGCTACATCTACCTCTCCCCCGCGGAGGAGAACAACCGAGGGAGGGAGAAGCCTTCGCTTCTTTCCAACGCCTTCGAGGCGGTGATCGGAGCGATCTATCTGGAGGCGGGGTTGGAGAAGGTCCGTTCCATCGTCGTCGATCTGCTGGAGAAGACCTACCCCCGGATCGACCTGGACACCCTGTGCAAGGATTACAAAACCGCCCTGCAGGAGCTCACCCAGGCCAGCCACGGGGTTACCCCCGACTACCGCCTCGTCTCCAGCAGCGGTCCCGATCACCGCAAGGAGTTCGAGGTGGCCGTGGAACTCGACGGTAGGGTGATCGCCACCGCCAAAGGAAGGAGCAAGAAAGCCGCCCAGCAGAAAGCGGCCGAAATCGCGCTGAAAAAACTCAAGAAGGAGCGGGGATGAACAGTTTCGGACGGCGGCTGGTGATGACCACCTTCGGGGAATCCCACGGATGGGCGATCGGCTGCGTGCTCGACGGGGTTCCCGCCGGGCTGGCGATCGACGAAGCGGCGATCCAGGCCGAGCTCGACCGGCGCCGCCCGGGGCAGAGCGCACTCACCACCGCCCGCAAAGAGCCCGACCGGGTCGAGATCCTCTCGGGGGTCTTCGAAGGCCAAAGCACCGGAACCCCCATCGCGATGGTGATCTTCAACACCGATCAGAAAAGCCGCGACTACGAAAACGTCAAGCGGATCTTCCGGCCGGGGCACGCCGACTTCACCTACTGGCACAAATACGGGATCCGGGACTACCGGGGCGGAGGGCGCTCCTCGGCCAGAGAAACCGCCGCCCGGGTCGCGGCGGGGGCGGTAGCCAAGCAGCTCCTCGCGACGCTGGGGATCACGATCGAGGGGGGGATTTTCGAAATCGCGGGGATCCCCGCGAAGCGCAACGATTTCGACTACGCCAAAACCAGTCCCCTCTTCGCCCTCGATCCCGATCTCCAGAGTCGCTGGGAGGCGGCGGTGCTGGAAGCCAAAGAGGCCCACGACTCGGTCGGAGGCGGGGTGCTTGTGCGGGCCCGCGGCGTCCCGGCGGGGCTCGGGGAGCCGATCTACGGCAAGCTCGATGCCAAGCTGGCCGAGGCGATGATGTCGATCAACGCCGCCAAGGCGGTGGAGATCGGAGAGGGGATCGCCGCGGCGCGGATGCGCGGGAGCGAAAACAACGATCCGATCCGTCCGGAGGGGTTCGCCTCCAACCACAGCGGGGGGATCCTCGGAGGGATCAGCAACGGCGACGCGATCGTTGTCAAAACCTGGTTCAAACCCACCCCCTCGATCTTCCGGGAACAGGAGACGATCGACATGGAGGGAAACCCGGTGCGCTTCCAACTCAAAGGGCGCCACGACCCCTGCGTCGCGATCCGGGCCGTACCGGTCTGCGAAGCGATGGCGGCGCTGGTGATCGCCGATATGCTCCTGCTCAACGCCACCAGCCGGATGGAACACCTGGCGGCGATTTACCGACGGTAAATCGCCGAGTGAGGAGTGAGGAGTGAAGAGTAAGGAACAGAAGGCGGGGGTTCAACCCTGCAAAACGGGACTGAAGTCCCGTCTCCAAAAATACGCGTTGCGCAGCAGCGCCCCGAAATTCTCCATTCTCCATTCTCCATTCTCCATCGAAAATCAGTTACTCGTTTCCAAACTTCGGTTCCTCATTTTCTTTGTATTCCTCACCCTCGTTCCCTTGCAGGCGGAGCGCATCGACTACTCCCGCCTCCCGGCCGCCCGGGCGTTCGTCCACCGGATGCACCTGCGCCACGGCTTCGACGAGGGGCGGCTGCTCGGGCTGCTTCAAACGGTCCGCCACCAGGGGGAGACGCTGGCCCGTTATCAGGGGCGGGTCAAAGTGGGCAAGACCGACTACAGCTGGCACCGCTACAAGAGCAAAATCCTCGTACGCGACAGTGTGGAGCTGGGACGCCGCTTCATGCACCGCTACCGTCGCTGGCTGGCCAAAGCCTCCCGCCGCTACGGCGTCTCGCCCGAGATCATCACCGCCTTCATCCGGGTCGAGAGCAAATTCGGCCTCTACGGCCGCGAATATCCGGTTTTCGACTCATTGGTGACGTTGGCTTTCAACCCCAACCGCAAGCAGCGCTTTTTCCGCCACGAACTCGAAGATCTCCTGATCCTGGCCCGAAAAAACCGACTGGACGTGACGAAACTGCGCGGATCGTTCGCCGGGGCGATGGGGTGCGTGCAGCAGGTCCCCTCGATTCAGCTGCGCTACGGGGTCGACCTGGACGGGGACGGGCGCAAGGATCCCGACTCCATGGCCGACTGCATCGGCTCCATCGCCCACTTCCTCCATCGCCACGGCTGGCGTGACGACCGCCCCACGCTGGTGCGGGCGCGTCATGAGGGGGAGGGGTTTTTGCGGCTACGCAGCTCCTACAAAAGCCTCTACCCCCTCGCGACGCTGCGGCGCTACGGGATCACCCCCGCCGGGCGTTTCGTGGATCCGAAAGCCTATTTCATCCGGATGCGGGACGGGAAACGGTGGGATCTTTTCCTTGGGGATCGCAACTACCGGATCATCACCCTCTACAACGCCTCCAAGCGCTACGCTACGACGATCGCTCTCTACGCGAAAGCGCTTCGATCCGCCCCTTCGCTTCGGCGATGATCGCCTCGTCCTCGGCCAGATCGAGCCAGCGGAATTTCTGCCCGCTCTGAATCGTTCCGTCCAGGATGTCTCCGCTGTCTCGGTAGGCCAGATCGAGCCGGGCGATCTCGAAGCCGCTGGTCGTCCGGCAAAAATCGCGTAAGCGGCTGCTCTCGGGATGACGGGTAAAAAGGTAGCACCACCCTTTCCGGCCGTAGCGCCCCACCCGTCCCCGGAGCTGATGGAGCGTGGCCAACCCCAGCCGTTCGGCACCGACGATGACGACGGTATCCAATCGTGGGAGGCTGATCCCCACTTCGATCACCGTGGTCGCCAGGAGGATCGAACCCTTTTCCCGGAATTCCAGGAGGATCGCTTCTTTGTTTTTGTCCTTTCCGTGGGTGATGTAGACCCCCTCGAAACGGTTCTCCCAGAATCCCCGTGCCTCGTCGATCGACTGGTAGGGGATCTCTTCACTCTCCTCGACGAGAGGATAGACGATGAGCACCTGCCTTCCCGCGACGACTTCGGAGCGGATATGTTCCATCAGCGCCGGGAAGTCCTCCCGGGAGACGATCCGCGATTCGATCTCCTTTTCGAACGGAGTTTGGGTGATGAGGCTCACGTCCACGAGCTCCGATTCCATCATCGCCTGGGTCCGGGGGATCGGGGTGGCCGAAAACTGCAGATAGTGGGGACGCCGCTCCCCGCGGCTGACGAGGGCTTCGAGGGCGGCGCGCTGGCGGGTCCCGAAGCGGTGTTGTTCGTCCACCATCACCAGGGCCGCTTCGGGGAGTTCGTCTTGGTAGAGCAGCGCATGGGTGCCGATGATCAGATGGGCCTTTTGCGGCTCCCCCTCCCGGGACGACTGGGTGAGCAGGGCGACGGGGAAATCGGCGGGGAGAAATCGGCGCGCCTCCTCGTAGAGCTGCCGGGCCAGGATCGAGGTGGGGGCCATGAGATAGGATCGCGCGGACCCGGCGATGAAAGCCGCGGCAAGGATGACGATCGTCTTGCCGCTGCCCACGTCTCCGATTACCATCCGGCGGGCGGCCCGATCGTCGCGGGCCAGATCCCTGCGGATCTCCCCGATCACCCGCTCCTGATCTTCGGTCAATGAAAAGGGAAGCGATCGAAGAAACGGCTCGGGGGAGGCATCCAGAGCTTTGAGTGCCGGATACTCCCGGCGTTTGGAGCGGAGCTTGCGCAGATGGTTGAAGGCTTCGACGAATTTGAGCAGGCGCAGCTCCTCCCCTTCGGGGACGGTAGAGAGCTCCCCCGCTCCGGCAAAAAGATCGGGGAAATGGCGCCGCATAAGCATCTGGATTTCGGCGCTTTGGAGCCCTTCGGCGTAGAGATTGCGTTCGGTGACGTAGGTGCGGATCAGTTCGCGCATTTTCGATTCGGTCAGAGGGGTTTTGTATCGGGGGAGGATCCGTCCGTACTCTTTGAGGGAGCGGGGCTGGGCCATCTGGGGCCAGCCGTTGTAGAGAGTCACCTTGCCGTGGATGATATGGCGGCTCCCCGGTTCGAAGAGGCGCTGATGATACGGGGTCGCTTTGAAAAACACCCCCGCGATCTGCCGCCCCAGTGCCGGGAGACGGAAGCGTACCTGCATCCGCGCCCCCCGGATCCGCCGATCGATCACCTCCGCTTCGAAAGTCTGGGTCTTCCCCGCCTCGATCCGGGGGCTCAGTCGGGTGTCTTCGTAGGAGCTCGGCAGGATCAGTGCCAGATCCAGAAGGGTGCGGATTTTCAGTTTGCGAAAAAGCGCTTTGGCCTCCGCCTCGTCCATCGAAGCTCCTTCGTGCGGGGATCGCCGTTTCCGTTATCTTAGCAGGAAACGGCAATACCGAAGCGGCGAATGGCACAACGTCATTTCAGAGAAAGAAAACGCACGATTCTCCTCAACTCTCAACGCTCACCACTCAACGCTTACCCTTCTTCGTCACGATCGACCAGCTGAGTCTGCCGATCTCGGGGTGGGCTTGGATGAAGGCGTTGAGATCGTTGAGCTTCATCGTCCGGATCATCTCCAGCTCCTTTTGCGACCACCCCAGCCCCAAACCGTCGTAATACTCCCGAAACGCCCGGTTCATCCTCTGGGAGAGGGTTTCGGTCCGCAGCGGTTCGCTCCCGAGGAAAAACTTCTTCGCCGCTTCGAGCTCCTCCTCGGTGGCCCCATGGGCGAGAAAATCGTCGATCACGGAGCGGACCACGCCGATCGCTTCGTCGGCGCTGGCGATCTTGGTCTGCAGATAGCCCGAGAAGTAGTGGTAGCTGCGTCCGAGCATGAAACGTCCGTAGGCCGAATAGGCCAGTCCCCGTTTGACCCGCACCTCCTCCATGAGCCGGCTGCCGAATCCGCCGCTTCCCAGGATATAGGCGGCCACTTTCCCCAGGACCCGGCGGGTGTCGTTGAGATCCATATGATAGGGGGAACCGAAATAGATATAGGCCTGATCGGTCTCCTCGTAGCGGGTCTTGCTCCGCCCCTTGTCGGAGGCTTCGAAAGGGCGGATCGGATCGACCGTGCCGGGCTCGAGGGGGTCGAGGAGTTTTCGCAGCGCCGTCTCGATGGTCTCGGGAGTCAGATCTCCCCCCGCCACGACGATGAGGTTCCCCAGCTTCATATGGGCCAGCAGATAGTCTTGTACCTGCTGCAGCGTCATGGACCGTACGCTCTCTTCGGTCCCCAGATCGGGGTGCTCCAGCGGGGTCCCTTCAAAAAGGACGCTTCGCAGCTGCATCGCCGCCACATAGTCCAGGTCGCTTTTTTTCCGCTCCAGCTCCCCCAGCCGCTGGGTTTGGACTTTCGCGAAAGCGTCGGGGGTAAAGTTGGGATCTCGCAGCAACGCGTGGAGTTTCTCCAGGGCGAACGGGAACTGATCGGCGAGCGATTCGACACTGAGTACCAGCGTCTCCCGTCCGGCGGCGGCGCTGAAATGGATCGCCCGGTTCTCCAACGCTTCGGCGAAGCGGATCGCCCCCTCTTTTCGGGTCCCTTCTTCGAGGAGCTTGGCCCCCAACGAGGCGATCCCCGGGACGGTATCGGCCAGAGAGCCGCTGTTTTGGAAGACCAGCTCCAGCGAAGCCAGCGGCAAACGGCTATCCCGTTCGAAAACGACCGGAATCTTGATCCCTTTCACGTCGATATGCAGGAGTGTAGCGGCCATGGCAAATCCTTGAAAAAAGAGTATCGTCACGAGTAATTTTTTGAATGGGGTTCCTTGTCGTCTGAAAAAAGAGCGGAGCCGCTGCACCGCTATCACCTGCTCCTCACTCCTCACTCCTCACTCCTCATTGGTCAAAGATCTCCAGGATTTCGTATGCGGTATTGCGCTTGGCGGGGGTTTCTCCGATGTCCCGGATGAGGCGGATCATCTCCTCCTGGTTCATCCGGTTCGTCGCCCCCGCGGCGGAGACGACGTTCTCTTCCATCATCGTACTCCCCAGGTCGTTGGCCCCCCACAGCAGGGCCATCTGACCGATGTAGCTTCCCTGGGTGACCCAGGAGCTCTGGATGTTGGGGACGTTGTCCAGGAAGAGGCGGGCCACCGCCAGGAGGCGGAGATAGCGGTTGGAGGATTGCTTGGTGATCGTGGGGATCTCCTCCATGAGCCGGGTGTTTTTCCCCTGAAACGACCACATGATGAAGGCTCGAAATCCCCCGGTTTCGTCCTGGAGCCGGCGGACATGATCCAGATGTTCGACGATCTCCCGGTCGGTCTCGACGGTACCGAACATCATCGTCGCGGTCGATTTGATCCCCAGTTTGTGGGCTTCGCGGTGGACCTCCAGCCAGGTGTCTTTGTCGAGTTTTTTGGGGGCGACGATGTCCCGCACCCGATCCGAGAGGATTTCGGCTCCGGCTCCCGGAATCGAGGAGAGCCCCTTGGCGTGGAGGCGCCGGAGCACTTCCCGGATGGAGATGCCGCTGCGGCGGGCGATGTAGTCGATCTCGATGGCGCTGAAACCGTGGATCGTGATCTGGGGGTATTTGGTATGGATGTGCTCGACCAGATCCTCGTACCACTCGATCTCCAGTTTGGGGTGCACCCCGCCCTGAAAAAGGATCTGTGTCCCCCCGATCGCCAGGAGCTCCTCGATCTTTTGGTCGATCTCCTCAAAACTCAGCACATAGGCGTCGTCGTTTTTCTCGTGGCGATAGAAGGCGCAGAATTTGCAATCGACCCAGCAGATGTTGGTGTAGTTGATGTTCCGGTCGACGACGAAGGTGGTGATCCCCTCGGGATGGAGCTCTTTTTTGCGGGCGTAGGCCATTTCGCCCAGCTCCTTGAGGTCGGCGTGGCGGATCAGATCTACCGCTTCGTCGATCGTCATTCTCATTGCTGATTATCCTCGTGATATAAGACGATCGACGAATGTTGGATTTTGGATTTTGGATTTTGGATTAAAATGTTTTGCAACAACTGCGCCGAAGGCGCCTTCAATTCCTCACTCCTCACTCCTTACTCCTCGTTTCCCACCGGTTTCACCGGCTTGCCGATGGCGTCCAGCACGCCGTTGACGAACTGGGGAGATTTTTCGTCGGCGAGTTCTTTGGCCAGTTCGACCGCTTCGTCGATCACGACGGGGCGCTCGTTCTTCTCCACGAGGATCTCGTAAGCCCCCAGGCGCAAAATCGCCTTTTCGACCTTGCCGATCTTCGTATAGTCCCAACTCTCCAGATGCCGGGTGATCTCCGCGTCGAGTTCGTCCAGATGCTCCAGCGTCCCTTTGAACAGGCGGAGAGAAAATTCCCGCTGTCTATTTCGGATCTTGTCGGCCTCGAGGATCTCTTCGGCGAATTTTTCGATCCCGTCGTTGCCCAGATCGTAGGCATAAAGCAGTCCGATGACCGCTTTTCGGGCCTGATGCCGTGTCGCCATCGTATTCCTTGTCTTGATTTGTTTCGTAGCCGGGAGGAACTACTCAGCCTTCCAGCCGGGGGTAGAGATTCATCAGCTCGACGAGGCTGCTCATCGCCTCACCCCCTTTGTTGCCCGCCTTGGTCCCGGCCCGTTCGATCGCCTGTTCGATGCTGTCGACGGTGAGGACGCCGAAGGAGACCGGCTTGCCGTATTTGAGGGTGACGTTGGCGATCCCTTTGGTGGCTTCGGCGGAGACATAGTCGAAATGGGGCGTGGCCCCCCGGATCACCGCCCCCAGGCAGCAAACCCCGTCGTATCGGCCCGAAGCGAGCGCCCGCTCCAGGGCGAAGGGGATCTCGAAGGCTCCGGGCACCAGGATCAGATCCAGCGCATCCGGATCGCCCCCCAGCCGGGCGTAGGTGTCTTTGGCCCCTTCGACGAGGCGATCGGTGATGAAATGGTTGAAGCGCGCCGAGATGATCGCGACTTTCTGGCTCGGATCGACCCGGAGGGTCCCTTCGATGACGTTCATAGCGTTCCTTTATTCGACGATTCGGGCGATTGCCTCCAGTTGGGGGACCAATCGTTCAAGTTCGTGCAATTTTATCATATTGGGGCCGTCGCTGAGTGCCACGGAGGGATCGAAATGGGTTTCGAAGAAAAAGCCGTCGACCCCCGCACCTGCCGCGGCTCGTGCCAGATAGGGGACGAAACGGCTGTCTCCTCCGCTGGCGGCCGCTCCGCTGGCGGGCATCTGCACGGCGTGGGTCGCGTCGAAAATCACCGGCGCGAATCGGCGCATGATCGGAAAGCCCCGCATGTCGACCACCAGATTGCCGTAGCCGAAGGTCGTCCCCCGTTCGGTGAGCCAGACCCCCAGCTTTCGGGCGGCGTCATGGACGATCGGACCGTCGTAGCCGCGGGTACGCAGCACCTTCGCCACCGAATGTTCCATCGCCTGGGGGGCGAGAAACTGCCCCTTTTTGATGTTGACCGTGGCGGGGGTTTTCGCCGCGGCGACGAGGAGATCGGTCTGACGGCACAGGAAGGCGGGGATCTGGAGCACGTCGGCCACTTCCGCCACGGGAGCGGCTTGCTCGGGGAGGTGGATGTCGGTGAGCACCCGATAGCCGAAACGCTCCTTGACCTCCTGCAGGATCTTGAGCCCCTCTTCGAGGCCGGGGCCCCGGAAGCTCTCGAGGGAGGTGCGGTTGGCCTTGTCGAAACTGGCCTTGAAATAGAAATCCTTGCTCGGATCGTCGTGGTAGGGGCGCAACGCCTCGGCGATGCGTAGGACGTTTTCGCGGCTTTCGATGACGCAGGGACCGGCGATGAGGATCATCCAGACTCCTTGGGGTTTTGGGGGATTATACCCAAAGGGTCACTTCCCGATCCGGCGCAGAATCAGCGTCCCCACGACCGGGATCGCGACCGTGTAGGCCCGGGTGACGAATCCTCGGGAGTCGAGGATCGTGTAGAGGGTATGGGATCCTTTTTTCCCGGGAATCACCAGGGTCATCACCGGCGCATCCTTTGGGGCGTCGAGTTTGCGGCGGATGGAGCGGGCTTTTTTCGGAGGGGTCGTCGCGATCCGGATCGGCCCGTAGCGCCGTTTGATCCCCACGGCGTAGTAACTACCCGGCCGGGGGGGACGCCCCCGGCAGAAGAGATCCAGATAGAGCGCCAGGACGTCCCGGGAGCTGTAGTACGGGAGCGTTTCTCTCGTGTCTTTGTCGAGTTTGCCGTGTTTGTGGCGGATTTTGTGTTTGACGATCCGCCGGGGAGGTTCGAAGCGGTAATCGGTGATCTCCCGTTTCCCTTTTTTCTCCATCTGCGCTTCGTAACGGGACGAGCGGAGTCCGCGGGAAGTGATCGTCCCCACAGAGCGATACCGGTCCCGCCGATGCCGAGTAAGGGTTTTGGCGATCCCCCGTGTGGCGGCCTCCAGCGTCGCTTCGTAGCGCCCTTTGGCCAAACGGTAGTCCAGTCGTACGTCTCCGAGCTTCCCAAAAAGGGGCGAACGGACTTCGTAGCGGATCGTCTCCGCCGAGATAAAACCGTATACCGTCAGTGCGAGTGCGATTACCAACCGTCCCATTGTCAGCCCCCTTTGAACCCAAACTATGCATTAGACAGCACGCCATCTGCATAATTTGGGTTGAATCGTCGCTCTCCCCATTCAACCCAAAAATTGTAGAATAATCGGAGAATTTTTCCAAAAGGGTTGCGATGGCCCCATCGGTCGAACACAACGCCACCGCGGGCTTGCAGAAAGTGGCCCAAAGCGGTCAGCAGATCCTCGATATCGTCGACCAGGACATCTACTGGTACGTTCAGGAATGGATCAACAGGATTTACGGGAGCCATTACGGCGCCTATCTGGCCAAATCCTTCCTGGGAATCCCCCTGGGCAACTGGGTCGCGGCGTTCGGAGTCTTTTTCCTCATCTATCTTTTTCGGAAATTCCTCACCCGGGTGGTGCTCCGGTTTCTGCTCCATTTGGCCCGGAAAACCGAAACGGTGATCGACGATCTGATCATTCGGGAGCTGCGCTCTCCCATCCGCTTCCTTTTCGTCATCATCGGGCTGGATCTGTTTTTCCATTTCCTCTTTCTGCGCCACAATCCCTACGTGGAGCTGCTGCTGAGCTCCATGTTCATCGTCGATCTGTATTGGATGCTCTATGCCTTCACCCCCGCCATCCGCACCGCGCTGCATCTTTACGGGGAAAGCACCGGCAGGATCTCCTACGAACTGGGCAATTTCATCATCCGGATGGTCCGGCTGTTGATCGTGGCGCTGGGGATCATCAGCCTGCTGTACAACTTCGGGGTCAACGTCACCGCCTTCGTCGCTTCCCTGGGGCTCGTGGGGATGGCGTTCGCCCTGGCGGCCAAAGACACCGCCGCGAACCTTTTCGGCTCCATCGCGCTGATGCTCGATCAGTCGATCAAGGTGGGCGAGTGGATCCGTGTCAACGGCGTGGAGGGGATCGTGGAGGATATCGGGATGCGGACCACCAAGATCCGCACCTTCGAAAAATCCTTCGTCGTCGTCCCCAATTCCATCGTCGCCAACTCCAACATCGAGAATTTCTCCCGCCGGGGGATCCGCCGGATCAAGATGGTGGTAGGGCTCACCTACGATACGACGCCCACGCAGATCCGCGCCATCACCGAGGCGATCCGCGCCATGCTCGCCTCCCACCCCGGCATCGCACACGACCAGACCCTGCTGGTACGCTTCGACCGCTTCGGAGACAGTGCGCTGGGGATTTTCGTCTACACCTTCACCAACACCTCCGACTGGGAAAAATACCTCGAAATCCGCGAGGACGTCCATATCCGGATCATGGAGATCGTACGGGAGCACGGCAGCGATTTCGCGTTCCCCTCCCAGTCGATCTACGTGGAGAAGCTCCCCGACTTCTTCGCCACCGTCCCGGCGAAGTGAACGCACTGCCGAGCATCGCACATAAGGTATAATGCGGGATCGAAACGCCTATCCGTAGCCTCTTCTCATAAACCCCCATAAAATGGGCATTTTCAAGAAGCACATTTCAAAACTGTGTACGGAGGAGCGGGTAAAATCGGGTATTTTTGGACACAGTTTGGTACACAGTTTTCCCATCTATTTTTCATGAATTACTTTTGTTTTGCGCCTGTTGAAGCAAGGAGCATCTCGAGTTTTTCATCAAGATGCTTGTACTGCACTTCGAGCTTTTCCATCATCAGTTTCAATTCGGTCTTTAGGACAAATCGCTTTTCTGCTTCGGCGGCTTCGATAAACCTATTGCTCATCTTCCATAGCCGCTCCATGTCTTTTTTGACCTCGTTCTGGAAATTGTCAAATTGCTGCTTCTTGTCGTCGATTCGGTCATGGAGCGCTCGGTTCTCTTTTCGTAAAAGGTCCTCTGTGCGTTGGATCGCATCACGATGCTCGTTGTTTGATCGCTCAAGCGCCTCGATGAGATGATTCGTTTTTACCCGAACGGCTGTGAATGCTGCGACCCAGCCGCTTACGAGGGCAATTCCCTCGATAATGTCCTTGATTCCAAGCTCCATCAGTGATTCCCCTGGACGTTCTTTAGTTTTTCGTACGTGCGGAGGCCGCCGAAGCCGAGCATTGCCAACACGAGATTGAAGAGCACTCCGGTGTCTATGGTCGGCAGCGTGGCTTGAGCGCCGTTGAGGGCGGCAATCCAAACCGCCGTGGGGGCGACGATGAAATTGTAGGCGATCGCCACACCCCCAACCCAGCCGATGAAAGGACGCCACCCAGCCACAAAGAGATTCGGGCTCTTCGCCTCCTCTTTGTTGACTTCGATTTGCCCCATATTGATCGCCTGCTCCAATTGCTGGAGCTTCAGAGCAATTTCCGCTTTTTTAACAGGGTCCTCAACCCCCTTGCCGGTGATTGCCTCCCGTGCCTTTATCAGCACGTCGCCGATGTCGGAAATATTGAAATCAAGCAGGCCCATTCGATCTCCTTTTTTGATTAGTACCCTAACAGGTCTCCGAGGAACGACGAAACGGTGTTTTGTCGTTTGTTCCGTTTTCGCACCCGCTCTTCGTCATACGTGAGAATGTTGATCCCCGGAAACAGTTTGATGATCTGCTGTGCCGGCGTCCTGGGAACGATGTCGCTGGAGCGCTTCCGGTTATTTTCGGACCGGAGGAGAGACTCGATAAAATCCCACCCGCTGTTGACCTGCTGCGGGATCGGGGTTAGGCTCTGCACGAAATACTTCGCCTTATCGTAGAGCTGCTGCCCAGCCGGTTTCGTTGTCGATGTTACAGGTCGGCTATTGTAGATTTTCGTTCCGACGACGTTCGACAACACAGCCTGGGGGATGCCCTGCCCGATAAACTCCGCCCCAGTCGATAGAGGACTCATGAATTGCATATAGGGCACCAACCGATCCATCTTGACGGTAGTTATTTTGTTTCCGTCGCGCCAGACCGGCACACGCTTCGCTTTCGCATCGTCGGGGAGAGCATTCGAGTAGGGGTTCCCGATCCCGGTTAGGAGGTAGCTCAATCCGTAAAAGGTGCCGATCACCTTCCCGGCCTGGATCATTCCCCGCTTCGTTTTGAGCATCGAAAGGATTTTCGGATAGGTGAAATAGGCCCATGCGATAAACGGGGTCACTCCAGTGTCACGGGCCGCTTTGATCCCTTTTGCCATCGGAGCCGAATAGTCCGGCATGATCGCTTCGACTCCCCGTCGCGCCTCGGAAGGGCTCCAGCCCTGCTCACGGAGGTGTCTATACATTGCCAGCTTGTTCACAGCGTCTTCGGCCTGGTATCGATCGGAAAGCCATTTGTCCAGCTCCCCGAGCTTTGAACGCACACCAAAATGCGCTCCCTTCCCCTCTCCGGCTGCAATATCTTCGACGAAGGAGGTGTTGAGCAGCCCCATCCTGGACGCCTCTTTGTAGTATTTCAGCTCCTCAGATAATCGCGCAAGTTCGGCCCTTTCACTTTCGGAGAGTGCATTGATCGCCGCCTTCTTCTCGAGATCGTCCAATCTCGATCCCGCCTTCATCTCCGCCGCCGCCTGCACGAAGCGCTGCCCGATGTCTTTCCACCCAAGCCCTGCAAGGTGCATCAGGAAAAAGTTCGACACGAGGTTGTTCAGGTGTGTTGTCGCGTTCCAGACGGTTTTGGACTTTTTCCAGAGCGCCAGATAGCGGCGCCACAGGTGGATCAGCGCATCCCCGTCTTTTCCAAAGTTGATCTCAGACACCCCTTTGATGTCATTGGCCACGTCGTCGCGCACCCACTGCCCGGCAAGCGGGCCATAGCGCGGATCGGAGCCGAGCTTCGTGTATCCGTTTGCCTTGAGCCAGTCCTCCCCGAGCTTTGCCGCCTCATCCGGGAGGACGACCGAGCCATCCACTCTTGCGACGGCATCGAGGAATTTTGAATGCTCGAGGAGCAGCTTGAGGTGGAGCACCGTTTCGGGCACGGTGATCGCCGCATCGGTGATCTCCCCCATCGCCTCCCGCTCCTCTTTGGTCCAGTCGCGGCGGATTCGCACCCGATTCTTGCCGATGAAGTCGATTTCTACCCCGCCGTCTTTTAGCGATAGTGCGCGTGTGGGCACAAGCTCCCCGCTTTCTGGGTCGATTGTCAGATTCTCTGTGGGGATTTCGCCGTCTTCGACCATCTGCCGAAATTCATCCATCGTGACAATCTCTTCTTTCCCCCGACGCTTCATTTTCGGGATCGTCATGGAGCGCTTGACCCACTGTACCGGATTGTCTGCGTTGTAGTAGGGGTCGTAGAGCCGCTTGAGGTAGTATTTGCCCCACGCGTCGATCGCCTCGTCCGGCAGAATCCCGGCATCCCGGATTTTCTCCTGGAGGTCGTGGACCGTTGCGCGGATATTTTCTGCAATCGCCTTGACGTGCTCCGGCGCGTCGTCGATGTCGCCGACGATATACTCATGCAGCATCTTCCGGTCAGATTCGCTCAAGTGCATCAACGCGGCGTGCAGCTTTTCGGCCTCTTTGATCGCCTCGTGGCGTCCGGACATCACCTCTTCGCGCTTGCTCATATATTCCCCAGAGAGGGTGTTTCTAAACCACCGGTTGAACGACCCCTTCAGGCTGTTGTCGATCTTTTTCCATTCCCTTGTAAACTGATCGTCGATGATCCGCTTCAAGTGCGCGCTCGTGTCGGATTTTGAAAACGGATTGAGCTCCTGCGCCCACTCTTTTGCGTGTCTGACTACGGCCTTTTCAAATTTGAAATCGTCCGGCCCGCTCGGTCTCGTATAAGGCTTGTCTCCGGCAAACATCCCGATCTTGACGCCGTTGTCGTCATCTGCTACAATTGCATTAGCGTCTTTTTCCACGCTGCTTTTAGCGTGCGAAGTGTAATCAGGGCTTCCTTCGGGAGTCGGCTGATTGAGGCGCTTCTCATACAATAGGTTCCTATCCGGTACTTTTATCATCTTCTTTAATTTGGAAAGATCGCTCAACTCAAAAAAAGTTTTGTTGACCAACTCCCCGTTTCTATCTACCGCAAAAGCGGCGATATGATAGTGTCCGTCTTCTCCCTTGAACGGCTTATAGAAAACGATATTCCAATCATCTTTATACGGCTGCTTCACCACAAAGAGCGGATCGCGCATCGTATCCGCGAAGGCGCCGCTGATATACCCCCTATCGTCAAAATGCGTATTGTCCGTCAAATGTCCCCATACTTTCATTGCGTTGGCGTAGACTCTTCCAACGGGCGTTTCGATATATGTGCGCCCATCTGGGGCCGATAAGAAGTTTGCCTTAAACTCCTGATAACTCTTGATAGGTTCCGGCAGCGTGGCGGCTTCGCGCATCAGCGCCGACTCGTTGACGCGCTCACCGCCGCGTCCCCTGCGCAGGTACTTCGACTCCAGGGCGTTGGCGTTGAGCCGAATCGAACCGTCCGCGTCCCGATAAGAATTTTCAAGCACAGCTTTTCGCACACGTTCATAGCTTTCTGGCGCAATGTGACGCAACTGTTTCAGTGCAAGGGTTCCAAGGGTTCCGTAGATCAGTCCCTGGAGGAACTTCTGCTCGATCTGGCTCATGAAGTCCCGGTTCGGATCGTACTCACCGGAAATGGCGTTGTAGGTCCCGGCTCCAACGCCTACGGCCAGGCTCGGAATCCCATTTGCAAAGATTGGTACACCGTCGGGGCCTACGAGCTCTCCGTTTTCGTTGAGCCGCACCTCATCAAGCGGAGCCCCTCGTTTACCCGAGAGAATCGCCGTCCCTTCATCGGCCCAGTCGGGATGCTCGAGCATTACCCGCATATCGTGCCGAATCTTTTCCTCGATCTCCGGCGTGATCTTGCCCGCCTCGATCTTTTTGACGTCCCCCTTCGTCAGCGCAAAATCGGCTTCGTAGTTTGGGGAGTACACGGCGGGGCTGATCTCCGCGCCCCACTTCGCGCCGTCATGCGTGTAACGAAAGTCACGATCGAACTCAAGCTTCCGACCATGCCGAATATCGGATGCGCTTCGTTTTCGTGCACGATCGACTACATACTGAAATAGCGGATTATCCGATAGATTCTCAATTGGCGCAGACAAAATAGCATCCACATCCATATCGGGCTCTGGGGTAGGATCGGACTCCTGCTCATGAGCGCGGAGCTCGTGGGGCTCGTCGATTGTGTGCAGCTCCCGCCACGCCCCCTCTCCGCTATACAAAACGTTCCCTTCTGCATCAAGAACCGTTCCGTGATCCGGCTCCGCGTAATCCTCCGCGAATCGCGCCCAATCGAACGCCTCGTCAGATTTGGCGCTTTGCTCTTTCGCCGCCGCCTCGCGCTTGATCTTCTCGACACTTCCCTTGTCGAGCCCGAACGCCTCGGGCCGCTCGATCAGCGCCTGGATCGCCGCTTTCGCGTGTGGGCTTTCAATGTCCTCCGGAGTCTTGATCGCATCCCAGACCTTCCCCCTCGTCAGGGCGGCGATCGCTGCATTCGCAAGTGCGACGAGCCCGGCCCCGAACTCCATGTTCTTGATTTTTTGCTCGTCATTTACCGAAACGTTTCCGTAGTCGTGGGCGAACGTTGCTCCGGCCCCGATAGCCGCTCCTCCTGCCGCAGACTTGGCGATTCGCGCCAGCTTCGTCCCCTTCGACGCGATCCCCGCCGGAGTGAAGTTGATCGGATCGAGCAGCAGCTCGCCGGCCAAATGCGCAAAAGGGTGATCCGCTGTTTCGATCTCGTTTTGCTTTCGCTGCCGATTCCAGTAATCGACATTCTGGTCAAAGTAGTGGGTGTCGCGTCCCGCGATTTTGTCGGCAGCCCAATCCAGCCCCTTGTTCAGGGTAGCCGCGTATTCGTCGAAGGTGTGGGTGAAGCCTTTGAAGAAACTGCCGATGGTGCCGCTTTTGTTATCGATTGCTTCGGCATAGTCCTCTACCGGCATCGTGTCTATGCGGGAATTGTCGGATTTTACGGCGATGTCCAAAAAACGATTTTTCGGTTCAGCATCACGCTTTACGGCGATGTCCAAAAAACGATTTTTACCGTTTGCCATTATCGGTCCCCAAAAACACGCTCATAAGCTTTATTCAGTGGAACGTCATACCCGTTAGGAAGAACGTACATCTTCCTTTTAGGATCGAAGGCTATCTGCTCCTCCGGCACACCGAAGTCTTTCGCGATTTCAGAGCGAACTGATAGGATGTGGTCTTTGGTGATCTTCGGTGCGGGCTTTTGCCCCGGAGGTATCGGGGCATAGTCGTCAAAGAAGCCGCTCTCTTTCTCGAATTTCGGCATTTTCCCAGTCTGGATGTAATACATCCGGGCTTTTTTGAGATTCTTGCTCCCGATCTCGTCTGCTATCTCTCGGTCCGGAATAAGCGCTTTGAATGTGCTTGCATCCGGAACGATTTTTGCGCGCTTGATTGCAGCGTCAAGGGGATTGATCGGACGCGGATTTTGGGGAGCGGTCAGCTTTTCCCGCTCAAGCCGAAGCCTCTCCTGCTGGTTTTGCAACATCCCGCGATTGTAGCTATTGAGAAGGTCGTGATAGCGACGCTGCTCTTCAAGTCCGAGTGTCTTGGCCTTGAAATCTTTGTCGGTCGCGTACATTCTGGAAGCCGCACCAATCCTGGCCGTGTTGATGGCCGCATTGTGGCGGAGGAGGCTACCGAGCGCCCCGACGAGGGCCTGGCGGCGTTGGGCAGCCAGCTTTTGGAGGTTGCGCACATAGACGTTTTGCAGCGCTTGGTTGTATCCTTCGTTCGTCAAGAGGGAGTGGGTGATAGGGGTGAACTTCGGCGTATCGTTTTGCGCTGTGATACCTCCGAGCAATCTCCCTACGGCATCGCCGTACTGAGCTCTCCACCCCTGCGCCCCCTGGGATGCTCCCATCGGCCCCTGCTCCCGGCTTTTGCCGAGCTGGTACTTCGAGGGGTGCATCTCCCGGCGCGTCTTTTTTCCGGTCAAAGGATCGACTACTTCGAGGAAATTCATGCTGCCTCCAAAATTAAGGAGTTTGGTCGATTCTAAATACAAACCCCTCGAATTGCAATACTGTTTTGTCGTCTTGGTCGAATACGGCGATCACATAAGGCAGATACCCAGCGATCCCACCAACCCCTCCAGTCCACACTCTCTCGCAAAAGCCGTAAAACGAATCCCGCGCCCGTGTGTCGGTCACCTCTGTATAGCGCCTAAAATCGAATGTGTGATAAAGGGTGTTGTTTCGTTCAACAAGGTCTCCGTAGCGATCGGCTCCCTTGAGCTGGTCTCCACGGTGAATCCCTGAAGGCGCCCACACTCCACGGACAATCAGGTTGTACCCGAGTGATCGAAGCGGGTGAAGCCATCCGTCGGTCACATAGTCGTACTTTGTAGCCTTTTGAAACATCCACAACGGATATTCAACGACCCTGATAGACCAACTTCCGTCTTGTCTACGGCGGTACGCGTAGGCACTTTCAGCGTCTCTCGGATAATAGATCGTCCCACCGATCTTTGCACCGAACGGATAGCTGGATTGCGGCTGGGATTCGCTGATGTTTCGCGTTACGTAATCGCCATTTGTATGGTGGACTGCGCTGAGCGTTTGGTCAAAAATGATTGTCACGCCGCCGGATACAACCGCAACACATCCAGAATCCCCGAGGGGGAGCGCAAGTTTTTCAACGCCTCCGACCCGATACACCGCGCCATCGAAGGTAAACGAGACGAGTTCGTCATAATCGTCATTGACATAGCACTTGTAGATTGCGGCACCTTTTGTGTACCCGACGAAACTCCTTGAGTCAAAAACCGCATCCCCCGGCCAGCGTCCAAGTAAATATACGCTGAAGTCAAGCAATGACACGAACGCCTCGTATCGCTCCACCACATTTCCGTCATCGTCCCTGACGAATTTTGTGCCAAACAGGCCGGGGTTCTCCGGATCATAGTAGATCGTGGAGCAGTAAAAATCACGGATCGGCGCATCCCCCAAAATGCGCGACGATCTACCGTGATATTCGATAGATGTATAGTGGTCGAGCGGGTCATACACCACGATCGGCTCCGGATCGGCCCGGCGTATTCTATACGGAAGGTACGCTACTTGTTTCAGAAACCCGATGCCGTTCCCGTGCATCGTCACATCCACCCCCTGCAAATTGAGCCCGTCATGCCGCAGCAAATCAAATTGTATTTCTCGCAGCGAAGCTTCATATCTGCTCATTGCTGGGGTGAAGCTGCGTAGCTCAGCAAAGATTGCATGTGGAAATGCGCCGCCCAACAATTCTTTGTCGAGCAGCTCGGGATCTGAAAAGTCCGGACTGGGATACGGAGCTACCGTGTCGATCATGGCGCATAGTCGGATACTACAACCCGGTCAACCACAATCCAGGCAACGCCATCGTAGTACATTCGCAGTAGGGTGAGGGGATAGCCGTTGGCGTCCCCGGCAATAGAAGCGTCCCCGTAAATCGTTTCGTTGCTGTCGAACGCAATATTGAAGCTGTTCCCGTTTACGATTGCGAAGGTATAGACGCTTCCAAAATGCGCGGACACCTGCTGTCCATCATCGTCGAATTTTGCAAACGAAATCGTGAGATCGTCGTTCGGATAGAGATAGAAACTGTTGTACGTATCGGCATCAAGGCTGATCGTCCCCGTTGCGGAATCGTCGTAGAACACATTATCCCCAAACTGCGACACGCTTTGCGAACCCCCGGAGGGGGGATCGACAAACTCAAGCGCGTCGCCCTCGGAGTTTACGGCAACGTATTTCCCTGCCGTATACGAAGCCGGGGTATCCGATAGATCGAGAAACGTCGAGGCACCTCCGCTGCCAGATGGCGGATCGACAAACTCCACTCCGTCCTCGCTGTCTTTTACCGCGACAATCTTGCCGCCCATACCGGAATACGAGGCAGGAGTGTCATGAAGTGCGGTAAATTGCGTGTCGCTGCAAGGCGTGCCGTCCTGACCGTCCTCTCCGTCGCGCCCCACGAAGCGGATCGCCGGAGTCCAGCTGTCGGTGTCGATCCGTTTGAAGCTGATATACAGGTCTCCCGGCTGGTATCCATCGTGCCACTCCTGCCCGTCCGCACTGAAGCGGATATAGGCTGCGTCCTGGCTTGCCAGCTGCCCGCTTGTAAGCGCTTTGATGTAGTCCCGATAGGCATGGTCGTATGTCCCGATAATGCTGTCTGCCTGCTGCTCATAGCGTCCATAGTCGCTCCAGAGCATAGAGAGCGCACGAAATACGACCGCATACGCCAGTCCGTCGTCAATGTCGAGATTCTGCCCGCTCTGGGGGGCGGCTGGGACCCGCACATAGTAGTCTTTGTTGACGCGTCTCAGCTCCGGCGCGGTGGAGCCGGGCCCTTCGATTAGGGTCGCCGGTGTGGTCTTGAGTGCCACCTCTTTTAGGGCCATGTCGAGGGCGAACAGCTTATCGTCCGGATCGACGATATCCAGCGGATGAGGTTTCCGGTTTCCGTCCTCGTCCTTGCTCTGCGGCGACTGGTCGTATTCCTCGAGGGTGTTTCCGATGATTCTGCTGATAATATCGACTGCGGCGTCTACGGTCATTTGCTACCTCCTTATAGTCTCGCTGCCTGAAGCTCGGCGACCTTGACCTGAGTCTCGCATTTGCAGCGCTCGATCTCCAGGTTTACCTCGAGGGACCTGCGAATCGTTTCGGTCTGCTCCTGCCGATAGCGAACTTCCGCGGCACGCAGCATCACCTCTTTTGCGGTAAGCCGCACTTTTTCCTCTTCTACAAGCACCTGTGTAGAGACAAGGGAGATACGCTCTTTTTCTATGGCAAGCTGGGCCTTTTTGAGATCCTCGTCAAGCTCCATCAGGCCCAATTTCGATTTTTCGATGTCGGTTTGGGCTCTGGTAAGCGCCACCTTTTCGTGCTCCACCTTGGCCTGCTCTTCGATGAGTGGGAGCTTGCGCTTTTCAATGTCGGCCTGCACCTTCATCAGCTCGATACGCTTCTCTTCGGTCTGCGCCTGGTTGCGCATAAGCGGGATGCGCTCCGACTCGACCTGAATCTGTTTATCTTTCAGTTGCAGCTCTCTGTCTTTGAGCGCAACTTCCTTTTCGTTGATTGCGGTCTGGGACGGAAGGAGCGATTCGATCTCGTACTTCGCCTTGGCCACCCGTGCGGCCACGTCGTTTTTGCGGGCGTTGTCCTCAGCCTGCATCGAGGCGACCTTTTGAGCGTTTACGGAGATTTCGCTATCCTTCAGCGCCTCTTTGACCGCCGTTTCGCGCTCCATCGTGTCGATTTGCTTATCCTTGACGGCCAAATCTTTGTCGCTCTGGGCTTGCTTGATTGCCAGCTCTCCCCGCATGTTTTCGACCTGCTGCTCGTTCACTGGCCCCTGGAGCGCAATTTGGGAAGCGGAGCGTATGGCCTCCGCGATCGCGGAGGTGGTTGTGTCGGTCAGGAACTGGGCGTAGATCGTCGCCTTTTGGTCGTCTGTGATCGAAGTGTTGGTCTCGAGAAATTCACGCACCTGTGCTTCGGCGCGCTTCATAATCGCGTCGTCGTCAAAGTTTACGACGTTGAGCGCCTCGGCGATCGCCTGCTTATAGAGGTTCAAATCCATTACAACTCCTCGATCGTGATATTCGGAAGCGTAGAATCGAGTGTGACGTCTCCCAGCTCAGCCCCTTCAAATGTCACGTCGGGCAGGTCAACGTTTCCAAGTATCGCAGGATCGAAGCTCGAATGGAGCTCCCCGCCCTCCATCGTGATCCTGTAATTCATGCGGCTGATGTTTCGATTGACAAGGAAACGCTTACCAGCCGCCTCCATCATTACGGCATCGTCCGGGATCGAGCAGGCAAAGAACGGACCGACGAGATGATCCATCGCCCCCTCTCCGATCACATTCCCCTGATAGTCGAACGCTTTGTAGAATGCGGTATACCCCTCCTTCCACCCGACTACCAACGCGATCTGGATCGGGGTGCCGATACGTTTCACGATCTTTTGCCGTCCGATCTTCGCCATTAAAAAGCCGTCGAAATGGGGAGCGACGGCTTCAAACCTGTGCAACATTCCGTATTTGCCATGCACACAATCCAGCGGCACAACTTCGCGGGTCACTGGATTGTAGGCATACGCCTCGATCGCGGGGACGGAATCGGAAAAGGCATAAAGGGAGAACTCCCTCCCCCTCGTGATTCCGCTCGTCTCGATCCGTAGCACCATGTCAGTACGCTACGGCCACCGCGTCATCGGGAGCGTCCGGGTCGGGTTGGCTTCCAGACGAAGGATCGACCACCTTGACCCGCTCCGAAACCATAATCCCGTAGTCTGGGGCCTCCACGGTAACCAGATACTCCCCTGCGGTCCCGATGGAGATCGTGGGGGTCATATACTCTCCGGTGTTGCCGACCTGAGTCAGCGTATCCCCGGCATTGAGGTTGGCTCGAATCGGGCGTTTGAGGTAGAGCTTCGAGCCGACAATGCGCATAACGTAGCCGTACTTCCCGGTGGCGTATTCGATCACGTCCCCCTCCTGGAGGGTGGAGTTTTGATCGTCGATGTGCAGCAGCCTGGAGCCCCATCCTGCGGGCTGTGTCAGCGTTGCGCTATGAGCGCTCCCGGATGCGATTTCCTCCACAGCTTCCTGCACGTCTCCGGGCACAGAGGTTTGATTCGCAAGATCATCCGCCGGAGCATAGTAAACCATCCAATCTTGAGGCACTGCCCCGATCACGGTCCGCTTCGTCGAAACGACAAGATTGAAATTTTCTCCGGTGTTCCGAACAGTCATGGCTCTCTCCTTTTTTTCGATTAGTTTATGGTGTTATCGGGCAATACACCGATAGCGTTTTGTCGCATTACTCCCCCTCAGTCGGGTCTACCTCTTCGTATGGCCACTCCGAAAAGCTCAGGAACAAGCCGTCACCTACTGCATGAGACGTAAACACCCCATCGTTTGACGTAACGGGAATTTTGTCGTCTGAGAGCGTATGCTGATACAAGGCGGCCACCAAATCCGCCCCGGATATAACCTGCGTGTGATCGGCAAGCGGCTCGAGCGCCCCGTTTTTGAGGATCAAGTTTCCGGCCTCTGTCGAAACGATAAGGGCGCTTACTTGCCTCATATACCCGGTCGGACGCTCCCTGTAACTAAAGTCGGCCACATGTCCGGCGACGACGTGGCCGGTGGCGCCTTCTCCACTCCAGCTTGAGTGGACGCACTCTATCCCGATGCTTTTGAGATAGCTTTCTTGAGGCCCCGATAGGCCATAGCAACACTCTGGGCACGCGGAATACGGCTCCCCTGGGATTTTCATCTGCATTGCAAAGTCCGATATGGACAAGACTGGAGACAAGCCCGATGGCGTATGCACCCCGATCCTGCCGTCGTCCATCAGGACAAAATCCACCCCGCGAATCGTCGCCAGTGTATCCCCGGGCCGATTGTCGATTTTTACGACGATATCTGTGCTTCCCGCCTCCATTACGTAGAGGATATTCCCCTCCAGCAGCGGATAGATCGGCGCGTCGCCGTGTCCGCTGTGATAATATTCGCCCTTGTACCGATATTCACCGTTTCGCGTCACGCGACCAATATCCCTGACCGTGCCTACATATACCGCCGTAGGATCAGCCCCACTGTATATGAAATTCATAAGCCGTCCGTCATCAAGTCGCACCTTCAGCGTGTTCTTGCTGCCTGCAATCTCGACGATTTTGCATCCGTTGTCCACACGGCTCATGATCGGCTCGAGCACTTCTTCGTTCGTGACCAAGTGCGTTGCACCGTTCGGATCAATTGCTACGATTTTGATCGACCCATCGGATGCCAATGCGTGTACGTATTTGGCGCCATACCCCCCGGATACAACCGCGACCTTTGTTCCGCTGACTCCATCCGGGAAGAACCCCATAACCGTATCGAGGCGCCAATACTGTCCGTCTACGCTTCCGTGAATGAATCCTCGCTTTGAGTTGCATCCGTTTCCTATCACACCGGCATCCTTAACCGAATCAAGCACGACGGTAGAATCCGCTTCGTAGAATGAGATATCCGCCCCCCCGTTGAGTCCGGTGATATGGACGTTTTCCCGATACGCCACATTCTTCGCCGCGACAATTGGGGAATGCAAAGGAAAGAAGCTGTGCGGAGCAAGCCCGTTTGCCGTATCCGCTTCGCCGGTAATCGGTGCAACGACCGTTTGAGGCGGATGGTCCATATTGAACTGAATGGCGGCATTTCCGAGGCCGATCAGCGGGGTTATACTTTGGTCTGGATATTTTGGGCGAACAACAAATCTCCTTGCATCCGGGTCCCAATTAATCAGCACTCCACTATAATCCGTTCTCCTGGGCAACATCAGAAAGCTCCTTTATACATGAACTTGTCCCCAACTTGAAGGGTGGTGATTTGATCCGTAATATCGTTATCCTCTTCGTCGTACGCCGTATACCCAACAGACACACTTCCGTCGTCCATCTTCGTGAGCGTGTACTCCACCCGCATTCCGCGATGGATCGTCGGCTCTTCGATCGGCTCAGGCGGAGGGGCTGTTTCGCCGCATGGCACCGTCTCATCGTTGATTTGATAAGGATTTTGCACGTGTGCAGTTTTGCATGGTCGTGTGGCATCCTCGCCTTCACCCATGCAATAGAAGGCCACAGACAACCATCCATCGCCAGACCCGACCACTTTCCAGTCGTCGCCAAGAAAGTGTGTTTTGTTATACAGGTCAATGGTATTTAGAACAACCCACGATTCGGTCTGAATGGTGCATTCATCAACGTCCCATGTTATTTTTGCCCTAATTTTGCAACCTGTGTCATCGTCCCCATCGAAAACGTCCTCTCCACGGTCGTAAACACGCGCCTCAATAACCCCACCGCTAAAAGCCTTGTCTGAATTTTGAAGGAGACTCAAAACGAATGCGGGCCCGAAGCTAAGAACTGTTTCTCGTGGGGTGGCATCTATGCCGAATCCAGACTTAAGATACTCCGAGAGCGCCGAGAAAAGGCGCTGGATGCGATCGACAATTTTTCCATCCGGCTCGCCTCCGGCAATCGACACAACAACATTATCATCTTCGTAAAGAGCTTTAGTCAGAGAGGCCGTATCGGAGAGCGACACTCCGTTTACAGAAATAAAGTCTGGCGGCCCCCCATACCAAAGCGGCATCTCCTCGAGAAAATCTGGGCACTCGTCAAGAAGGCCGCCGAAGCGAATTGTGGAACGAAAGACCTTTCTTGTAAGATTATTAAAGACATACCGTTCAGCCGTCCCCCCATGCTCATAGAGGACCGGAAGCATGTCATACTTATCCGTGACCAACTCAGCGAGATTAAATTCCGGCCAATCTGTGCCAACTTCATAAAACCTCCGAAACCCGGCAGCCATCAGCGTCGGCATGCCAATGTTTGCCACATCATAAGTCATGTAGTCAAGTTTAAGGACTCCGTCCTTCAGTCGCGCCGCAGCCCAACCAACATAAAAATTGACGACTTCACACCCATTCTGGATGGCTGTGTGCGCAAGAGCTACAAAGCCGCTATTTTCAAGGGTAACAATTTCGCATACGTCTGCTTTTTTGTGCACCGCGATCCCTGCATTGATATAAGCATGTTCGCCTATATCTCTAAGTATGATTGTAGACGTTCCGTCGTCACCTATGGAATATTCAACACCCTCGCAATAAAAATACTCAATATGCTTAGACTGAATCAGGAGTCCTCCTGCTAAATCACCCCAGGAGGACGGGGTAACTGTAAGTCTCCTGATTTTATTGGAAATTTTACCGGGGTAGTACAGGATGCCATCTTTGGCTGGAGCAGGCATCCGGATGTTTTCCGGGGCGGGAACATGCCCGCAACGGTCAAAAGCCAAAATATGCTCAAGAGTTCGCATTAGCATATAGCCTGCTTCATCAAGCTGCCGATATCCGCCGCCTTCGTTGTCCGATATACTATGCGCATACCAAAGCCCCAAATCAGGGCCGGACGCACGGTATTCAAAAACATTGTACGTTTTCCGGTCATCTCTCATTCTGACGTGGACTTGAAGTTCCTCAAGCTCCGGATACGCCATAAATGCCTGAATGATCGCGATCGCGGCGTCGAACCACCTTCCCTCCTCCTCTACGACAACTGTTGCCGTTTTATTGTCTGGATTGTAGCTGATGGTCGTGCTCGGTGGCGCTGGAAGCCCCCAGCTTACGTCGTCCACAGGGCCGAAGGATTTGCCGCATGGAGCGGAATAGACGGCGGAAATATCCGGCGTCACAACGATATAGTCTCGCTGTTCAAGCTTGTCTGCGTCGGGAAACGATTGACCGAAATTGATACGGAGCCCGATATAGGGCTCGTCTCTGTTGTAGCTCCCGATGAAGCTTGCGTCGATAGCGCCTCCTCCGCCGGAGCCTCCAGTACACGGACGGAACGTGAAATTGATCTGCCTTGAATCGGTCGGATTGGCCCGATAGAAAATATCAGCCATCTCGACGATCGCATTGTACGCCGCGATCGGATCAGCATTGGCCTGGAGGTATTCGTTGATTTTCTCCTGTGGTGTAGACCGCAACGACATAATCGCGTAATGCGCGTCAACGCCGTAACTCGTTTCGAGATTACCGTACGGATCACGGGGAAGACTGTCGTACACCCACTGCTCGAGAGCGTCGAAGTCTGTCACCCCGTCCGTGGTGAAATGCTCAAGAACGGGAGCCGTGATGAACATCCCGATCATCGGTGGGATATCACAGCGCCTATCTCGGATGTCAAGGAACGGCGGGGCGTCGTCCGCGTTAGCATAAAACGCCACCAGCTTTGGGGGGCACGGCCCGGTGACGTCTCCCTCATAGCTCGTGGCGATCCTCCCTACGTTTGGACCGTGTGATACGTTTGCCCAAAACGCCCCCTCCGCGGCAGGGACGATTTCGCTTCCGAATCCAACATCCGCGCCGCAGACGTTCTTGATCCGAATCGTCGTGTCCGACACCACCTCGATCTCGATATCGGGGAATCGTTCCCTAAGCTCGTCTGGGATCGCAACTTCCCCGTCCCCGAATTTCACAAATGCGTCACACCCCATAGATGTCCCCTCTTAGCATTGTTCGCCGAGCACGATCCGATATTGAGTGCCGACGAGATTTTGCGGGATCTCAACCTCGAATGTTGTATTGTCGATTCGTCGAACCGTAGCATCCGAGACTATGGAGCCGCCGGAATCTTTGATGCACGCGCTCATATTCACGGATACGCTGTTCTGGACCGTCTGTGCGACCATGTTCACATACGTCGGCGTGCTTACCGCCGCGATGATCTCATCCTGGCTTGGCGCCCCGACCATGACGGCGGTATTTTCCCCGTCAAACAGGACCGTTTTCCCCGCATCCGGCATATAAACGACGGCGATCTCTCCACTGCCCGGCGTAGCGTTTTTGATCGCGTCCTCCACCGCCGTAGCCCCCTGCGCGATAAAAAAGCGCAAGGCGATCGGACCGGGGGGAATGGACAATACGCTATCCCCCTCAAAATATCCGGACTCAACGTAGCCAGGCTCTACATAGCTGCTCATAAGCTCGCCTTATGCAAACATTTCTTCAAAGTTGAAGCCGTCAGGCTCTGCCACGTATACCGTCACGAACACGCTCCCGAAGGCGCGGTTGTGACCGTCGAATGTGAATTTCAGATCAAATTCCCTGCGGGGGTTGTCGTCGTCGTCTTCGTAATATTCGATCGTCACGTTATCGCTCCCACCGGTTACAGTCGGAACCAGCTTTCCGTCCTTGTCGATCTCTACCGAAACGAGCATCATCTCGTTAATGTCGTATTTGGTGAATGCGTTGTCCCCTTCCGTAACGATCCCGTTATCGTCTTCGGAAAACGCGATGACGCTACCACGAACATGGCATATGAATGACGGGTTCTGTGGGGTAGTGGCGGTAAAGTCCGGATTGTCGGGATCGACGGTACACAGTACGGTTTCGTAGTCGATAGCGGCAGGCTCCCCACTTGCATCGACCATCACGGGGAGGAAGTAGCGATCATCCCCCGAAAACATCGACGCCAATGCAAGGAAGTTGGCATCCATTTCGTCGTGGGTCAGGGGGGCGCCTTTTTCGGCTCTCAGGGTCAAGTTCATAGGTGTGGGCATAATTTCTCCTTTTTTTAGATTACAGTTGCTTCGACTTCATCGGAGCTGTTTTCCAGCGCCTGGATGCGCGACTCGTGATCGGAAATTTCATTCGCGTTTGCGGCGATCTGGCTTTGCAAACCGGCCAAATCGGCGATCTTGAACTCGATCCGCCCGGTGTTCGGATCGGGGGTCATCGAATACTTGTCCGCGCACGGAGGGGTGAAGATTCTCCACGTCTGTCCGCCCAGCGCATGACCGGGTGCGAAAAAGACGTCGGCGAAAAAGTAGTCGATGTAGTTTCCGTTCTCGTCTTTGTTGGTTGCCTTGTCCTGGAAGGTGTTCATCAGCCAGTTTTGCGCGAAGCTCATCGCCGCCTCGAAGTCGGCGGTAGAATTGGGCCGCACCAGGACCTCTTTTTTGTAGAGTGCCATTTCGCCCCCTTAGATTACGGCGCCGTCATCGCCGTCTCCTCCGTCGCCGGAGCCTCCGTTTGCGGTGGCACAGTCACCCGTACCGTTGAGTACGTCGTCTTTGGGCTTGCCGTCGAATCCGCAGTCGAGAGCGTGGCGGAAGATAGACGCCAGCGTGGCGGCGCTGATGCTCGCGATCTGCGCCTTGGTGACGAAAGTATCGTCGGCGTACTGTTTCGCATTCGACTCTGCGGCCTTGGCTTGCGCGGCGGCTTGAGTCTCCACGTTCTTGATGGCCGCATCCAGCTTTTTGTCGGCATCCATCAGGCTGGTGGCGTCCTTGATGTAGTTGGCGTTCTGGTCGGCGGTGTAGCTGCCGTCGCCATTCAGCCCGGCCCCGGCCTGGGTTGCGTCCAGTTCGCCTTGGATGCTGGAGAGCGAATTTCCGCTTCCGCCGGTGATCTCGTCGATCTGGGCCTGGAGGGCCGCGTCGGCTTGCGTGCGGGCCGCAGCTTCGGCGTCAACCGCGTCTTTCACTTTTTTTGCGACGGACCCCTCTACGGTTTCATCACCGTTGAGGGTGTTGATTGCGGCGGTGTTGGCGTCGGTATCCTGCCGCAGCTGTGCTTCTACGGCCTGGGCACGGTCCCGCTCCTGTTTGACGGCATACGCGACCGACCCGGCTACCGTTTCGTCCCCCTTCAGCCGGTTCATGTCGGTCTCGAGCCCGGTGATGCGGGAGAGGTGGTCGCTCAACTGGGTGACGATGTTTTGGCCGACGTCGAACTCTTCGGTGCTGGGGTCTGCGTCCAGCAGTCCCTGGATCGTCTGGATCGCGCTTTGAAGCTGCTTGATGTCCACGTCTTCAGCAGCAAGCACCGCCTGAATCTCCTGGCGCACCTTGTCGCCGACTTCCCATCCCCAGTGCTTTCCGATCTGCTCGATCAGCGTTTGCATTTCATTCATCTGAAGTCCTTTCGGGTGATTTTATGAGCTGGTCCGCTCCGATAGCCGGGCGCTGGGCGTATGTCACAGGAGGCGAAGGAGGAAGCTGCGCCCGGCTATCGGAATTGACTCTCTGGCCGCTCGTTCGATACGAAAATGTCGATGATCCGCTTCGCTTTCGCTTCGTAGTAGTCGCGGCTTTTATGGGAAAAAAACGATGCGACCATATAGATCACGGCAGGCTCGAGTCCCGGGTCGATCGGGACCGGATCATCGTCGCCGAGAGCGGCGGGAATATCCGGCATCTTCAAATACTCATTGGCCTCCTCATCGACGTCGAGAGGAGGGAGAAGCCGAAAAACGTCCGTTTCCGCTCCGGTGTATTGGGCGCGGTACTCCCGGGGTTCGCAGAGCGTCTCGATCTCCATGATCGCCATCTTCAGGTGGATCGGCTTCGGGTCCGCATTGCTGTTGTCGCCCTTGAGCGACAAAGAGACGAAATCGCGCACCTCGCCCCAGGTCATGCGCCCCCCTTACTTCAGTCCGTCGGCGCAGGCGAAATAGTCGGGACGGGCCATCTCCAGGGTCAAGGAGGTGTAGTACCGTCCGAATTTGGCGGTCTTGTCGGTGGGCACTTCCTCGAAGTCGGTCATGTACTTGAACATGATCCGCGCCTCGTTGAGCTGCCCGATGAGCAGTTTGTCGGCCAGCTTGGGGTTGGCAAAGAGTCGATGAATCTTGACCCGAACGGTTCCGAAGTCGGTCTCGAGCTCGAAGAGGGTGGGGTCGAATTTTCCGTCTTCTTTTACACGCCGGAAATACTGGTCCCCGGCAAAGCGGTTGATCGCCTTTTTGAGCGTCGGGCCACAGACGAGCTGGAAGCTCTCGTCTTCAAGGCCGCCACGCTCCCATACGGGCTGAATGGCCTCGCTGAGTTTGTCGTAGGTCAGATCGGTCTTGTCCCCGGTTCCGTCCCCGTTGGTGTCGAAGTGCTTCCGGTTGGTGTCTTCGATGAAGTGGAAGATGCCGGCCATTTTTGCGGGGGTCGAGTTGCTCCCCGCGGTATAGCCGTCGTAGACGGAAGCGTTGTGGAGGCCGAGGATCGCGTACTCGATGTCCTTGGTGTGCTCCTTCCCCTCTTTGGCTACGCGGTAGGGCCACTCCTGTTCGCCGTATTTGGCGTTTTTCAGCTCCTCCTTGGAAAGGCCGAAGTCGTTCTTGATGATCTGGACAACGTTGTCCTTCATGTACTTCGTGTCCTGGGTGTTCTCCTCCAGCCCGGTCACCTCGAGGTTCGCGTTTTCGCGCGCTTCGCGGTAGCGATCGAGAATCCAGGAGTGCTTGGGCGCGGCGACGCTTCCCCGCCCCATCCACTCCAGGAACGGGGTTCTGTGCACGCCCTGGAGGATGATGGAGTCGAGCACCGAAGGCTTTTGGTTCGTCATGTTTCCATACGAAAGCAGAGGCATTGAAACTCTCCTTTTTGTTGTGATGCCTCAATTTTTCTATATGGAACGTGCGCGGAGCGATATTGTTTTGTCGCGTGAATACTTTTTTTGGAGGAGGAAGGGAGGCGGACTTTATCCGCCCAGGCCGAGGATGTACTGTCCGAGAGTGAAGTCGTCCGCTTTTCCGGTGCGGACTTTCTCAACAATGTCATCTTCGCCGCCCGCTCCGGCGCCCCCTTCATCAGTAAGGACGTCGGGAGCCTCTTTGGGCTTCATTGCGGCGGCAGCGGCGCGATAGGCCATCTCCAAACCTGCCGGTGTTGCCATCAGCGACTCGGCGAAATTCGGGTCGGACTTCTTGATTCGTTCGATCTCCTGCTCCACGGCCTCTTTCGGAACGTCGGGGAATTTCGCCCGGAGTTCCGCTTCGGTTTTTTCGAGCTCCATTTGACGCAGACGCTCTTGCATGGCTTGGAGTTGCTCTTGCGTCTGGTCAAGGCCGAGGAGCCTTTTTGCCTCTTCGAGTTGATCCTCCGTATCCGGCTGGGAGCCTGCGGGAGCCTGCTGCATCTGTGCAGCCTGCATTTGCATGGCGGCTTGGGCTGCCGCAATCTCCTCCGGGGTCATGGTCGCCTGCATCTGCGGTTGCTGTCCCCCATCGTTCGTCTGCGTCTGGGGCTGCTGTCCTTCATCCTGCAACAAGGCGGCGTATGCCGCAGGGTCGATTCTGGGATCAGGCATTATCGTCTCCTTTCACTTCATACCAATCGTTGGCCATTGCGTCCTCGGTGCTCACCGTGAACACGGCATAGTAGGTTTCGTAGGCGACGGTCGGGAGCGTTTCGCCACGGCGGATCACAACGGCACCACCGGGGAGGATGCGCTCTCCCCACTTTCTGCGCCGCAGTCTGGCGCCTTTTCTGGCGGCCTCCATCGCCTCACAAAAGCTCATGCCCTGGTTCGCATTTTCTTCTGTGTCCTGTACTTCAGGGGCAGCGTCCTGTACTTCAGGGGCAGCGTCCTGTACTTCAGGGGCAGCAGGGGCCTTGGCGCGCCCCCGGCCTTTCGTCTTTTGTGCTTCAGCCATTGTCGTACTCCTTTTCGATTTCTTTTTGTCGCTTTTCTTCTTCCGCCTCGTCCTCGAGCGTGGAGATCAAAGCGTCGATGAGCGCCATCGACCATGCAATCCCTTTTGCGCGCTCGATTCTGCGGACCACCGCAACGGGGTCGAGACTTTCGTCTCCAGCCTCCCGGTGCAGGTCATTGAATCTCTGCTCCATCTCCCGGAGCAGCACCTGGAAGCCCAGCGACCCCCTGGTCGCCTCCATTTCCGCCAGCAGTTCCATCGCCGATAACGGCTCCTGCTGCGCTGTCTTCAATCCGCTCTCGCTCATCATCTTCTCCCTTCGCAATTGGAATAATTGTCTTCAGCTTGAGCGCTTTGAGTTTCTCCTCAAAAAGCGCATCCAGCACCCTGAGATACCGTTGTGCCCCTACGGCGTCACCGAGCGAAGCATAGGTGTTAGCCAGCTGGAGCGCTACCCCTTCAGCCGCCGAAATATTGTTCAGCAGCAGCTCGTTGTTGACCGCCCCGACCCCCGCGTTGATCTGGACGTGCAAAAGCGGGACGGCGCTTCGGTCGATGCCGTAAAGCTCCGGCGCTTCATCGTACTTCCAGATCAGTCTCGCCATGCGGCGTACCGCAGGCTCAAAAAACGACTCGTTCAATGCGCGGGTGATGTCGGCGATCACCGCGTTTCCTTCTTCCGTCAGAATCGAGACTCCGGTTGCCGTCTGGTTCAGGTTTTTGGGGTCGTTGAGCCCCTGGTTGTATTTTGTTACTCCGCTCACCTCCTGCATTTCGGAATCGAGCCGGTCGATTCCGAAGATTGACGGGTCAATCCTCGGGATCGGAAGCTCTTTGACCATGTTGAGATTGGACACTGTGATCTTTTTCCGGTTCGAGGTCAGGTCCTCTTCTTTGAGCCCGGATTCGCGTGTGGCCAAAAAGCGGTGCTGGAAAATCCCGTCGATCGCGTCGATCTGCTGGTTGCGCGTGACGGTGTATTCCTCTTGCAGCGGGATCATCGGCTCGATGAAGCTCCCGCCGTAAGCCTCCACGGCGTTCCCTTCGCTCAACCGAATGAACTGGGGTTCGACGTTTCCAATGACGAACGGCAGGCCGTCTTTTAGCTCCACGTCGGTACGGATGAAGGTCTGATCCGGGAGTACGGTGGAGACGAGCCACTTGCCCCCTTCATAGCGATACACATCCAGCACCTCGACGCGGGACGCATCGCCGATATCAATCGTTACGAGCTTCCCGTTTTCGTGCTGACCGATGTAGTTTTTCCACTTGAATTTTCGACCGTATTGGCGTCGCAACTTTCCTACTGTGGTCGTAACGCGATGGACGCAATATTGGATGTCCTCCACGTTCGTGGCGTTCGGGTCGATATACAGATCACGCACCTTCACCCTTGACACCCTGAGCCCGCCTTTGCCCCACCACACCTTGGCGATCGCCGTTCCGTACACGAGCGCGTCGATCACGGCGGGCTTGAACCTGGAATAGAGGTTGATCTTCTTTGTCGTCCACACATCGAGCCGAGCTTGCACGCGACTCGCCTGTTCGATTATTTCCTTGTCGAACGTCTCCGGTGTTACGGCGGCGAAGCGGTCGTTCTCGAAATACGTTTTCATGATCGAAATCGCGACGCGCCGAACCTTGGCCCGGATGATCTGTGGGGTGATGTGGCTCTTGCGGCGAATTTTCAGGCTTCTGACGAGCTTTGGGTCGAGGATGTTGAGGTATCCCTCTTCGAGTTTCGCAAAGTCGTTTTTATAGCGCTGATAGCCCTTTTTCGCCTCCTCGATAAGCTGGAGGATTTGGGCCTGCTTGCGCTGCTTCGTTTTTCTACTCATTGTGTTGCTCCTTGACTTTTTTGACGATCCTTTGTACGCGGCGGCGACCGAAGCCTGTCGCGGCGACGATCTGACTCGGGGACCACCCGGCTTTTGCAAGCGCCTCGATGATGAGGTATTCGATATGACGACGCTTGAGCACGTAGACGAGCGTTACATCTTCGGCACTCTTTTCGAGGACCCGCTCTGGATCTCCAAAAAGCCTGACGGCAGCCAGGAATCCTTTCGGAAATGCTTTTCTCTTCGGTATTCTGCTTACACCGTAGCGTCGCACTGTTTCCCGAATCGCTTTTCTTGGTGCGCCACGGCTTTCCATGTCTCGAGCGATCTTCGCTACCGCAAGCTCTTTTGACAACGCTACGCGACAATTCCCGTTTTTGAGTACGAATGCGTACAGCCGAAGCAGGTCCCCGTCCACCAGATCGTAAAGTTGCTCCCGTGCCCACTCCTGCCCTGCTACCATGCGGCCCTTCCTTCCATTGGCTCCGGAGCGGAATATTCTTCATCCATTTCCTCCTCGATCGCCAAAACGTCCAAAGCGGAGAAGCTCTCGCAGCACATTGCCAGTGCATCGGCCTTGTCGGGCGACCGTCCCAGTTCATTCTTGATCTCCTTTTTGTCGATGAGTTGAAGTTTCCCGCTTGCCGAAATCTTGTATTTGTTGGCCATCAGCTCCCCTACGAGCTCGTCGTCGTCCGGGAGCTTCCCGTCCTTGAGGATTTCGGAGAGGGCGTAGTACCACTCGGCACGCTTGTTCTCGTATGTGTGATAGTCGATGGCGGTGTTGGAAGCCTTGACCCCGTGGACGCACTGAAGCCCTTTTTCGTAGGCGACCGCGCCGAGCGACGATCCGACCCCGATCGCGTCGTAATAGATCACGGCGGGCTTGCGTTGCGCTTTTTTGTATTCGTACAGGAGCCATCCGACGAGATCGGGGAGGTTGAGGCCGCGTCTTGCCTCGATGAAGTAAAAGTGCTTCCCCTTCCGCTTGACCAGCACGGAGCGGTCGTCCCCGTAGTCGGCGATGTCGAGCGCCCACACCTCCGCGCCGCTATCGTCGAACTGCTCCCTTGCGATTGCGTCTTCGATGTCGGCCAGCCTGAAAACGGAGTTTGAGCTTGCGGACGGAAACTCCCCCTTTACCCGCACGCGATACACGTCGCTGTCATACCCGTATTGCCGCTTTTTCTGCTCGATCCACTCGCGTGAAACGTTTTCCGACTCTTCGGCGTTGAACTGGAAACATTCCCACATCCAGCGGTTCTTGTGGTGGGAGTCATAAAAATACCCTTCGGTTCGCGTGGGGTTCGCCGCCATGATCGCAAGGGTCTCCTCTCCCGTCATGGCACCCTCTGCGACCTCGAAGATTATCTGCGGGATACCCGACGCCTCGTCGATGATGAACGCCAGGTTCGTGGCGTGGAAGCCCTGGAGCGCTTCGGGCTGCTCCTTCCGCGCCGTCCGGGCTACGGCGAAGCCCTGCGGGAAGTCGATCTTTTCCGTCTTTATCTCGACGGAGCTCTTGAGTAGGTCCGGCAGTTTTTCCCACCACTTCCGAATCTCCGGCATGAGTAGATCGTTGAGCTGGTGCGACGTCGGAGCGGTCATTGGGATTCGCACGTCCTCACGAAACGTTCCCCACCATAGAACGATCCAGGAAAGAAGGGTCGTTTTTCCGGTGTTCCGCGTAACGATGAAATCGCCGGAGAGAAAGCGGTGGTTTCCGTTGAGGGTGAAGCCGTAGTAGTCACCGACGCCGAGAGCTTCGACCGTCGCTATTTTCAGCGGCTCGATTCTGCCGTCGGGATATCGCTTGTATGGATGAAACTTCTGCACAATATCGGCAGGCCAGTCGAGCCAATGCCTAACCTCCACCTCGACGGTTCCGTGCATTCCGGCCAGCACCAGCTTGTGCGAAGCGTTGTAGGTGTGGACGTCCCCACTGTTGAACGTGAAGCGGTACATCTCCTCCCGTCCGCGCTTTAATTCCAGCACGGTGCGGGGCGTTTTGCCGTCGTCGCCCATCAGCAGGTCGCCCACCCGCACCTTCTCGACTGGCTTCACCGAACCGTCGAACATCATCACCGGATGCCCTTTTGCGAAACAGCCATGCCCTGATCGAATCGAGATGTGCCGCTTCCCTTTGTCGATCGCGCGGATCACTTGCAACTGCTGCTGCGTCGGCTTTGCCTTCAGTGCCATCACGGTAAAAAATTCGAGGCTCTTTGCACACGCTTTGAGAAAAATCGCGTCGTCACGGTTCATTTCGCTCATTCGGCCAGCCTCACCTCAATGATCGAATCTCCGATCGCTCCGCTCCAAAGCTCTTCGGTCCAGTCGCGTTCCGCTTCCTCCCCGTAGTGGATGAACAGGACGTCGTTTCGCAAAAGATCGTCGATGGTCGGGAGCTCCGCTTCCATATCGACACAACGGACCGACTCTTTTCCGTCGATCCGCACCCAGTCTTCGATCGGCACCAGTACGGCGACCGGCCTGGCGTCGAACAATTCCGAAACCGATTCGGCGATAGACGAAGCGTCGGTGACATACACATCAAGCGTTCTCATCGTCTTCCCTTTCGACGATTTCCGCATCGAGGGCACCGCGTGAAGCGAAAAAGCTCTCGAGCAACGCGCCCGCCTCTTCGTCCACGTCCGCACTTTTCAACTGCTGCACGATCCCGATGTTGACGTTGACGTCCTGTTTTGGCTGCGTCAATCCGTGAATCTTGAGAATCTGGGTCGCCGCCCGGAGCTTGTCGGCCATCACCACCTTGGTTTTCGACCCCGACTCCGTTTCGCTTTTCTCGAACTGGTTTACCGCCGCCCAGTATTCGTCCGGCACATCCTTCCTCGGCTGTCCGGTTTCCGGGTCGATGATGTCGTTCACGTTCACGGCCATCACCCGCTGGAGGTAGCGCAGAGCCAGCGACGCCGCTACTTCCATGTTCGCGTCGGCCTCCTTCATCATCCGCCGCAGCTCTTTTTGCGCCAGCGGCTTGCGCATGATCTCGTCGTGTTTCGTCATTGGGGTGCCGGGGCCGAATACCTCCCGCAGCGCTTTTCGTTCGTCTCCCAGCTCCACGAGCTTTGCAAGATATTGCTTGTCGAAACGGGTGAGGAATTTGGGGGCGGGCTTACCGTTCACAGGAGTCCTTTGCTTCGTCGATAGACTTCGCAACAATCAGGGCTGGGAGCGCTACGGCGATAATCAAAATATTCCCGATAGCAAAAACGATATTTACGGCAAGTGCGGCGGCAAATTTAAGGACGTTCATGTAAAAGCCTTTAAGATTCGATTAAGTCGGCCCATAGAGAGAAATCCGAAAATTTTTCGGGGGCCGTTTTGGAGAGGGCAATTTAAGATTGCAATAAGGTTGGGCCATGCGGAAAAATTTGCATAGGGTTGAGGTGGGGCGATATGGGTATCTGGCGCGCGGCGGAGGGGGGAGGGGGTCCCCCGACGAAGCAACGATCGGGCCGCTTCCCCCACCGTATCGGATACAATGCCCGATGCAATCCCCCATAAAATGGGCACTTTAACGCTACTGTGTCCCATTTTGACACCAAACAGACGCCGCCAGCGCCGACCGTTGCCCTTCAATCGCGCACGCACGCACGCCCACGCGCGAGGCGACGCGGAAAAGCTGGAGCCGGCCCCGCCCCCCCAACCTGCAACCGCAACGAGCCGCTAACTTATCGCCTAACTTATCGCCTAACTTATCGCCTAACTTATCGCCAAAGCCAAAGCCGCCAACCGTCCTCGATGCTGTCAATGCGAAGCCCCCCTACTTTTTTAGCTAACGGGAAAAGAGATAGAGAAACAACTACTGAAGCATCTACCCTTATAGGGGCATCAACTCCAGCAACCACTACAACCAAAAGAGCATCAAAAAGATTTAACCCCCCTATATCCCCCCTTACCGAATGGTATCAAAAATTGACCCTAGGGTCAATTATAGCGGGTGGAAATAAGCAGCCACAATATCGCACCGGATAGTAACTAATAAAAAAGTATTCGTAGCTAAACCCCCATTTTATAGGCATTTTGTCGCTATCCGTAAAAAATTGATCTAAGAATCAACGGATTTTATTTTCGTTTAAGCTAAAGTGTGAAATACTTGCATTAGTTGATCTATCGGTCAACGATCTTTTACTTAACAGTCCGTCCCGAGCAACGGACTAAAGCGAGCGCGAGCAGGGGAGAGAGCGCGAAGGTGATCCGATGGAGCTATCTAATAGATAGCTGCACAGAATCACCACAGGAGGCACACGATGAACGCAATCTATCCGATCCGACCGATCAACGACGAAGAGGCACGCCGTCGCCGGGCGGCAGTCAAGGCGACCTTTAGAGGATAAGGAGGCGCAACGATGAACAACAGAAACAAACGGATCAGCGAACAATTAAAAGAGGCAGCCCGCTATATTGGGCTCGGCGCGACAATGGCGCAGGCCGCTGCGTGGGTCCGCATCCGTCGCTATATGCAAGGGGGGAGAAGATGAGGAAGAAATACACTTTCAAGGAACTGTTTACGCTTTGCTCTATGATTTCGCGAGCGAGGATCGGGAGCATAAAGAAATCAAGAAGGGGAGATAGCCGAATAGTGAAAGTCGCTCCAGGCGTGTTTTGCTATGATACGACAAATCGTTCAAAGCATAAACACGGGAGCACACAATGAAAAAATTTAGTAAGAGCTTCTGGACGAGGATCAAGTGGTACGGAGGGTTGTTCGGCATCTTCGCCGGACGTGTATTGTATATCGAGCTTGTATATGGCGATCGTACAAGCGACCTTGAAAAGGCTCACCAACTGATGGCCATTCAGCTGTCGGCCTTTTTCGCAGCCGCAATCCTTGCTATCGCCATCCTCGACCTCCTCTTGCAGCTGTTCTTTATAAACAGAACGGCCTTTATCCGACTAACAGCGGTACTATCCGCAATATGGATACTCCTGATAGCTATTGCCTATGATGTTTTCAGGTATAGCTCTGACATAAATGAATTTCTACTTGTCGGCTTACTCCCGATCCTCATTATCTGGGGCCTGATCTGGGCCTTCGGTCTCTACAAAAGAAAGGAACCCCAATGAGCGATGAAGTATTAAACGATGATACACATTTCGATCGGTGGAATACCGTCAAAAAGCGGACACACGCAACCGCCGCACGCGTCGGATTCAAGGAGCGGGATATATTCTGGATGCGCCTTGGACGGAACATCGGGGCCGAAGAGTACGGCAAGGGCCGCGAATACCAGCGCCCCGTGATCATCGTCAAGCGCCTGACCCGTGACCTCTTTTTTGGCGTACCGCTTTCTACCGTTTTGAAGGAGGGGCCGTATTTCCACACTTTCACCTACCGGTCAAAAAAGGGGGAGCGGACCAACTGTGCCATGCTACTTCAACTGCGGGCATTCGACCGTAAACGGCTTATGGGAAGACTCGGAATGATGCCAAAAGATGATTTTGAACTGATGATGAAGAAGATAAGGGAGCTATTTATCCCGTCCCTTAGCGGGACGGGGCTGCCCGAAGGCTGATTGTGTTGAAATATAACACAATTCCAGCGAAATGTCAAGAAGGAAAAACAATGAATAACTACGACCTCAAACAGGAAATCAAGAAACTCGGAATGACCCAGAAGGCTTTCGCCGAGAATATCGGCGTAGGAGAAAACACGGTAGGCAACTGGGTTAGGGGCATAGTAGAAACGCCCAAATGGGTTAGCCGTATAGTTGAATTGCTTCACAAAGAAAAGGCCTACGAAGAAGCAAAAAGGGCCTTTTGCCAAAATTCCACCAATTTGGTGGATTAAATCTTGACATATCCCCCAATATGGTGTTATAATCCTTTTTGAACCCACCAACCCGGCGGGAATCCACTCAAAAAGGAGACACCATGTCAAACCTCCAAACCGCACTGATTGACTTCCAATCCTCCAAGCTCCTCACCGCCTACGACGAGAACACGGGTAAAACCTATGTGGCGCTCAAGCCTATTGTAGAAGGAATGGGGTTGGACTGGAGAAGTCAGCGCAAAAGATTGCAAGAGGATTCAAGGTGGGGTGTTATCACCCTCCCTTTTATTACAAAGGGTGGAACGCAGGAGATGTTTAGTTTGGACACCGACCATCTCCCCGCGTTTCTCTACTCAATCAATCCCAACAGAGTCAGGAAAGATTTGAGAGACCGTATTATAGCATTTCAGCGCGAAACCTTCGCAGTCATCAACGACTATTGGCGCAAAAAGGCCCGCCAAAACGCGGCGACCCCCGCCAAAATCGGTGAGCTGGAGCAGCGCATCTACATGCTCAAGCGGGAAAACACCGAACTCAAACGGGCCATCAACCGCCTCACCTACAACCAAAAGCAGACGACGGAGAGCAAGCGGAAAATCTTCATCGACGACAACGGCAACGCAATCGACCTCATCAAGCTCTGGAACCGGGGAGTTTTCCCCTACATCCCGGAGGCGGCAAAGGAGCTTAGGGAAAAGATCGCCAAAGAGATGGGAAGCCTCGGCTACGCATACCAGGCGAAACTGCTTGAAATTGAAAGGCTCTTTAGCGCCAAACCGCTAAGAATGGGAAACGGTGTCATCGTGGGAAGCGTGATGTTTCCTGACGCCCTGCTGGATAGCCGACCCGAAAAGGATATGCCGGTGATCGGGAGGTAGAGTAACAAAACCGCTCCTAAAGCCATTCTGAAGCGGTTTTTTATGTTGGATTAAGCACAAAAAGGTTAGATTCGTAATGGCGTAAGTCTTCATCAACACGCCATTTGTCCCCTTGCCCGAGAGGGCGAAGGATAGATAAGGCGGACGGCTGGTTACCGTTCGTAGCGTGACTGGATCGAGTCGCCACCACAACAGAGTGTAGCGTTGCCCTCCATTGTGAGGTCAATAGCCTCGGCCATCTTCGGATGCCGGGGCTTTTTTTTTGTGTGTTAAGTCGGGTCGAGGGGAGGGATCTCACAAAAGGCTATCACATGCTACACTCTGTTTTCGGTGACTTGACCTTTCACCAGATCGGCTATATCGTTATAGCGATCGTTTATCTATTGCTCGCCCTCAAGGGCTAATCACCATCACAGGTGCCTGGAGACTAACCACCTCCGGGCGCCCCGACCAGGGGCACGAAGTAGGCACGCCCGCCACTTTTATTTCGTCGGGTCGATACCTAGCTTCAAAAGCAACGGATGGGTAGCATCATAGAAAAACTGCTCCGTTTTCCACAGCTTCCAACGGCCGTCTTTCTGCTTCACATAAATTTCCCATGTTTCCATGTTTGAATGTTTTAGGCATTGTAGATTCTTTCCCAGCACATTCGCCACACTGCTGGGCCTTGGAGGATGATATAGATAATCAAGCCCTCTTCTTCCGTAATTGAAAAGGTTAATATCACACCACTCATCATCAGTCGAAGTAAATTCAACGGTATGCGAATCTATTTTTCTTGCCTTGACCGGATAATGCTGCTTGGTGCTTACTACAAAACAAGGATTGTCTTGGCGGACAACAACCCTGAACCTGTATTTCTTTGCGCTTTCCCCATAACCGCAACCGACATGAACCGACGTATTAGCCACGCCAAGCGGGACATGACCGCCAGGATGAACACCGCCCAGACAATTTTGCCCCCAGTCAGGGCCTGTATACTCAGCGAATCGCTTATGCAACAGCTTTTTTTGGCTGGGGCTGTCCGGATTCTTTAACCTATAATCAAATTCTGGGAACTTTTTAAAAAAAGTCTCGGGACTAAAGCAAGGTGGCTTCCCAACTGCCGCCACCATCGATACCGCCATCAAAACCACAATCTTTTTCACACTTCCTCCTCGCAAATGATAGAAATTCTCGCCCCTTTGGTGTCCCCGGCGGCGGCAACTGCCTGGCGGACTCTCTCGATCACGTTGTTGTGAGGATTCATCCCGTAGCTATCACCGCAAACCGGGCAGTTGGTAGGGATATATCTCCCCCGCCCCTCCTCGTCCTCGATATCAAAGACGACTTCCGTGCCGCACCGCTTGCACGTCATCTTTGCTCTCTTTATGTTCAACAGATCGACTTCACTCATCGCCCACCTCCTCGCAAATCAATCGGATTTTCACTTTCCTGACCTCTCTCGCCGCCTTGACCGCTCTAAGAATATGGACAATGGGATCGTTTATATCGTTGTAGCCGAAACCCGTTTCACAATTCGGGCAAAAGCCGAGGATCGTTTCCCGATCCAGCCCGGTGCGCACCACACAGCCGCACTTCTCACACTCGAACTCGAAGCCTTTTAAGTTCTCTATCTCCATCTTTTTGCCTCCCCCCTCTTGTGTGCGCTCGTAAACTCTCTCATATCTCCACATTCTATCAAACCTCCCTAAAATCATAATCCTTCCCGTACCGCTCCAAAAACAGATGCCGCTTGAGCCGATAGGTCTTGTCCTTGCGCGTCGCCGCACTCTTGACGTCCTCGATGACGGTGGCACCGGTGGCGGCCTCGATGTACTGAAAATCCGCGACGTACTTGCGCGCTCCCATATACCGGCCCGCCGCTTTGTCGTATACCCTGGAGGCTATGACGAACTCCGGCTGCAATACCAGATCCCGGATCAGTCCGGCGCGGAGCATCGCCATCAGCTGATCGTAGCGCCTGGCTTCCTTGCGTGAATCGAACGTCCACGTCTTCCCGTTGACGATCCGCTCTTCCTTGCGGTTGCCGTATTTGCGCCGCTTCACGCTTCGACCTCCCCGTAGCAGCCAAGCAGCCTCAGTGCCTCGTCGATGTGCTCGACGGCGGCTTCCATCTTTCCGGCGCGTTTTGCCTTGAGTAGGCGTGCCTGAGCCTTGGCGATCAATACCCGCGCCCGCTTGTATTGTTCCGGCGTCATCCGATAGAGCCTCACGCCGTTTTTTTGCTCATCCGCCGCAGCTTCCACGCCGGAAGCCCCGTCGTCTTCGCCAGATAGTCGTAAGCCTCCTCCAGCTTCCCGAAACCTTTGAACAGCATCAAGGATTCGACCGGAGTTTTCTTCTTCCCCTTCAGCGTCGTATCTACCTGCCACACCTTCCCCTTCTCTTCGTCAATGCGATAGTGAAACAGCCAGTTTTTCAGTTCGATCATTTTCCCGCTCCGTCCAGACGCGCTTTCAGTTTTTTCATCGCTCGCCTCCCTCGAACTCCGCGCAATAGAACGTGTCGCCATCAGCCGCCGGGTGTCCGTCAGCCGGGCAATCCGATGTATCGCGCTTGACACAACGGCTGCACGTTCCGACCGCTTCGACCAGATCATCCCAGACCGAGATCATCTTCACTGCCAGGGGAGCGTGATTGCCGAACTCGTCGATGTAGCCATCCTCAGCCAGCCACTCCAGAAGCCGCCCCCTCTCACGCTCCAGGCTCACCATTACGCTTCCTTACCAGCCAGAGAGCTTTTCCCGCGCCAGATTCCAAGCTCCCGCGTCGGGGTGTAGTCCTCCGGGATGCGGTAGTCGATCCAGACCCTCTCCGGGTACTCTTTGACGCACACCGCGTCGGATTGATTGCCGCCGAGGATATAGAGCGTCCCGCGCTTTTTATTTCGCCCGACGACAAACCCGACGTGACCGCCACCTCTGCGGGACTTGACCGCAATCGCCCCGAACACGGGCTTCCCGGCGGACTTCCCGAACGCCAGCCAGCTTTTGGCCCCCAGCGAATAATCCGGGATGTCGTCGATGTACCCGGCCTCGACCATCGCCCAGCCGACGAACCCGGCGCACCAGGGCGTTTCGTCGTCCACAACCCACTTGCCCCACTTCGTCGCGTTCATGTACTCGATGATGCGGGGATTGTTTTTCGGGCCGTGAATCTCTTTGACCCCGATCTCCCCGGCAGCCGCCTTGATCCACTCCGGCACGCCCCCGACACGCTCGCCCTTCGGGTGAACAAGATCGAAGAGCGCACCAAAGAAGCTCTCCGGCTCCACGCTGTTGAGAGCGCCGACCGTAATGGGGCCGATCTCCCCGTCGATAGCCAGCTGCTTGCCCAGATGCCGAAGCGCCCGCTGGATCGTTTCGACCCCTTCGGGGTAATGCGCCTCAACGATCAGCCGAATGCCCTTGTCCTTGATTTTTCCCAGCCAGTTTGTCATCTTGTCCTCCTTAGAATTTTTTGACTGATCTCGCCGCCAAAGCCGCAGCGTCTCTCTTTTGCCCGAGCGCCTTCCTCTCGGCGGCCTCGAACGCCTTTTTGATCTCATCCGCCAGCTTCCCGCGCTCCGACAGCTCGATGATCGTATAGGGACTGCCTACCGCTGCCAGGGCCTTCAACTCCTTGACGGAAAAGTAGCGTTCCCCCTCTTTCCTCACCGACGAGAAAGGGGCCGCCACGCCCTCGCTCAGTGCGTTCTTGACCACCGTTCGCGCCTGCTTCACCTTCGCCGCCAACGCGTCACTGAAACTCTGGGCGACTTTCGATCTTGTATGCTCGGACTTGAACTGAGACGCCAAAATGTCCAGCCTCTCAACTTTTGAGACAAACTCAATCCCGGCCCGGCGGCTCCGGCAGAACTCGATGAACTCCTCCGGATGGGCGATCCCGTGCAGCGCCTCTTCCAGCGCGATGTTGTGCTGAGGCGTTGCGGAATCAAGCCCCATCACGTTCGCCAGCCGCATCTTCAGAATCGGATCAGCCATCGAACACCTCCGTATCGACGATAGATTCCTCCTCTTGCTTCCGCTGCTTCATCATCTGCTCGAACTCCCAATCCAGAGAGCCTATCGTGGGCTCCCCTCGCCCGCCACGTCCGCCGCCACCTTTTGGAGCGAAGAGCCCCTGATACCCGCTTGCGATTGAGAACTCCACTTTCTGCCGGAACGTCTCCGGGTCGGCCTCGTAATCCTTGAGCAGCTTGTCGATGGTGCGCTGCTTGAGGGGTTTGCGGATTTCCTTGCGGTAGTCGATCCACTCCTGCAGGGCTTCGGGGTAGGACGGATTTGGTGGCGGGGATTTTTCTTTGCTTTTGTCGTTCAGATTTTTCGGCAAGGGGGATATAGGGGGATTATTCTCTTTGTTTCTCTCTTTGTTTCTCTCTTTAGACTCTCCACTTTTTGTGGACACTCGTCCACGATTTGTGGACACTGTATCCATTTTTTGTGGACACTCATTCTTGGGGTAATTGACGATGATTTCTCGGTGTTTGTTTCGGGTTCCTGTCTCTATTTTCGATATGATGTAACCCTTGCTTTGCAGGGACGCGATGACGTTGCTCACATTCTTCCTGCTGATCTTGAGCGTATCGGCGAGATACTCGTTTGACGCCGTGCATTTGCGACCCTGAGAGAGGTTCACCAGCTCGGCCAATACGATCATCTCCCGATAGGTCAAATCGCTATCCAGCCACTCGGTCGGTATGACGAGATACTTCATGCAGCCACCTCCCTCTTCACTCTCTCGATCTCCTCCGGCTCCATCCAGTAGCGGGCGAAGTGTTTACCGTTGCTCCCCTTCGCGTTCTCTGTCTCGATGCGGATTCCCCGGCTGCGGAGGTCATAGATTCTTGCTCCCAGCCGAAAGATTTTGTAGCTGTTCAACGCCTCCAGCGGCGTGATCGACCGGCCTTTCATCAGGTGTTCCAATATCATTTCGGTTTGTGTCATAGTTCCCCTCCTCTGTTCGTGCTACAATGGTCCAATCCAAAAACACCTAGACACTGGAAAAGACAATGCGAATGATCCCCGTTAGCTCGTCGGCCATTTCTGCAATCGGATACGACCCCGTCAGTTCCAGAATGCAGATACGATTTACCTCTGGAGCCACCTACACCTTTTGCGGTGTCCCTGCTTCCCTTTTTGAACGATTTTTGTCTGCCACATCCAAAGGCCGTTTTTATCAGGTGCATATCAGGGAACGCTATCAGTGCTTCTGAAGCAGCGCTTTCAATTTGCGCAGCGCTTCGATCTCCTGTGTGTGGTCGATCCGCCATGCTTTGCCCTGCTCTATGAGCGTGGTAGCCTCCTTGGTTTCCGGTAGGTCTGTGGCTATCGTGCCGTGCGATGACGACAGCGCCAATCCAATCTTTTCGATGAGCGCCTCGGCCTCCGTTGGTTGCTTCATAACTCCTCCTTGACTTTGATTTTTCTCTGTGGCATAATCGCTCCGTGCTTATCGTTGTGCCTCCTGATGGAGTGATAAGCCACCTGTGGATGCGTCCGGTCATGCCTCGGTCGGGCGCGTTGTTACTTCTCATTTGTTCCCCTACTTCTTTTTTTGTAAACAACGTCATTCTTCAAATAAGTACGGCCAAAATAAAGCTGCTGCACCGCCCTAGACGTGAAGATGTCTACCGGCACACCACACTTCTCAGCCACATACTTCGCGCTGTCCAATCTCGGAATCTTTTGCCCGGACATCCATGAACTGATAGTCGATCTACAGATCCCCGTTTTCCTCGATATCTCAGCCTGTGTGATCTTTCTAACTTCCATTTGCTCTCCTTATGTTTGTTACACGACTAACATACTACCTCGCGGTCGCTTAATATAAAATAAATCTTATTCAATTAGCCACAGAAACAACTATAGAATATTTGTTAGTCATTTAATAAACATTTATGGGATTGCTGGGTATATTCACGGAAGGAGGTGCACAATGAAACTACACGAAAAATTACGCTACCTGGTCGATGAGAGAGGCAGAGGCGCACAGGCCAGGCTCGCGGAAATCACAGGTGACGCCAGGCCGACTATCAGTAAGTGGCTCAGCGGAAAACAGGAGCCGCCAAAGCACAAGTTGAAACCCATCGCTGACTTTTTTGGCGTAACGGTTGACTATCTGCTCGATGATACCCAAGATAAGCCGCTCCTCCGGTATGCCCCGCTGATCGGGCTCGCATCGTGTGGGGTCCCAACAGAATCGTTCAATCTGGTCAATGAATACGTCCCCATCCCACCGGGGATTGACCCGGAAGGCGTCTATGCCGTTACGGCGTTTGGAGACAGTATGCACCCGACAATCTCTGACGGAGAGACTGTCCTGTGCAGTGCGAAGAAGCCGCCGTCAAACGGGACAATCGTTCACTATACATACAATGGTGAAAGCGGAATCAAGAAGATCATATACAATCAAGACGGCTCCATAACGCTGATGCCCTTGAATATGGATTGCCCCGGCTGTACTCCCATACATATCCCCAAGGAAAATGTCGGTGATCTGATAGCCCGCCGCTGCATCACTGCCTACAAAATGCTGTAAGTCCCTAGACTTACGGCCATCTACATAAAACAATCACCCCATTAACAAGAACTTCATTCTATATGTAGCTATACAAGCAACTTTTTAATATTTATTTAAGTATTTATGTGTAACAATACGTTTGTCTATGAACTAACAAGACGTATTTATCCACAGGAGGCACACATGACAAACGCTGAATACCACGCAGCCCCCGGAATCTCTTCTTCCGATTTCCGGCTGCTGGAACTCTCCCCGCTACATCTGGAGCACAAGGACCTCTTCAAGCTGGAAGGCTCCCAGTTCGATCTGGGCTCTCTCGTCCACAAGATGGTCCTGGAGCCCGACGACGTACTCAAAGAGTTCGCCCCGGAGGATTTCGAGGGGTGTGACCTGGACAAGCGCACAAACGCTTACAAAGAGGCCAAGAAAAAATGGCTCTCAAGCGTCGGAGATCGCACCGTAATCCCCAAGGATGTATGGGATCAGGCGCAGCGAATGGCCGACAACGTAAAAGCCATCGCCGGGAACCTCTTCGAGAACGGCCAGGCGGAGGAGAGCTTCTTCGTCGAGGACGATCTTTTCGAGGTCACGCGCAAATGCCGCCCCGACTACTACCGGGAGGACCTCGGCATCGTGATCGACCTGAAGACCACCAAGGACGGCAGCGCCTACGGCTTCGGGAAGTCGATCTACGACTATCGCTACCACCGTCAGGCGGCCTGGTATCTCTCCACGCTCCAGATGGCGGGCAAGCAGGTGGACAAATTCATCTTCGTCACCGTCGAGACGTCAAAGCCTTTTATGGTCGCGGTCTGGGAGATCGACGAAGCCAGCATCGAGGCGGGCAAGCTCAACTATGAACGGCTGCTGATGCAGTGGCAGCAGTACAAACGCTCCGGCGTCGCCAGCGTCGTCCACCCCATCGGCATCCCAGACTGGGCGCTGGCGAAGGAGGTATAGCGATGCTCCGGGTAATCGGTCGCTGCCCCCCCTGCCTGGCTTCAATACGGCGGTGCTTTACCTTTGTAAGGTCGGGAAAATGACAATCAAACTCACACAAAAGGAGATCGAAATGAAAGAGCAAGCCATCGAAAGAATCGAAGAGTTCATCGAAAAGCTGGAGGCCGCCAAAGACGACTTGAAAAAAGCCGTCTCAGGCACCTACGGCAGCAAAAGCGCGGCCAAACGCGCCCGCAAAACACTCACGGAGATCAAGAAAGAGATCACCGAGATCAAAAAACTCACAATGGAGGCATAAGATGTTTATCGACGACATCAAAAAAGAACTGGAAGTCAATGGCGGGAAAATTTCAAAAAATTTTATCGACGCCGTAGCAGATAAATCAACAACGCATTACGCAAAACTCGGTAGTTGCACCCGCGTGTGTGTTATTGAGTTGCCGTCCGGTCACGAGGTAGTCGGTTATGCGCAGGTGCTTGATCCTCTGAATGACGTCGAAGAGATCGGCAACAACATTGCCTACGAAAGAGCGAAGGATGAAATCTGGAGCGTCGTCGGGGCAATCGCAAAAAATTTTATTCCGGTAGAGAAGGAGGCATAAGATGGGACAGCTTCAAACAATGGACGCGGCGGCGGAGATGATCGAAAAACGCTTCGAGCTAGAACAGAGAATGGCAAAAGCCTACATCACCAGCTCCATTCTGCCTCAGCGCTACAAAAATATCGGCGACATCCTCATCCTCAACGAGATGAGCCGGAACCTCGGCATTCCGATGGTGATGCTGGCCCAGCAGCTCTACATCGTCCACGGCACGCCCCAGCTCTCCGGCCAGGGAGCCATCGCACTGCTCAATCAAAGCGGCAAGTTCGACAAGCCCCTAATGTTCGAGGAGCGGGAAAATCCCTGGGGTGTGCGGGCCTATACCTACATCGACGGAGAAAAGGTCACAGGCCCCTGGATCGACGACGCATTGATCCAGGCCGAGGGCTGGAACAAAAACGCAAAATGGAAGTCGATGAAAGATCAGATGGCCCGGTACCGCGCCGCCGCGTGGTTCGCCCGCCTCTACGCCCCCGAAGCCCTGATGGGAATGCGGGTCGAGGGAGAGGCCGAGGATATCGCGGTCTCCGAGCAGGCAGAAGCCACGGCAAAAGCCGAGGACCTCAACAAAATCCTCTCTCAGAAGACCGCCAAGCCTGCCGAGGAGCCCAAGGCTGCCATTCCTACCAAGGAGCCTGCCGTCCAAGAGGCGCAAGTCGTCGAGCCGGAGCGGGTAGAGGCACAAAATAGCGTCCAGGCAGCCCCGGCCCCCAAACGGATGCCCCTGCGGGTGAGCAAGCATTATCCCGAGTTGGTCGCAGCGGGCTTCAAACAGAGCGAAGTCAAAGAGTTCTGTCTCGAGGTCGGACTCCATCGGGGAAGCGAAGAGGAAGTTAATAACTGGTTTGCCACAGAAAACCTCTCCGCCTGGGCCGACTGGTACCACGGCGTAGGCCACCATCCTCATTCTCCCGAGTATGCCGAAGCCGGCGGCAGCGTAGCCCCGCAGGAGGCCGAAGCGGAACCGATGAGTGACACGGCCCCCGAGGAGCAGGAGCTTCAAGCTCCTCCCCCGGCGGCCCATCAGGCCCAGGGAGGCTTTGATATCTCCAATGCCGTCGTCGCCAAGTACCCGATGTTCATCAAGCTGGGGCTGCGCGGTCCCGACTGTCTGCCCTTCGCCAAATGGGCGGGACTGGATGCCGACAACATCGACGAGTTCGTCGCCGACCCGGGCGGGGTGCAGGCGCTGATCGAACAATTCTACGCGGAGGCCGGAGATGTCACTCCCCGAGATCGGTGAGACCTGCCGGCGCAAGCAAGGAGATCGCAGCCACGTCAAGGTGGTCAAGATCACGGAAGATGAGTACGTCGTCGTCCGCGACTACAACGGTCGCCACTTCGTCAAGCTCTCGACGTTCAACCGGTATTTCGAGAGGGTCAAGGACGACGAAAAGCCGTTGACGGGCGAAGGGCAAGGCTGAGATAATGGCCCCAAAAAGGGGAGCCTATGATCGTTGACGTAACAGACCTTGACGACGAGATCGTCTACAACGCACGGCCCGGCCCGCAGACACTCAAGATCATCGAGGTCGGCGACCGGATCGACGAAGCCAAGCGCGACTATCTCCTCATCAAGTTCATCAACCAGTGGGGAGAGTATCACGCCGAACCTTTTTACCCACAGTGGCAGCGGCGCAAACTCCGGGAGATCGCCTACGCCATCGGAGACCCGGTATTCGTCGAGCCCGGCATTTTCGATACCAACCTCTTCGTCGGCGGTTACATCCACGCGGACGTGACCCCGGTGGAGACACAGCGGGGCGGCATCAGTCGGGGAATGTTCCTGCGTGACATTCGCAAATCCCCCCGAAGGTACGATCCCACCGGATCGCCCTTTTTCAACAAACAACGCCGCTCACCCCGGCGCAAGAAACGAAAGGCAGATAATGAACATAGTGATTCTGACGGGTAGGCTGACGGCTGACCCGGAGGTGAAGTACACCCAGGGAGGTATGGCGATCGCGACATTCTCCGTCGCCGTCAACCACTCCCGCAAAGATAAACAGACAAACGACTGGATCGTCGAAACCAGCTTTTTCAACGCCAAAGCGTTCGGCTCTACGGCAGAGCGGATCATCAAGCGCTACGGCAAGGGCGATAACGTACTCATCAACGCCGAGCTACGGCAGGAGCAGTGGACAACCCGCGACGGCCAAAAGCGCAGCACCGTGATCCTCAACGTCGGAAAGATCGAAGACGCGGCCTTCAAGCCGAAGCAGGACGCAGGGGCCCAGCACGGCCAGCCCGCCTACAATCAGCCGACGACCCCGCAAGGGCCAAACGCAAGGCAGCCACAACCGCAGCCGCGCCCCGCCAACGAACCCTCGCTGCCCGATATGGGGCCGGATGATGACATACCTTTTTAAAGGAGGCATAACGATGAGCAGGAAAATTACCACAGTACATATAGAAGAAGCGCTTTTTAGACATTTCAACGTCAGGCGAAATATCATAGTGCCAAATGTGTATTGGGGTCTCGGATTTTCCCATGAGGTTGATATGCTTGTTTGCTATCCAAGCGGGTATTGCACGGAGGTTGAGATCAAAGTATCTAAATCAGATATTTTGGCAGACAAAAAGAAAAAGCACGGACACAATGACGAGCGTATAAGATACCTTTATTTCGCAGTGCCGGAATTACTGAAAGAATATGCGCTTGAGCATATTCCCGAAAATGCTGGGCTGCTCATCGTAAAAGAATGGGATGATGGCACTACTTTTGTAGAAGATGTCAGAAAAGCGAAAGCACGAAAAAATGCAATACCACTGACTGAAGGAGAACGCATACAACTAATGCGCCTTGGGTGTATGAGGCTACACCGCTGGGCGAAAGACAAAATAAAATGTCTGGAGGCACAACGATGAATATCTGGAACCACAAGACTTTCGGACTTCTCCTTGTCGGGAAATCCCACATCACATCGTATGCCACCCGGCTCAAAGAGATCGGGAAGCGGTACGGGCGATTCACCGTTGAGTGTCAATGCCTTGCACGCAAAGGCGGTGAGATGTTTGTGGAATATGAACTCAAACTGGAGGACGTGAAATGAACGCATACCTCAGCACCGGGAAAATGGCGGCGCATCTGGGCTACTCCTACGACTGGCTCAGAAAGAACAAGCACCGCTTCACGAAGGGCGTCCACTACGAGCAGGCACCGGGAGCACACCCGCGCTGGAACGTCGAGGCAATGGAAAAATGGCTCAAAGGAGAGCCCGTATTAGATCCGCAGGCGGCAAAGATTTTGGAAACCGTGCTACTATAGTAGTGCCCGGTTTCTCCCTGTCACACACAGGAGGCAAAAATGGGAGTCAGTATATACAAACGGGGCAAAATGCTCTATATAAAGTACGAAGTTGCGGGAAAGATGGTGCAACGCAGCACGAAACTCGAAGACAACCCGTACAACAGGGAAATGCTGAAGCGCCAGGTGATCCCGGAGATAAAGCGCAAGATCGAAAGCGGCGAAATCGACAAGGAAACAGTGAAGTCTAAACCGTTGGGGTGGTACGGCAACAAGTATACCAAATCCAAAGAGCACCTCAAAACGTGGCACGACGTCAATCTTAGAGTCATCTGGTGGGAGCGAAGACTCGGGCCGAAACGCCCGGTTGACACCATCAAGGTTGGAGAGATCGAAGAGCTGCTTGAAGAAAAAGCCGAAGAGACGAGTTGGAGGACTGCTAAAGTGTACCTCTCTACTCTCTCAGGGATACTAAAAATAGCGCTTCGCTATGGAGAGATTGCCAGCAACCCGGCGTCGCTCGCAGAAACAGGAAGGCACGTCAAAAAGACGGTTGAGCCGTTCACCCCAGAAGAGGTTCGCAGTATCCTCGGGGCGGTAGATGGCTGGTACCAAAACTTTTTGGCACTCTCATTCTATACCGGAGCGCGTCCGGGAGAGCTCTATGGACTGATGAAAAGCGACATCGACTTGGAGCGCGGAGTTATCCACATCGAGCGTGCGGTTTCACGCGGAGAAATAACGACACCGAAGACGGAGTTTAGCGTCAGAAAAGTGCCGATACTTTCCCCGCTCGTTCCGTACCTGAAACGTCAACTTGCAGCGAACCCGAAAAGCCTCTATCTTTTCCCGGGAGAAGACGGTGGCATAATGCACGGAGCGCACTCGACAAGAAAGCGCTGGATACGAGTGCTCGATAAGCTTGGAATAGAGTTCAGAAAGCAGTACACAACCCGACACACTTTTATAACGACAATGTTAAAAAGCGGAAGGGTCGGATTGCTAGAGCTTGCGCAAATGGTAGGGCACGCAAATACCGAAATGATCGTGAAAAATTACGCTCGTTATATTCGCGACGAACACCTGAAAATCAGTCGCGATATTGAGCTTTTTGGTGACATTTCGAGTTTCAGCCTATAATAATCTCCCACAAAATGGGGTCTAGTGGGCTTCGTAATCAGGAGGTCCCCGGTTCGAGTCCGGGTATCAGCTCCACCGAAACCCCCCCATAAAATGGATGATTTGAGGGCCAAATAAGCCAAGCAATCTTAATCGAATATAAAAAGTGACAGCGGAAAATCGGGCAAAATCGGGTATTTTTGGTGACAGTTTGGTTACAGTTTGGTTACAGTAGTTGACAATTTTACTCCGATTTACTTCTCTCTGCAATCGCTGCAATCAGTGAGTCTAGTTTCTCATCAAGATGCTTGTATTGCAGATCCACTTTTTCAATCATCAATTTCAATTCAGACTTCAAAACAAACCTCTTTTCCGCTTCCGCCGCTTCAATGAATCGATGGCTCATTGCCCACAGACGCTCCATATCATTATCCACTTTTTTTTTGAACTCATCAAAGGCCCTCTTTTTCTCATCCACGCGCTCATTGAGCATCTCATTTTCTCTTCGGAGCGTGGTTTCGATCTGCTGCACGGCTTCACGGTGGCCATGCTCTGTTCGTTTGAGCGATTCGATGATGTGATTGGTCTTTACCCTGACCGTTGTGAAAGCTGCTACCCAACCGGAGACGAGTGTAACGGCCTCGATGGTCTCTTTGAATCCAAGTTCCATCAGTGGTTCCCCTGAACGTTTTTGAGTTTTTCATAGGTGCGAAGTCCCCCGAAGCCTAACATCGCCAGAACGAGATTGAAGAGAACTCCGGTATCGATCGTCGGGAGAGTAGTCGCTACACCGTTGAGCCCGGCGACCCATACCGCTGTCGGGGCTATGATAAAGCTATACGCAAGCGCAGCTCCACCCACCCAGCCGATAAACGGACGCCACCCGGCCACGAAGATATTCGGATTTTTCGCTTCGGCTTTGTTTACTTCGATCTGTCCGAGGTTGATCGCCTGCTCCAGCTCTTGCAGCTTGAGAGAAATTTCCGCCTTCTTCACCGGATCATCGATCCCCTCTCCGGTGATCGCCTCTCTCGCTTTTACGAGGACATCCCCGACATCACCGAGGCTAAAATCAACCATTCCCATAACGGACTCCTTTTTTACGCCACTCTATCTATAATGAAAGGCACTATGAAAGGGTGTTTTGTCGCTAATGCCTGATTTTGTCTTTGTCGTAGGAGAGTGTGTTGATCCCGACGGCTTTGAAAAGCTCCTGGAGCGTTGATCTCGGCACGACGGTTTTGTTTTTCCGTCGGCTCTCCTTGCTTCTCACCACACTGTCGATCAGCGAAAGGCCGTCTTTGACAGGAGCGGGAAGCGGGACGTACTGATTGAGGAGGTACTTGCCCCAGTCAAGAGCCTGATCTCCCACGCTTTTGTTGGGGTAGGTCACTCGGCGTCCGTCATAGAGCCGGCGCCCCCGGATCGCATAGAGGAGATTGGGGATAGGACCGCTGATCTGCCCCGTGGCAAAGTTGTAGGGGTCCTGGGCCACCCCTATATATGGTATAGCGGTATCCAGCTTGACGGTGTGCATCTGTGATCCGTCGTGACCAAAGACGAAACGCCTGCCCTTGAAATCCTGGGGCTTATCTCCTTTGACGAAAGGCAGATTGTCCAAGGGGCTCACTTGTTCGCCGGAACCGAAATATTCCATCGCCGACAAAGCGCCCAGGACTGTCGCCAGCTTTCGCGCCCCGGTCTTGGTCTTGGCCATTTTCATCATCGAGGGGACGGTGTAATAGGCCCATGAAATGAAGGGGGCCACGCCGTAATCTCTCATAAAGCGCCACCCTTTAGGCAGGGGCCGGGAATAATCCGGCAGCAGCATATCGACCATTGCCTTAGCCCGTTCAGGCGTCTTGCCGGCTTCACGCAAAGTGACATAGAAGCTCAGACGGTTGAAGTTGTCCTCGGCCTGATATGCCTTCTGAGCCAGCGTGTCCATACGATGCAGCACCCCTCCCTTCTCCGGGCTCCGATCCATCCCCGCCAGAATGTCGTTGAGCTGGGAGCGTCCGAAGATGCCCAATCCTTTGGCCTCCTTGGCATAGCGGGCTTCTTGAGAGAGTTGCGTCAGCTTGCGCTCCTCTTCTTTGCTTAGGCCATGCAGAATCTTTTTGGTCTCCAGTTGCTCCAGATCCTTCAGCGCTCCAATCTGGGCATACCCTTTTTTCAAAATGCCGGGGAGCTTGTGTGCATTCACTCCTCCCAAGTGCATCAGAAAAAGGTTTCCTACAAAGTTGTTGAAGTGGGCTCTCGGATTCCAGACGGTGAAGCTCTTTTTCAATGTGCCGTAGTAGGAGCGCCACACCTTCCAGGCGTTACGGTATTCTCCTGTGATCTGCTTGTAGGTATGGCCGATGTCTTCAGCAACATCCCGCCTCACCCACTGGCCATTAAGCGCTCCGTATGGGCGGCCGGTTACTTTGACATACCCGGCCCGTTTGATCTCTTCGGGGTCCATCTCGGCGGCGGCTTTGGCGTCGAGAGTCACCCCCTCGGTCTCGGCAGCTCGGCGCAGGAAGCGGGCGTGTTCTCTCATACGCACCAGCCTCGAGAGTGTTTCAGGTACGGTGAGCTTCGCGCTGTCGATCTCCCCCATATCCTGCCGTTCCGACGGACTCCAGTCCCGCCGCAGTTTGATCCGATCACCGGGGAGCATCTGCGCGGAGACTTTCCCTTCTTTCAGCGCGCCGGTAATTCCCGCTTCGTCCAGGTAGTCCGTCAGGGCTTTTACCGACTTTTGGGGATCGTATTTGAGCGCTTTGGCCTGCTCGTCGCTCAGGTACCCGCGCTTTTGCAGCCAGGAGACGGCCTTGTTGTAATCGCCGGTGCTGAGTGATTCTCCGCGCTCGTGGATCGTATCTACCTTGAAGCCGCGCTTGATGAGCTTGACCGGATCGAAATGCGGCTCATAGAGACGATGCAGATAGACCCCCTCCCACTCTTTGAAGGCTTCAGGGGAGAGGATACCCTCATCCACCAGCTCCCGACCCAGAGCGTCCACTCTACCCCGGATTGCGTCGGCCAGTTTGCGGACCGGCTCGCTGAGGGCGGCGCCGTCACTCTGGCCCGTCAGGTAGCGGTGAAGCTCTCGATCGCTGCCTTCGTCCAACTCATCCAGGGCACGGGCCAGCCGCTCGATGCCGTCTTGCTCCTTTTGGATCGCGGCGTGGGTGGCGTCGCGGGCGGCGTGGTAGGCTCCGCTGAAGGTATCAGTGAAGTATTCCCGCCCGATGGCGGCGATATCACCCAGCCCGGACTGCTCCCCTATGTCCGCCCAGCCCTTGTTCTCTCGCTCTTGCGCCAGGCGATCCAGATCGTCGAAGTTTCCACTGTGGCGCGGAGATTCGGAAGGGGCGAAACGCGGAGCGCTCCCGGCGAATGTGCCGATCTTGACGCCGTTGTCGTTGTCGGGTATAATCTGAGTAGCGTCTTTTCCCGCGCTGCTTTGAGCGTGAGGAGTGTAATCAGGGCTTCCTTCTGGAGTCGGCTGATTGAGACGCTCATCGGCGCCGACTTTCCCTACGGCCTGGCCGTGCGGGGGTTCGCTGTCCGCCTTAAGCGGATGTACGCCGGGTCGGTCGCCATACTTGTAATAAAGCAAATTCCCATCCGGTACTTTTATCAAATCTTTTATTTTCTTAAGATTGTCTATCTCATAGAAAGTTTTTTGACTCAAATCGCCGTTATCGTCTACCGCAAAAGCTCCTAGATGGTATTTTCCTTTTCCGTCTTTGAATGGCTTGTAAAACACAGTGTTCCATCCACCATTGTACGGCTTTTTTACTATAAAGAGCGGGTCTTTCATCGTCTCAAAAAATGCACCGCTGATATATCCCCTGTTGTCATAATGACTATTGTCAGTCAAATGCCTCCAATTTCTTGATGGGTTGGTCTTTACTTGTCCTATAGGCGTGTCGATATAATAATACTTGCTCTCATAGCTCCACCCAAAATTCTTCTTAAAATCTTGATAGTGTTTAAATGGCTTGGGCAGCGCGACGGCTTCGCGCATCAGGGCCGACTCGTTGACCCGCTCTCCGCCGTGCCCCTTGCGTAGATACTTCGACTCCAGGGCGTTGGCGTTGAGGCGGATCGTGCCGTCGGCATCGCGGTAGGAATGCTCCAGCACCGCCCGGCGTACCCGTTCGTAACTCTCGGGGGCGATGTGGCGCAGCTGACGGATCGCCGCGGTGCCGAGGGTACCCGCCGCCAGCCCTTCGAGGAACTTCGTTTCGATCTGACTCATAAAGTCGCGGTTTGGATCGTACTCTCCCGCCAGGGCGTTGACCGTCCCGGCTCCCACTCCGGCGGCCAGGTTCTGCCCGGCGTTGGCGAAGATCGGCACACCGTCGGGCCCGACAAGATCGCCTGCTTCGTTGAGCTTCACCTCGTCCAGGGGTGCGGGCTTTTTGCCAGAGAGGATCGCTTCGCCCTCCTCTTTCCAATCCGGGTGCTCCGTCATCACCTGCATATCGTGGCGGATTTTCTCCTCGATCTCCGGGGTGATCCGTCCCGCCTCGATCTTTTTGACATCGCCTTTGGTCAAGAGAAATTCCGCCTCGTAGTTGGGGGAGTAGATCGCCGGATCGATCCGCGCACCCCATTCCTTTCCGTCGTGACTGTAATCGAAATGGGAGGCAACCTCCAGACGCTTGCCGTAGCGGATATCCTTCGCGCTCCGATCCCTGGCCCGTTCGATGACATACTCGTAGAGGGGGTTGCCTTGGGAAGCTTCCGGAGCTTCCTGGGCCTTGGTCTCCGGCTCCGTCTTGGGGGCCTCCGCCCTCCTCCGTGCCGCTGCCGCCTCGCCCAGGCCGAAGGCTTCGGGGTTTTGCAGGATCGCTTCCGCGGAGTGCTCGGCACTTTCGGGGGCTGCGGGAGTGGGGAGGGCCTCGTGTGTATCAGGGGCCTCTTTGGGGCCGCGCTTGAGAAGTCGGCTCGGGATATGCGCCGCCAAGGCACCGCCCGCCGCCCCACCGATCAATCCCCCGGCCAAAGCCCGCTGAAGTTTCTCCTCCGTCGTAAGCGAACTATCACCATAATCGTGCAGCACGGTATTGCCCGCGCCTGTCATCGCCTCCTGGGCGATTGCTTTGCCGATCTTGCCCGCCTTGATCGCCTCCCCTCCGACGAGGTTCAGCGGGTCCAGAAGCACGGAACCGGCGAATTTGGAGATAGGATGATCCGAGGTCTCCACCTCGTTTATTTTGCGCTGGCGTTCCCAATATTTGGCCCCTTCTTTCATACCTAGGAGCTTATTGACTGACGCGGCGTAATCATCGAAGTTGTGAGTGAAGCCTTTGAAAAAGCTGCCGAGGGTGTCGCTTTTGTTATCGATGGCTTCGGCATAATCCTCTACCGGCATCGTGTCTCTGCGGGAATTGTCGGATTTTACGGCAATATCCAAAAAACGGTTTTTTGGTTCAGTACCACGCTTTACGGCAATATCCAAAAAACGATTTTTACCGTTTGCCATTATCGGCCTCCAAAAACACGCTCATACGCTTTATTCAGCGGAACGTCATACCCGTTAGGAAGAGCGTACATCTTCCTTTCGGGATCGAAAGCTATCTGCTCCTCCGGCACACCGAAGGACTTCGCGATTTCAGAGCGAATTGATAGGATGTGGTCTTTGGTGATCTTCGGTGCCGGCTTTTGCGCCTTCTGCCCATTCACTGCTTGCTGCAGGCTCTGCCCGCCGGATGTCAGTCCATAGGGGTCGATGTAGCCGTCCTCCTTGTTTATCGTGTCATTGATCCAATCACTTTTGAACTTGTAAGCCGGGAGCGTTCCGGTCGCTACAAAGTTTTTGATAGCCTCTGCCTTTTGCGCGCCGTCCATCTCTCCGTAGATGTCCTCGCCATACACACCTTTCAAAAACGTTTTCGGGTCTTTGACCAACCGCTGCCGCTTCAGTACCAAATCGAGCTGATCGTCCTTTTTCGCTTTCGGCTGCTTCGCCTTCCACGCCTCCAGCTGCAAGCGCCCTTTTTGGGTATCCAGCAGCCCTTTGTTGTAGTCGATCAGGGCATCGTGATAGCGCTGCTCTTCGCTGAGACCTTTGGCCCGAATATCGTAGTTTTTGTCCATCCCGTATTTCCGAGTGGCGGCATCGAGGGCGGCGGTACGCTCCCGCGTGGCATTGTTCATCCCGGCGGTACGCAGGGCGGTTCCGCTGCGTAGCACACTACCCAGCGCGTTCGTTAGCGCCCGACGTCGCTGCTCGGCGATTTTCTGAAGATTGTGGATTTGTACGTTGCGCAACGCCTGGTTGAATCCCTCTTGGCTCAGGAGCGAATGAGTGATAGGCTGCAACGAGGGAGCGCCGTTTTTTTGCGTGATGGAATTGAGCAGAGCGTTTGCCTGCGCTCCAAGCCTCTCGGCATAGTCGCCCGCTCCGTATTGCGCCATCCATCCCTGAGAGCCCTGCGTCGCCCCCCGTACGCCCTGCTCCCTGCTTTTTCCGATCTGGTACTTTGTGTAGGGCTTTTGTTCAACCCTCTTTTTTTCATCAAACTCTGGATTGTAGAAACCCATTCTGCCCTCCTATGGGTATTTTCATCCCATAGTAAAGACAAAACCGTCATATTGAAATATCATTTTGTCGCCGCTGTCGAAAAAAGCCATTGTGTAGGGCAAATATCCGGTTACGTCCGACAACCCTATGTCTATCCAGATGCGCCCCATCATCCCATAGAAACGATCTATTGCGCGCTGGTCCGTAACATATTCCCATTTTCTGAAGTCGAACGTATGGACAAGGCTCTTCCCATCTTCCCCGTCAATCTCCGCAAAGTCTCCGTAATTGTCAGAACTCTTTAGGCGAAGCGTCCCGGACTTTACCCTAGGAAGCATTGCCGGCGTATAGACTCCGTGCTTCAGCATATTGTAGTTTAGCCTAGCGAACGGCTCATTGATCCAGTTGTCGGTGACGTAGTCGTACTTGACCATCTTTTGTGCTTTCCATATCGCATGCGGAACAAAGTGGAAGGTCCACCAATTCCCGTATTCATCCGGCTTTTTTCTCTTTCGATATTTCCACGATCCGGTTTCGCTTGCAGGATAATAGAAGGCCCTATTGATAAGTGCACCAAACGGATATGGTACCGGAGAGGATGCCGAAGATATATTTGACGATGTGAAGTCAGCCCTTGAATCCGCTTCAACTTCAAACTTCCAAGAATAGACCTTTGTCGTCCCGTTTTTTGCAACGAACGCGCCATGCTCTCCAAGCGGACGCACCAGAGAGCTGTCAACATCCATTACCCTGACGCTGCCATCCAGACCCATAGAGGCTACGGATATCCCGCCCCCGTTCCATGCAGTAAAAACTGCCGCGCCCTTGACGTATCCGATAGGCGACCTCGAATCGAATGCCAAGGCGTCCGGCCACCTGCCCAAAATAGAGACGGAAAAATCCAACAGAGAAAAAAAAGCGAGAAGTCTGTCTGTGATATTCCCGTCAGAATCTCTTATGAACTTAAATCCAAAGAGCCCTGGATTTTTAGAGTCATAGTATGGAGTGCTGCAATATATATCTTTTATGAATGTCGTACTGACTTCCTGATTGGAGAGTCCATGATACTCGACCGATGTATAGTAGTCTGTTGGATTGTAAATTATCTCGGGCTCTTTCCCTTCATCCTTCTCATGATACGGCAACCATGCCAACTGCTTGAGATAGGGGATTCCCTCGCTGTGCATATCGAGGTCGGCTGCCTGCGGACCGAACCTGCCTTCCGCCATCATCCGCATTTTTATATCGTCAACGCTGCCCTCGTATCTTCCAAGGACCGGGCGAAAATGTTTCACGTCATCGACGACCGCCACGGCAAAAGAGCCGTTTATAAGCTCCTTGGAAAGCAGGTCCGCATCACCGAAGTCCGGGTGCGGATACGGGACGACTCTATCCACTACGGCTGATAATCCACTGTTACTACTCTGTCAATGACGACCCAGCTATATCCGTCATAATATGCACGGATAAGGGTGAGCGGATATAGCGATGTGTCCTCTTCCGCATGAATGGTGGCGTCACCGTAAAAAGTTTCGTTTGAATCAAATGCGATATTGTAGTTTGCCCCGTTTACGACGGCGAATGTATAGACACTTCCGAAGTATGCCGACACCTGGCTTCCGTCATCATCGAATTTCTCAAAAGAGATAGTCAGATCACCGCTTGGATAGAGGTAAAAACTGTTATATGTCTGTGCATCGAGGTTGATCGTCCCGGTTGTGGAGTCATCGAAGAAGGTATTGTCGCCAAATTTGGCGGGAGCTCCCCCGCCTGATGGAGGATCGACTTCAATTATCGCCGTCCCGTCAGAGTTTACCTGGAGCATTTTCCCGGCGGTGAGGGACGACGGAGTATCCGTAAGATCAACGAACGTGCTGGCCCCACTGCTGCCGGACGGCGCATCGGAAAATTCAACACCGTCTTCGTTCGTATTGACAGTGACCACCTTCCCGGCCATCCCAGTATAGCTTGCCGGGGTGTCTTGAAGCGCAATAAACTGCGTGTCGCTACATGGGGTTCCCGGAGCTCCGTCCTGCCCATCCTGCCCCACAAAGCGGATCGCCGAAGTCCACGCGTCGGTGTCGATCCGTTTGAAGCTGATATAGATGTCACCCGGAGCGAAGCTATCGTGCCAATTCGTCCCATCAGCGCTGAACCGGATATATGCTTCGTTCCCAGTGGCGACCGTTCCATTCTCAAGGTTCTTTATGTAGTCGGAGTATGCGTGGTCGTAGGTGGCGATAATCATGTCCCCCTGCTGACCATAGTCAGAATACTCTTCCCAAAGATCGACAAGCGCCTTAAAAATGACTGCATAAGCCAACCCGTCGTCTATGTCTAGCTCCTGTCCTGCTACCGGGTCTGCCGGTACTCGAATGTAGTAGTTTGTGCTTACGCGTCGAAGCTCGCTGGCGGTACTCCCGTTCCCCTCAATGAGTGAAACCGGGGTTGTTTGAAGCGCAACGTTTTTCAGTGCCATATCCAGTGCGAAGAACTTATCGTCTTCATCAACGATATCTAATGGATGCGGGATGCGCAGACCGTTAGAGTCTTTACTGGATGGCGACTGATTGTACTCTTCGAGCGTATTGTCGATAATTCTTGTGATGGTGGCTATCGCTTTATCTACGGTCATTTTCTACTCCTTATAGTGATGCGGCTTGAAGTTCAGCTATTCTGAGTTGAGTCTCACATTTGCACTGTTCAATAGACTGGTTTACCCCGAGACTTTTTCTTACAGTCCTTGTCTGCTCCATCCGATAGGCAATCTCAGAAGCACGTAGCAGAATCTCTTTTGAGGTGAGGCTTACTTTTTGCGCCTCTAAATTCGTTTGCTCCTTGATAAGCCCGATTTTTTCTTTCTCGGTTGCGGCCTGTTGTTTTCTGAGCTCTACATCCTGTTTCGTGAGTTCTATTTTTTCGCCCTCCAGCTCAACCTGTTTCGCTGAAATATCAACCTGTTTCGCTGTGAGATCAACCTTCTTTCTCTCGACGTCGGTTTGTGCTTTCATCAGCGGAACTTTTTCTTTTTCCACATTGACCTGGGCCTGCATGACATTTATCTTCTTGCTCTCGACGTCGGTTTGCTTTCCGATAAGATCAGCCTTCTTGCTTTCGACGTCGGTTTGTTTTACGATCATATCAACTTTCTTGGATTCAACGTCTGTTTGAGCCTGCATCAAACCAGCTTTTTGTGCTTCAACGTCAACCCGCTTGGATTCGACCTGGGTCTGGGCGTTTATCATCCCGACCTTCTCGCTCTCCACATCAGTTTGAGCCGAGATCAGATCGATCTTCTTCTCTTCGACCTTGGCTTGAGCATCCATGAGATCGACCTTCTTGCCTTCCACATCGACCTGCTTCCCTCTGAGGTCGATGTCTTTCTCCATCAAGTCAATCTTCTTGGACTCGACAGATGCCTGAGCATTCATCAGCCCGATCTTCTCGTGCTCGACCGAGGTCTGCTCTTCCATCAGGCCAATCTTCTTCTCTTCGACAGCGGCTTGGTTCTCCTTGAGAGCTACCTCTTTCTCCATCAGATCGATCTTCTTGGACTCAACCTGAGCTTGAGCCTCCATCAGCGGAATCTTTTCATGCTCAATGGCAATCTGCTCTGTCATTAGATCGACCTTCTTGCTCTCCACTTGGGCCTGAGCCTGCATCAGCGGTATTTTCTCCTCCTCGACGGACACCTGCTTCTCAAGCAGCGCCACCTTCTGCCCGGCAATGGCAATCTCCTGGGTTTTTAGATCGATGTCGGCCTGCATCAGATCGACCCGCTTCTCCTCGACCAGGGTTTGGGCCTCTTTAATCTCAAGCTCTTTATCCTTCACCTGGAGCTCTTTTTGATTGAGCGCCACCTGCGACGGCATCAGCTGTTCAATTTCGTATTTAGCCTTTGCCACCCTTGCGGCGGTGTCGTTTGTCCGTGCGATGTCCTCCTGCCGCATCGAGGCGATCTTCTGCTGGTCAACGGCGATGGTACTATCCTTCAGCGCTTCTTTTACGACAGTATCCCTATTCATGGTATCGATCTGGGTATTCTTTACCTCAAGGTCTTTATCGCTCTGCGCCTGCTTGATAACAAGTTCTCCCTGCATAGAGGCGATCCGCTGCTCGTTTACCGGACCATCAAGTGCAATTTGCGCGGCCGCCTGTATCGCCTGGGCTATTGCGGAGGTCGTTGTGTCCGTAAGAAACTGCGCATAAATTGACGCCTTCTGATCGTCCGTGATCGACGTCGCATCATTGAGGAACTGGCGAACCTGCTCCTCGGATTTTTTCATGATGGCGTCGGCATCAAAATTTATAACGTTCAGCGCCTCTGTTATCGCATTTTTATAGAGAGAGAGGTCCATTTATAGCTCCTTGATAGTTACGTTTGGAAGGGTTGAAGCGAGCGTCGCATCTTCGAGCTGCATTTTGGGGAGGGGGTCTGAGGAAAGCTGAATATCACCCAATGTAGAATAATCGAAGCTTGAGTTTAGCGCCCCGGTATCGATGCTTACCTCAAAGTTCAACCTGCTGATATTCCTGTTTATCAAGAACTTTTTCCCGGTAGCTTCCATCATAACGGCGGCATCCGGGATTGCGCAAGTAAAAAACGGGCCGATGAGACTATCCATAGCCCCCTCTGATATGACACCGCCGAGATAGTCATAGGCTTTGTAAAAGGCGGTGTACCCCTCCTTGTATCCCACGACCAGGGCTATTTGCATCGGCGTTCCGATACGCTTCACTACTTTCTGCTTCCCCACCTTCGCCATCAAAAAGCCGTCAAAGTGCGGTGCGACTGCATCAAACTTGTGGAGCATCCCGTACTCGCTATGCTCACAATCCAACGACACGACTTCATGTGTCACTGGATTGTAGGCATACGCCAACACTTCCGGGACTGTATCGGCAAACGCGTAGAGGGAAAATTCCCTCCCACGCGTGATCCCACTTGTTTCGATCCGCAGAACCATGCTAGTAAGCTACGGCAATCGCTTCGTCGGGAGCGTCAGGGTCAGGCTGGCTTCCCGCGGAGGGATCGATCACCTTGACGCGCTCACTGACAATGATCCCGTAATCGGGTCCCTCCACGGTGACAATGTACTCCCCGGCGTTGCCGAGAGAGATCGTCGGGGTCGTATAGTCCCCGGTGTTCCCTACCTGTGTGAGCGTATCCCCCGAAGACAGATGGGCTCGGATCGGACGCTTCAGATAGACCTTCTGCCCGACGATCCGCATAATATAGCCGTACTTCCCTGTTGCGTACTCGATGACATCTCCCTCTTCAAGGGTTGAGTTTTGGTCATCCACATAGAGCAGCCTGCTGCCATACGCGGCTGGCTGGGTAAGCGTAGCAGTATGCTCGTCACCCGATGCGATTGTCTCCACCGCCTCGCTCAGGCCACCCACGACCTCGGTCCTGTTTGTGAGATCGTCAGCGGGGGCATAGTACACGAAAAAGTCGGAGGCGGGAGCCCCGATAATCGTTCGCTTTGTCGAGACGACGACGTTGAAGTTTTCTCCGATATTCCGTTGAGTCATGATGATCCTTTAGTAGGTGATACGAGGTGATTGTGCCGGGAACTCCGGCATGATAGAAGAGGTTTTTGTCGCTTGTTATCCGACAGGCAACACATGAAAGACAGAATCCACCATCCGATCAGGAGCATAGCTAAAAAAATAGGAGGATATTTTCGCCGGTGCGAAGTTTTTTGTGTCCGCGCTATTCAGTACGATCTTCCCTCCCATATCATTGTTATAGAGGTATTCGATCAATTCATCTCCGTTAAGTACCACCACCTCAAGAGTATTTCCCCTGGATTTATATTCCCCGTTTACCACCTGCACTACAAAAGTGGACCCATTTGACTTTGTAGGGTTTTTGACGGGGACTTTGCATATCACATCGTCACCGAGAGAGGAGACGTATCCTGTTTTCCCCACACCGCTCCATCCTACTTTCCAATCGATCCTGTGTTCTTCTATGTATTTTCTGTGCACTGGAGAGAACTCATCACAAGTGACGACATCTCCCGAGTCGGCTTGAACCGTGCCCATCTTTGTAAGAGGAACAGGTGCGAAAATATCGAATGTAGTTTCATCCGGAATCGTTTCGATTGAAAACCCAGCCAAGGCATCGGAAACCCTGATGATGATATCCCTATCCTCCTTCGCAAAAATGGCAAGAATATCATCTTCTATTAGCGGGGCTAGCCCTGAAGCCCCAGGTCCCTGCTTGTAGTAATTGTACTTGAACGCATATTCGCCGAATTTTGTCACCCTGGCGATGTCTTTTCTGAAAGTGACGTTTTGAATCTTGTAGTCCATTCCGATAGTGGCGATGAGGGCGATTCCGCTGGAATATCTCGCTTTAAACGTTTTGCCGTTTCCGGCTATCTCTACGATTTTGTCCCCATCGAGTACAAATTCCGAAGCTTTCTCCAGAAATGAAACTTCAAAATCAAACTCCTCAAAGCCAAAGTCAGACGATGCGGAGAGTTTTGCCGACTTTAGTTTTCCATCAGGAGAGAGCGTTACGACAATCCCCTGCATCCCGCCGTCAAACTCCAGTGCGGCTATGTTTGATCCTGAGAGGCCGTACCCTCTCCCGGCAAGCGCGTATCCTATTCTCAACATCCCCATAGTCTTCTCCTTTTATGATTCAACGCGATGGTGTGGGTAAACCTTTTGGGCCCCCCATCCGTGTACCGTGATTTCTCCGCCACCTTTTGCCTCTTTTACTTTTAATCCTGAAGCCTCGTAGTAGTTCACATCAAATTCCCAGTCGTCAAACCCTGTAATCTTCTTGCTTTTTTTGCTCATCGCAGACATTTCTACAAACCACTCCATCATCCCAAAGGGTGACGTCGGAAGCAAGCCGACTCCACTTGTTTCACCTGTAATCGGCACCGTCAACTCTTCAGGAGGGTTGCTGAGATTGAATGAGATCAAAGCATTTCCAAGTCCGAATCGCACCGTCGTTGTGGAATTTTTATACTTCTGTTTGATCTCGAATCTGTTTTCTTCGGGAAGCCATCTTACCTGATAGGCGCCATAGTCTTTTGGTCTCTGGGGCATTATTCCATCTCCTTGTGCATAAAACGGTCTCCGACCGTAAAGGTATTGAATAGTGATGTGATGTCGTTCCCTTTAGCATCCCTAGCGACATAAGTTATCGCCACGCTCCCGTCATCTTCCACATTGAAGCGGTAGGTAACGGTCATTCCGTCTTTCTCTGGAACTTCTGGATTCGGAGCCGGGCAGTCAGTGCTTCCGGGACAACCTTCATGACAGGCATACTCAGAATCGAAGGTCCTCAAGTCGTACACTCGTGTACAAGTCCTGTCTGTACCCTTTTCCTTATCCCCGATGCACCATGAACAACGGAGGATGTAGTTGCCATCTACCTCCACAGAGATAATATTTTCTCGCTCGCCATAGCTGCTGCCATCGCGTGCCAAAGAAAATACAGCAAAATCTAAATCAGTAGCATCTACGGAGTCCCCGGATATAGTTATTTTCCTGCCGCTCCCATAATGATTAAATCTCCTGATATCGCATGTATAAACAATTTCCTCCCCATTGGCAAACTTGTATATGGAACGCTGGTCAATCAAATTTGCAAAAAAAACTTGGGCGTTGGCAAGATGGCGCTCGTATGCAAGCGGATCAGTCTTATACAGATCATTCATCCGATCCAAAGGAAACATATAATTTTTGATGGCATATTGAATCTTCTCGAAATAGTCCTGGAGAATTTGAATATCAGCGCTTCGGACTCCAGCTTCTGCTGAAATATGCACGTCCTCATTGATAAGCAGGGCTTCTGCCAAATCTCTCCCCCAGCGGTCTACTCCGTTGACAAAAACGACATGACACCATGCCTCATCATTTTTGAACACTCGCAATACCCCGTCATCGTATCCAAGTACATTCCCAGCTAAGATCAATTCACCGGCTGTGTGCAAGCAGCCATGGGATCGAAATATCGTACCAGGCAAAAGCACGTCATCACACGAGACGGGCTTGTAGAAATTTCGCACCCCTATATCATACAATCTTCGAGTACCAACATCACCGAGGTCTTCGCTTGCATAGTCCCCGGTAACAACAGTCTCGCCATCGTTACCAACAAAAATCATCTCGTCGAATATTTTCGGAAGGTACTCAACATCCCCGTTCCTGAACTTTACCGTAGTCAACGACCTTGTGGACGGCAGAAGAAGTTCGTATGTTACACATCCAAACGTCTTGCGGTAATCAAGAAAACTCTTTGAGAGCATCAGCTCTCCGTTTTCAGAATACAGAGGACATGGGAAAATATCAAGATTCACCAGGAATGAACATGATACTTTTTCGCTCTTTATTGTTCTGCATTTTTCTATCAAATCCCTTGAAGCCTCATCCGCCCCCGATCTGTAAAAATACAGGGTTATTTTATTAAGTAAAGAGCCGCACCCAACCTGTTCGTCATCAGAGAGCTGTGCCCTTATCTTCTCTGCCGATGCCATACCGTTGAGCACAATACAGCCGGAATCGTTAACTTTGCGTTCCGCTATATCGTAATTTGAAAATTTATCAGGGGAGACATCTCTTTCGAGTCGATTTTCTCCGTAAACGACGCCATCGATATATTCGAGCAAAATTTTATCTTTGGCAAAGACTCTGAATTGATGAGATCCAAATCTGCACATGACTTCTGATAACGCCATACCAAGGAGCCTCTCGGACCTGGCCATGCTCGTAAAGTAAAGATCAACCTTCTCCCCGCCGTCATGTATATTTATTACTCCGCCCCAATCTGTCTCCACATAACGGATTTTGCTTCCACTTAAGCCTCCCTCCCCAAAATTGGCTATAAGCGTATCAAAGTGAATGGATGTGGCGTTTTCAAAAATCTCCTTTCTTGTTTCTTCGTCAAGTCGCTCTTTCGACATGAGATGCACAATCGAAGCGCCGCTTTTTTCTATTTTATAAAATCCCCCATCTCTTCTCTGAATAATTGTTTTGATCCCCGGGCCGTATAAATTCCCATCTTCCAGTTCTTTCAAGGCATCGGCCACCTCCTGCGCAGAAAGTGTTTCCAAATTCAAATCAAGGAAGTGACGATACTCATCCATTGGAATTTCTGAAAGCTGATCGATAGTCTCCTGCACATAGGAGTCACGTCTTACTGGTATCTCTCCGCCGAACTTGATATACAGATCGAACATCTCTCCCACCATCTCTTCAAGGGAAATCTTGGCATCAACGTATCGTTGGTACAACGGAGAGAAATTCAGCGTAAGACTTACCCACGGACGGGGATACCAATAGTCGAATATTGTTGTACCCTGCTGACTCAGATAATAGGACTGAAGGCTTTTTAGAAGAGGTCTAAAAAGAACCGTTGCTACCGGAAGAGGGCCGATAGTTGCATCTCCTTCCATTCTTCCCGCACCAAACACGTCACATTTATCTATCACGTCAGCGTGCTTAACGGCAAGATCAGTCGAGGAGAAGCCTATTTCATCTTTATAAAAAACTTCTCCGGTAAGAGGCTCAACCCCCTCTACAAAATCAAGGTCAACGAAAAAGTATCGACAGATGTTTTCAAGGATTAGTTTTTTATCTTCAATGGTAGCTTCCGCATCGGGGAATGCGTCGATAATTGCTTGAGGAAGAGTTACGCTTCCATCAGGATTTACTGTAATAATATAGCTCATTTTTATACCTCTGAAATAATGAGCTTATATCCGGTAGCAACCAGCGAATCCGGCACTGTAATCTCGAAACTTCTTTCTCCTATTTGCTGAACACTGGCCCCTGACACAATACCACCATCTTTTGATACGATAGAGGCTGTAAAGTTCACAGGGATTTTTTCTAAAATTCTTTCAACGAGACTGTTGATAATCTGCTCGCTATCTATTACCATGGAAGCGATGGTGGAGGGATCGGGAGCCGAAAAGAAAAATTCATAAAATTCTCTTGTTGCAAAGGCGAATGATCTTTCCTCTGGAAAATACACAAGAGCTGCTTCATTTTCTTCTAATATTTCGTCTTGTGCCTTTTTCATAGCTTCTTCCTGGCTGCTGCTTCCGCCTGAAACAAAGTGCCTTAATCGCACCACCCCGCCTTCCGGCAGGTTGAAATCACTCCCCTCCACATAGCCACGCTCGACATATCCCGTCTCAACGTATTGATCTGCCATACTTTTCTCCTGCTTTTGATTGTATTGATTCTGCGTTAAGTGCTTATGCCACTATACTTCCTCAGGAGGAGAATACGCATATACGGCATTTCCGGATGCGTCATACCACTCTCCTTCGTAAAATGTCAGCGTCTTCTTCGTATCAGAATCAAACGCAACGGTCCCATTGATGACCTCAAAATCAAGATCATTGTGCTGGAACTGTGCAGGGGAAATTACGGGGATATATGTGCGACCGAATATCAAAGAAGCAAGCTCGCTATCTCCTGAAAACTCATCAAAAGTTTTTTGCGCGATGAGAGGAAAGTTGACGCCGTAATCAAATTCCCCGAACTGAAGCTTTGAATCTCCGTTCTTGTCTCCACCGAGAAATTCAATGATCTCTGTATCAAGCAGAGCAGTAATCAGCTTTTCAATGAAAACGAAGTTCGTATCAAGCTGCTCCGTAGTGAGGGGCTCATCCCGTGTTTGACGGAAAAAAAGCCCTCCCGCTGAAAAGTCAACAACCATTTCGTCTTTTGCTATTGCCATTTTGTATTCCTTTGCATTGGTTAAATTACTGTCGCTTCGACTTCATTACCGCTGTTTTCCAGCGCGGTAATGCGATCCTCATGGTCCTCGAGCTCGTTGTCCTGCTCTGTGTCCGCCGCCTCCAGGGAGTCCAGCCGAGACACAACGGCTACAAGGTCGGTTACTTTGTACTCGATACGTCCGGTATTTGAGTCAGGGGTCATCGAGTATTTATTTCCGCACGGCGGGGTGAAAATTCTCCACGTCTGACCGCCGAGCGGATGCCCCGGGGCGAAAAAGACATCGGCAAAGAAGTAGTCGATGTAGTTTCCGTCCTCATCCTTGTTTTCAGGCTTGTCCTGAAAGGTGTTCATCATCCAATTCTGCGCGAAGTTCATCGCTGTTTCAAAGCTGGCGGTAGAGTTTGGGCGAACGAGAACCTCTTTTTTGTAAAGTGCCATTGGTTTCCTCTCTATGTGGTTGTGGCGGAAAGTCCGCCGGGGGTTAGATTACGGCGCCGTCTCCACCGTCTCCGCCGTCACCGCTGGCGGTAGCACAGTCTCCGGTTCCGTTCAGCACGTCATCCTTGCTCTCTCTGGCGAAGCCGCAATCGAGAGCCTGACGGAAGATAGAGGCGAGAGTGGCGGCGCTGATATTGGCGAGCTGCTCTTTGGTAACAAAGGTATCATCGGCGTAATCCTTTGCATTGTTTTCAGCGACCTGTGCCTTCATCGTGGCTTGGGTATCAACATTTTTGATAGCGGCGTCGAGCTTTTCGTCTGCGTCTTTGAGGCTGGTTGCATCCGCGATATAGTTGGCATCGCTTTTGGCGGTATAGGTTCCGTCGTCATTCAGCCCGGCACCTGTTTCCACGGAGTCGATTTCGGTATGAACCGCAGCAAATTCGACGGTCCCCTGCTGGATCAACGGATCGAGGGAGTCTTTGACGGTTTTTGCGACGGAGCCCTCCACGGTATCGTCTCCGTTCAGGGTATCGATGGCGGAAGCGTTGGCGTCAACGTCGGTGCGCAGTCCATCTTCGACGGCAGTGGCACGGTCACGCTCCTGCTTCACGGCGTAGGCTACGGAACCGACGGTCGTCTCGTCGCCCTTCAGTCTGTTGACGTCGGTCTCCAGTCCGGTAATCCGGTTCAGGTGGTCACTCAGCTGAGTAACGATGTTCTGGCCGACGTCGAACTCTTCCGTACTGGGGTCAGCATCGAGCAGGCCTTGAATGGTCTGGATCGCAGATTGCAGGGCATCGATGTCAACGTCCTGGGCGCTGATAACCGCATCGATCTCTTGGCGCACCTTGTCGCCGACTTCCCATCCCCAGTGCTTCCCGATCTCGTCGATCAGAGTTTGGACTTCATTCATTTCTCATTCCTTATGTTTTCTTGATCGAGCTTTTGGCTCCAATGGCCGGGCGCACATGGCATAGCGCAGACACACAAAATCAAAAGGAGGTAGTAAAGATTTTGCCCGGCCATTGGAGCCAAACGGCTCGCAGCTTCCTATACGGGTACTTCGTTCGCTGTGTATTGCGCGATCATCCGCTCCGCTTTTGCTTCATACCTGTCGGTGTACTTATTTGTCAGGTAGGAGCAGATGAAAAAGATCACTGCAAGCTCGAGCCCGTAGTCGATAGGCATTGTGTCGTCATCGCCGAAATCGGCTGCGATATACGGCATCTTCAGGTATTGGTGGACCGTATTACCGTCTGAGTCCTCGAAAGGCGGCAGTACCCGAAACACGTCGGTCTCCGTTCCGGTATAGGATGCAACGAGGTTCTTTGGAACGCACCTGATCTCGACATCCATAATCGCCATCTTTAGATGGATGATGTCAGGCGTCGCGCTACTGTTATCCCCCCGGAGATACTCCGAGACATACGATTTTGCTTCTCCCCAAGTCATTGGTAATCCTTACTTGAGCCCGGTTCCGCAGGCGAAATAGTCGGGGGTTTTGACTTCAAGAGTCATCGCTGTATAGTAGCGCCCGAATTTCGCCGTCTTGGACGTAGGGGGCTCGCTGAATTTGGTAGGCGTATGGAACATCATCCGCGCTTCGTTGAGCTGCCCGACAAGCACCTTGTCTTTCAGCTTGTCACTGTTGAAGAGGCGGTGCAGCTTTACCCGGACGCTCCCGAAGTCTGTTTCGAGCTCATAGAGAGTAGGGTCAAACTTCTTGTCTTCTTTGACCTTGCGGAAGTATTGGTCTCCTGCGAAACGGTTGATCGCTTTTTTGATGGAGGTTCCGCATACAAGCATGAAGCTCTCGTCCTCAAGTCCGCCTTTCTCCCAGATCGGTTCGAGGATTTCACTGAGTCGATCATAGGTGAAGTCGGTGGGGTCTCCGTTGCCGTCCGCGTAGTCCTGGCGATGATCTGCTTCGATGTAGTGGAAAATCCCTGCCATCTTCGCAGGCGTGGTCGGGTTCCCTGCCTGGTAAGGATCGAAGACGCTGGACTGGTGCAGCCCAAGCATCGCATACTCCAGGTCTTTCGCGTGCTCTTTGCCGACTTTCGCAGTTCGGTAGGGCCACTCCTGCTGCCCGTACTTTGCGTTTTGCATCTCAAAGTCTGACATTCCGTAGTCGTTCTTGATGATCTGAACAACGTTGTCGCGGGTGTACTTGCTGTCGGTGGTGTTCTCGTCGATGTCGGTGATCTCCAGCTGCGCGTTGGCGGCGGCATCCCGGTAGCGGTCGAGAATCCACGTATGCTTCGGTGCGGCGACACTCCCGCGACTCATCCATTCGAGAAACGGGGTCTTGTAAACCCCCTGCAAGATGATCGCATCGAGAATCGACGGCTTCTGATTGACGGTGTTACCGTAGGAAAGCAGGGCCATCATTCACTCCTTGTTTTTTTGTTATGGCCCAATTTTTCTATTTTTTGAAGCACCGTTCCATCCCTTTCTGTCGCCTTTGTCAAAAAAAATTACTCCTTGGCCCCCAAAATATAGTTTCCGAGAGCGAAGTCATCAGCCGTGCCTTTCTTTACGAGCTCTTCAAGGTTTTCTCCTCCCGCTCCTGCGCCCCCGGCTCCGCCGTCGTCTGTGAGATTATCCGGCGTGTCCTTGGGTTGCGAAGCGGCTTTCGCGGCGCGATAGACCATTTCGAGCCCCGCGGGGTTGTTCTTCAGGGACTCCGCAAAGTTTGGATCGATCTCTGCCATCTTTTCGATCTCCGCTTTCACGGCGTCCTCCGGGACGTCCGGGTATTTCGCCTGAAGCTGCGCGTTTGTCTTCTCCAGAGCCATCGCCTGTAACTGCTCCTGCATCTGCTGAAGCGTCTGCTGTGTCTGGTCAAGCCCGAGCAGCTGCTTCGCCTGTTCGATCTGATCGTCTGGGTTGCCCCCGTCAGGGGTGACGGTAGGGTTTTGGGCGGGGGCCTGCGCCTGCTGCATCTGCATTTGCATCGCCATCATCTGTTCCGGGGTCATTTGCGGGGGCTGCTGTCCCATGGGTTGTTGCTGTGCTTGCTGCATCTGCATAGCTTGTTCGGGCGTAAGCTGCGGCTGGCCGCCATGGTCGGCCGCGAGTTCATTGTAGATTGCGGGGTCGATTACTGGATCAGGCATTGTTTTCTCCTTCGTTGATTTCGTACCAATCTTTGGCAAGTGCGTCTCCGATTGACGGAGCGTAGGGCGTCATATTGTTTTCGCCGCCGGACATCGGGAGGGTCTCTCCGCTTCGGATCGTCACGTGATAGGATGCGTGAACTCCATTGTCCCACTCCCGGCGCCGGAGCTTCTTCCCTTCGGCGGCGCGTTCCATCGCATCGCAAAAGCTAAAATCATCTCCGGCGCTCTGCTCTTCTACGGTTGCAGAGGCTTCAGTTGTGATCTGAGTGGCTTTGGATGTAGTCTGCGGCTCTGAGGGTACGGTGGCTTCGGGGGCCTTCGCCTTTCTGCCGCGCGTCGTCGTCTCTTGTGCCGTTGTGGTTTTCTCTTCTTGTGCCATTTAGGACTCCTTTTCGATTTCTTCAAGTCGGCGCTCTTCCTCGGCTTCATCTTCGAGTTGAGCGATCAGCGTGTCGATAAGCGTCATCGAATAAGCGACGCCTTTTTGTTGTTCGATCTTTCGGACGACCTGAACCGGATCAAGGTCAGGCGCCGTCGCTTCCCGGTAAAGGCTGTTGAATTTCTGCTCCAACTCCCCCAGCAGGACTTGGAAGCCCAGCGAGTCCTTGAGCATCGACATCTCCGAGAGGAGCTGCCGCGCCGACATCGGCTCCTGCGGCTGCTCCGATTTCTTCATCTTGCTCATCTGTTGTTTCTCCTTTCAGTATTGGGATGGCTGTTTTCAGCTTGAGCGCCTTCAGCTTCTCTGCGAACAGTTCGTCGAGTACGCCAAAATATCGCTTCACCCCGTTCATATCCTGGACGGAGGCGTGAAGCTGCGCGAGCTGGATCGCCGTACCTTCGGCTGCCGATATGTTGTTGAGCAGCAACTCATTGTTTAACGCCCCGACCCCTGCATTGATCTGGACGTGAAGCTTCGGTATCCGGTCCCGATCAACTCCATAGAGCTCAGGGGTCGCGTCGTACCGCCAGATCAGGCGCACCATCCTGCGGATGGCGGGCTCGAAAAGGCTTTCATTAAGAGCGCGGATGATGTCGGAGATCACTGCATTTCCCTCTTCGGTCAGGATCGACATTCCCGTAGCGGTCTGGTTGAGGTTGGCCTTGTCGTTCATCCCCTGGTTGTACTTCGTGATCCCGCTCACTTCCTGCATCTCTGAGTCGAGGCGGTCGATGTTAAAGATGCTGGGGTCGATGCGCGGAAGTTGGATTTCTTTCACGCCGTCCATATTGGAGACGGTGATTTTCTTGCGGTTGGATACCAGGTCCTGCTCACGGAGCCCGGACTCTTTCGTGGCGAGATACTGGGGGTTGAACGTTTTGTCGATAGCGTCGATCTGCTGGTTCCGGGTAACGGTGTACTCTTCTTGCAGCGGGATCATCGGCTCGATGAAGCTTCCGCCGTAGGCTTCGACGACGTTGCTTTCCGACAGCTTCACGAACTGGGGCTCCACGTTGCCGATGATGAACGGGAGCCCATCCTTGAGCGGGACGTCGGTACGGATGAAGGTCTGATCCGGCAGCACGGTCGAGACGAGCCACTTGCCGCCCTCGAAGCGGTACACGTCCATCACCTCGACGCGAGAGGCGTCCCCGATGTCGATGTTTACGATCTTCCCGTTTTCATACTGCCCGATGTAGTTTTTCCATTTGAATTTCCGCCCGTACTGCGCTCGAAGCTTTCCGACGGTCGTTACGACACGATGCACGCCGTACTGGATGTCAAAGACATTGGTCGCATTCGGGTCGATGTAAAAGTCTCTGAGCTTGACGCGGCTCACGCGGAGCGTGTCGTTCGACCACCAGATTTTCACGATGGGCGTCCCATAGACGAGAGCATCGATGACGATTGGCTTGAAGCGCGAGTAGAGGTTGATCTTCTTCGTCGTCCAGGCGTCAAGGCGTTTTTGGATGCGCTCTGCCTGCTCGATGATTTCCGTTGACTCGGTTTCCGGAGAGATTGCAGCAAAGCGGTCGTTCTCGAAGTAGGTCTTCATTACAGCGATGGCGACTTTGCGGACCTTCGCGCGGATAAGCTGTGGGGTGATATGGCTTTTGCGCCGGGCTCTCAGGCTTTTCAAAAGCTCCGGGTGCAAAACGTTGAGATACCCGTTCTCAAGCCCCTCGAAGTCCGAACGGTGAAGGTCATAGCCCTTCTTTGCTTCATCGATGATCGTCAATATCTGTGTCTGTTTTTTAGTTGGCATCGTTCTCCTTTGTCTTTCGGATTATTCTCTGGATTCGGCGGCGGTTAAACCCGGTCGCCTTCCAGATTTTTCTACTGTTCCATCCTGCTTCGGCGAGCTTTTCGACGATCATATATTCGACCTGCTGCTTCTTCGCGGTGTAGGAAATTGAGTGCTCTGCGCATCGCTTATAAACCTCTTCCGGGCTCCCGAAGAAGCGGACGGCGTTGAGATGGCCGTGTGGAAGCGCTACCTTTTCCGGCGCCCTACTTACGCGCAGGATCATCCTGTGATGCTCTTCTGGGCGGACGCCTATTTGCTTTAGGCGCTGTACTATCCCGGTTTTGCCTATCCCGGTCTTCGCAAGGCGCCGCACGATGTCTGCAACGGCGAAGCGGCGAGAAAGCGTGATGCGGACAGCACCTCCATTGCGCACGACAAGCGTATAGAGCCGCAAAAGGTCCCCCTCCGCGAAGTAATAAAGCAGCTCGCGCCGCCAGCTTCTTCCCCCTACCACGCTGCACCTCCATACATTTCTTCTTCTTCCGTCAGACCTTCCGGCAACTCATCCTCGACCGCGAGCGCGTCGAGCCCGGAGAAACTTTCGCAGCACATTGCGCAGGCATCGGCCTTGTCTGGCGAGCGTCCCAGCTCGTTTTTGATCTCCTTCTTGTCGATGATCTGAAGCTTGCCCGTGTTGGAGATTTTGTACTTGTTTGCCATCAGCTCCCCTACCAGCTCGTCGTCGTCAGGGAGTTTGCCCTCCTCCATAATCTCTTTGAGGGTGTAGTACCACTCTGCCCGCTTATTCTCATAGGTCTTGTAGTCGGTCGCCGTATTGGATGCTTTGACGCCGCGGAGCATATCCAGCCCCACATCGAAACCGACGGCCCCCAGAGACGACCCGACCCCGATGGCGTCGTAGAAGATCACCGCGGGACGCCGCTGCGCGTTTTTGACTTCATAGAGCAGCCACCCGGCAAGTTCCGGGAGGTTGAGCCCGCGCCTTGCCTCGATGGAGTAGAAAAGTTTTCCTTTGCGCTTTACGAGCACGGAACGGTCGTCGCCGTAGTCGGCGATGTCGAGCGCCCAGACTTCGGCCCCGCTGTCGTCGTACACCTCCCTGGCGACGGCATCCTCGACGTCGGCAAGGGCAAACACGGCGTTGGAGCTTTGAGAGGGGAACTCCCCTTTGACCCGCACCTTGTAAACGTCGCTGTCGTGTCCGTATTGCCGCTTCTTCTGCTCGATCCAGTCGCGGGAGACGTTCTCCGATTCTTCGGCATTGAACTGAAAGCACTCCCACATCCAGCGGTTCTTGTGGTGACTGTCGTAGAAATACCCCTCCGTCCGGGTCGGGTTCGCCGCCATAATGACCAGGGTCTCCTCCCCAGTCATCGCCCCCTCCGCGACCTCGAAGATAATCTGCGGGATACCGGAGGCTTCGTCGATCACGAACGCCAGGTTCGTTGCGTGAAACCCCTGCAAAGCTTCTGGCTGTTCCTTCCTGGCTGTTCGAGCCACGGCGAAGCCTTGCGGAAAATCAACACGCTCGGTCTTTATCTCGACTGAGCTCTTGAGCACATCGGGCAGAATCTCCCACCACTTTCGCACCTCTGGGAGCAGCAGGTCATAGAGCTGGTGCGATGTCGGGGCGGTCATTGGGATTTTCACGTCTTCCCGGAACGAACCCCACCAGAGCACGATCCAGGAGAGCAGAGTAGTCTTTCCCGTTCCGTGCCCTGAGCGGATCGAGATATGCCTCTTTCCTTTGTCGATGGCCCGGATGACGCGTAGCTGCTGCTCGGTAGGCTTCGCCCGTAGTACCATCACCGCAAAGAACTCCAGGCTCTTCGCGGCGGCTTTGAGCAGCTTCACATCATCTCGCGTCATCACACCAACCTGATCTCGATCACAGCGTCGTTGACAAGATCGCGCCACACCTCTTCGATGTAATTTCGCTCAGATATAGCGTCGTAATGAACGAACACGACCTTCTTTTTCATCAGGTCTGAGAGCGTTGGGAGTTCGCTAGTGTAATCGAAGCTCTCGACTTCATCCTTCCCGTTCAGTTTCACCCACTCCTCGATAGGGATCAGGATGCAGACGGGTCGCTCCTCAAAAAAACCCGCCGCATAATTGGCGATATGCCCCGCATTCCTGGATGTCGTATCAGCTTTCACCATCTTCGATAACCTCCGCATCAGATATGTTCCCCTTCCGGGCGTTAAAGAAGTTATCCAGCAGCGCATCCACCTCGTCATCCGGCACTTCCGAACTCTTCAACTGCTGCACGATCCCGATGTTTACGTTCACGTCCTGTTTCGGTTGCGTCAAGCCGTGGAGCTTCAAAATCTGCGTCGCCGCCCGGAGCTTGTCGGTCATCACGACCTTCGTTCTCGTCCCTGCTTCCGTCTCGTTGCGCTCATACTGGCTCACGACGCTCCAATATTCTTCCGGCACGTCGCCCTTTGGCGCTCCGGTTTCCGGGTCGATCACGTCCGTAACGTTCACGGCCATCGCCCGTTGCAGGAATTTAAGAGCAAGCCCGGCGGCCACCTGCATATTGGCGTCCGACTCCTCCATCATCCGGTTAAACTCTTTTCTCGCCAGCGGCTTACGCATAATCTCGTCGTGCTTAGTCATCGGCGTTCCGGGGCCGAACACTTCCCTTAACGCCTTACGCTCGTCCCCGATCTCGATCAGCTTCGCCAGATACTGCTTGTCGTAACGGGTAAGGAATTTGGGGGCGGGCTTATCGTTCACAGGGTTCCTTCACTTCGTCGATAGAGGTCATAACGATTAGGATCGGAAGCGCTACGGCAAGAATTAGAATGTTGCCGATAGCGAAAACGATATTCACGGCAAGGGCGGAGAGAAATTTAAGAGCGTTCATCTAAAAGCCTTTAAGGTTCGATCAAGGTTCGCTATATGGAAAAAATCCAGAAATTTTCGGGGGGCGGATTTCAGAAAAGCGTTTAAGGTTGCAATAAGTTTCGGCTTAGGGTGAAAATTTGTGTGGGGTCGAGGTGGAACGACATAATAGCCGCGCGGTGCACGCGGGGGTGTGGGGGTGTCTGCTTGTGTCTGGACGCTGGAGCCCCTAACGTCGCCGCTGGAGCCATCAAAGCCGCCCTCATGCATCGGAAGCAGAGCAAACCCCCATAAAATGGGCATCTTTACCCCGCTGTAACTAAAAATGACACCAAACTTAGGCCAATTAAGCGCTAATCCGTCGGTCCCTTCGCTAATCCGTCGCCTATTTAGCAGGCACATACACGCGCACACGGGAGAGGCCGCGCCGAAACTGGAGCACGCCCCAACCCACACCCCAAAACCTAACCGAGCCGCTAACTTTTTATAACCAAGGTAAAAACCGCTAACCCCAAACCCAAAACCCCCACCAGCCGCTAACTTTTCCTCAAACAAAGCCGATCCCCTTCTCTCTACTTATTTAAGTTTTCTACCTACTGGGAGAAACAACCAGAGAAACCAAGACAATCAAATGATCATCAACCTACGGACATCAGAGGAGCATCAAGAGACATCAAGGATTGGAACCCCCCAAACCCCCCTTATAAATATCTGTCTGTATTATGCCTTATGTTAGTCTATATAACAATAATAAGCCTTTTGGGAAACAATACCAAGCAATGGATTTAGGGATATATGGGCAAAGGATGGTATAGGCCATTCCCCAATTTATGGGATTAGTTAAAAATATTAGTCTATTTTACAATGATTTTATTTTATTTTAAGCTAACTTGTTTCATAATGCCGATGTTAGTCATTTGGCTAACGTGTTATCTAACAACCTTAATCCGTCCCAGGCAACGGAGCAAGTAAGCAGCGCGAGCGAGGGATTAGAGCGCTAAAAGCTTTCGAGGGTGGTGCAGTAAATAACGGTAGCCGTTCCCAAGGCGGAGCGGATAGCGTCGGAAGCCGGCGCGATAAGACCGACCTGCGCCACCCCAGAGAGCTTTACGGGTGATCCGATGGAGCTATCTATCTTTAGATAGTTGCACAAGACCACCACAGGAGATACAACGATGAACACAACACGAGGCACAAAACAACGACTGGAGAACGGTACCTGGCTGGCAATAGACGCCGACGGGACCGAATGGATCTGCAAGCGTGAGCCGTTTAACAACGGCCTGGGCAGATGGTTTGTCCCGCTTTGCGACTGGCGGGAAAATCTTGAAGACTTTATGGAAAGGAGGAGCAAATGAACGCCCGGGATTACAGCTTCGAGGAACTGATAGCCCTCGTAGAAGAAAAAGCCAGAGAGGAGCAGCCGGAGGCGGTGAAACGTGCCGCCGACGTTTATAAGCATCTCTATAAATACGCCAACGAGAGCCGGGAGCATTTTATCGCCCTCACCCTGGACGGAGCCTCCCGGATCATTGAAACCCGCGTGATATCAATAGGGACGCTTAGCCAATCGCTGGTACACCCCCGCGAAGTGTTCCGGCCCGCCATCCAGGACAACGCCGCCGGGATCATCGTCGCCCACAATCACCCCAGCGGCACCCTGGAGCCCAGCCGGGCGGATAACACCGTTACCAACCGCTTACGTGAAGCCGGGCAGATCCTCGGGGTAGACCTTCTGGACCATCTCATCATCACCCCGACAGGTTTTTACAGTTACGCCGATGAAGGATTACTATGAGACCCGCGACCCTTAGAGCACTGATCCGACTGTACCGGCCCACAACAGCGGCGGAAGCCGCCTTGATTTACAAAGCAATCAAGAAGGGGAGATAGCCGAATAGGGAAAGTCGCTCCAGGCGTGTTTTGCTATGATACAACAAATCGTTCAAAGCATAAACACGGGAGCCACAATGGAAAAATTTGGGAAGAACTTCAAAAGGAGGTTGGCGCTCTATGGTGCCCTGTTCGGGATCTTCGCCGGACGTGTATTATATATCGAGCTTGTATATGGCGATCGTACAAGCGACCTTGAAAAGGCTCACCAACTGATGGCCATTCAGCTGTCAGCCTTTTTCGCAGCCGTAATCCTTGCTATCGCCATCCTCGACCTCCTCTTGCAGCTGTTCTTTATAAACAGAACGGCCTTTATCCGATTAACAGCGGTACTATCCGCAATATGGATACTCCTGATAGCTATCGCCTATGATGTTTTCAGGTATAGCTCTGACATAAATGAATTTCTACTTGTCGGCTTACTCCCGATCCTCATTATCTGGGGCCTGATCTGGGCCTTCGGTCTCTACAAAAGAAAGGAACCCCAATGAG
>JALWKO010000048.1 GCA_027081405.1 Campylobacteraceae bacterium | reverse complement strand
TTGTCAAAGATCACCGCCAAACACGCTTCTTACCGCTCAACCCGAGCGCTCTGTGTTTGTGGACGCGTATTATAGACGATTCATCCCCCCTTGTCAAGAGATTCCCGCCAAAATCCCTGGAAAATTTTCCAAAAATGGGTGGTCTTACATTAATGTATTAGACAGGGCTATAGACAGAGCGGCTATCCGGCGATCTGATGCCAGATCGTGCCCAGTCGTGCAACCGCCTCGTCGATCGTCTCTTCGTCCAAGCCTCCGAATCCCATCCGCAGCGCTTCCCACTCCTCTCCGTAGAAGTCGCTGGCCAGATAGAGGCGGATCCCCCGCTTTGCCGCTTCCTCGCGCAGTCGCTTCAGATCGCATCCGTCGGTTGGGCGCACGAGGATCGCCAAACCCCCGCCTTGGGTCAGGATCTCGATGCGATCTCCCAGCTCCCGTTTCAGCGCCGCGAGCATCCGGTCGTGGCGGCGACGGTTCAGCGTCCGCACCCGGCGCAGGTGCCGCTCCCAGTGCCCCTCGGCCATGAAAAGCTCCAGCGTCCGCTGCACCGGCAGCGACACCCGGGCGAAATGGGCGTGGCTGCTGCGTCGGTAGCGCTCCATCAGCGGCTCCGGCAGCACCAGATAGGCGACCCGGATCACCGGCGAGAGGGATTTGGAGAAGGTTCCCAGATAGAGCACCCGCTCTCCCCCCTCCAGCCCCTGCATCGCCGGAATGGGGCGGTGGGTGTAGTTGAGTTCGCTGTCGTAGTCGTCCTCGATGATCCAGCTCTTTTCACGTCTGGCCCACTCCAAGAGCGCCTGACGCCGGGCCACCGGGAGGGTCGCTCCGGTAGGATACTGATGCGACGGCGTCAGGTAGAGGCTCCCGGCCTCCGTCGCCTCCAGACGCCGCGGATCGATCCCCTGGGAGTCCACGAGGAGGCGGAGTGTCCGGTAGCCGTGTTCGCCCATCACCCGCTCAGCAAGGCGGTATCCGGGCCACTCCATCGCAAAGGGGCGATCCCGCGTCTGCATCAGCTCCGCCGCCAGCCCCATCGCGTCGATGAAGCCGGAGCAGACCACGATCCGATCCGCATGGCAGCGGGTCCCGCGGATCCGGTTGAGATAGGAGGCGATCTGCTCCCGAAACCCCGCCTCCCCCTGCCCGTCGGGATAGGCGCCGAAGTCCAGATCCTCCTGCAACGCCCGGGCGCTCAGACGCCGCCAGGTCTTGATAGGGAAAATTTCGGGGCTGAGGCGGGCCGGATAGAAGTCGTAGCGTACGTTCTCCATTCCGATAGATTTTTTCTCCTCGGCCCTGGGTTCTTCATCGGACTTACGATTGACCGCCAGAAGATCCTCGGCGACGAAATATCCTGACCGGGGGCGGCTCTCGATGTACCCTTCGGCGTAGAGCTGGGAGTAGGCGGCTTCTACGGTGGTGCGGCTGAGACGGTTTTCGGCGGCCAGCGCCCGGATGGAAGGGAGCCGCTCCCCCGGCTCCGCCTCTTTCAAAATCCAGCGGCGTAGTGTCCGATATAGCCGTTCGGTGAGGGTCTGTCCCTCCGTTTCGATCTCCAGGATCACGACTGTCCCTTTATAATTTTCAATTTCTGGCTCTTTTGCAAAGGTCAGTTTGGCGCTATCATAGCGTATTCACTCACACCGATTGAAGGATGAAAATGGAAATTCGTAACGCTACACCGGAAGATATCGACGCGATTTTGCGTCTGCACCGCCGCTATCAGGTCGATACGATTGCCGACGAGGACCGTTCCGACGGCTTCGTCACCACCGACTTCACCCCCGAGCTGCTGCGGGAACTCATCGAGAGCGACGAGGGATTTTTCGTCGCTGCCCGGGAAGACGGTGATATCGCCGGCTTCGTCATGGCCGCGTCGTGGGATTTTTGCTCCCGGTGGCCCATCTTCGCCCAGATGATCGAAGATCTACCCTCGCTGAGCTATCGGGGGATTCCCCTCTCGACGAAGAACTCCTACCAATACGGCCCCGTCTGCATCGACAAACCTTATCGGGGGAGCGGACTGCTGAAGGAGATCTTCGAATTCGCCCGGGAGGCGATGGCGCCCCGCTATCCGGTGCTGGTAACGTTCGTCAACAAGCAAAACCCCCGCTCCTACGCCGCCCACAGCCGAAAACTGGGGCTCGACACGATCACGGAGTTTGCCTTCAACGGCAACGAATACTACGAAATGGCTTGTTTGACCGGGGAAAATCTGGAAAGACGGCTGGAGAATCAGATCCAGGGAAGCAATTGAAGGATTTGAATACACGTTATACCCGTGTCCAGAAAAATCCAAGTAACCGATAGCCGAGAACAGGAGAAAAAATGTATTTGGAAGGTTCCGTATTGGCCGATTCTTTCATCATGGGACTATGCTTGCTGATTCTTGCTTCTTTTGTCGCAGGGTTTATCGATAGTGTGGCGGGAGGCGCGGGATTGGTATTGGTCCCTTCGTTTATCTTGGCTGGCCTTCCGCCTCAAATTGCCTTGGGGCAGGAAAAACTGGTCAGTACCCTCGGGACTTTATCAGCGATCTTCAATTTTATTCGAAGCAAAAAAATACGCTGGGATCTTGTGGCAATAGGGGTCCCGGCGGCATTGATCGGCGCTTATCTTGGGGCCCAGGCCATCCTCTATCTCGATGAAAATACGGCGGGAAAAGTGATCGTTTCTATGATGCCCCTGGGATTGTTGTTCGCTTTTTTGCCGAAAAGAAACAACGATGTAAAAGTGGAGATAACCCTCTTCAAAAAAACGCTACTCTTTCCGTCGGTTGCACTGATTATAGGTTTTTACGACGGTTTTTTCGGCCCGGGGACCGGCAGCCTGCTGATCATCGCCTTGCATTACATCATGGGATTGAGTCTGGTCACAGCTTCCGCAACGTCGAAAATATTCAACTTCTCATCCAATGTCGGGGCTTTTCTCTCATTTTTTATGGCGGGCAAAATGTTGTTTGCTATCGGGATTCCCATGGTAATTGCCAGTATCCTGGGAAATTATCTGGGAAGCCATATGACTATCAAACGAGGAGATAACTTTATCCGGCCGATTTTATTCGGGATGATTTTTCTGTTATTCGGAACGTTGATCTACGAATATTACCTTGCAAGTTGACCGCTTTGAAAATCGAAGAGTCACTCCTCCGTCATCCTGAACTTGCTTCAAGATCCACAGTATAGTGAGTATTCCAGCCTCAGCATTGATGCGCTTATCAGAAAACGTCGAAATTTCAAAACGTGGGAGAATAAGCGGAGAATCCGCTATCGGGAGGAGAGAAAAACGCCCCGGGGCGTCTCAGCCGATCTCTTCGGCTTTTTTGACGTCGTAGAGGATGTCGTCCCAGGGGTGGCGGTACATGGGCATCGCCAGGCGTTTCTCATCCAGGACGTGGCCGATGAAGCCGATGGTGCGCCCGAGGATGAAGAAGGAGTTGAGAGTACCCGACTCGATGAAGTCGTCGATCTCCTTTTCGGTATACCCCAGCGCCCGCCACATGTCGACCATCAGGATCCCGATCGTTCCGTCGACGTTGAGGATCAGGTTGTCCTTTTTGGAGGTGGTCAGTTCCTCGACGGTCAGGGCGTAATCCAGCAGCGGTGTGGAGGGGAAGAACTCCGCGGCGTATTTCTTGAGCCCTTCGACCCGCAGATCGGGGTTGCGCACCGATTTGATCCGGTGTCCGATCCCGGGGATGGGGATCCCCTGCTTTTTCATGTAGGCCAGGAACTCGGCGGGGGTCATTTCGTTGTCGTAGGCGTACTTGAAGTATTTGGCCGCACCGTCGATCGCACCGCCGAAACGGGGTCCGATGGTGAGCAGTCCGGTCACCAGGGACTCGACGACACTCTTTCCGGCACGGGCGGTGACTTTGGCGTTGTGGGCACCTGAAACCGCGGGGCCGTGGTCAGCGACCGTCTTGATGACGGTTTCGATGAAATCCACCGCCCAGCGGGGATAGACCTTTTTGAACCACAGGAGGCTGATGACGTCTCCGATCGTCTTGCCGGTATCGGGAGTGGCGACGGAGCTGATGGGGTATCCGGCGTAGGTCGCCTCTTCGCCCCGGTCGTCGCTGATGGTACAGATGAAGTTTTTGGGCCGGCGGTTGGCGGGGATGGTCCGGATCTCGGGCTCCTCGATCTCCAGGATCACCCCTTCGTTGTAGAGCTTGGTGTAGACTTCGTTGATGACCCGTGGAAGGTCGTTGAAGCTCTCGGGGACGTGGATCCCCGCTTCGCGCATCGCCTTGTTTTTCGCCTCGGCGGTTTCACGCTCGGCGTTGGCAGAGGCTCCCGCGTGTCCGAACTGCACCCCGCTGCTGAAATGTTTGGCGATGGTTCCGATACACCAGGCGATGACCGGTTTGGTGATCTTGCCCGATTTGACCGCTTCGATCACCTTGTACTCTTCGGTTCCGCCCACTTCTCCCAGAAGGATCATGTACTTGACATCCGGGTTGCTCTCCATCCGGAGCATGTTGTCGATGAAGACCGAACCGACGAAGCGGTCCCCGCCGATCGCCACACCTTCGGCGATCCCGTCGGCGTTGCGTGCGATGATGTTGCACAGCTCGTTGAAAAGCCCTCCGGAGCGGGTCACGAGACCGGCGCTTCCGGCACGGTGGAGCTTGGACTTGATGATGTTTTCGATCGTACCGCCGATGTTGGCGATCTTGAACGCACCGGGGGCGATGGCACCCACGGTCGCCGGACCAATGAGGGTCACGCCGGCGTCACGGGCGGCCTGGTTCATCGTCCGGGCCAGCCGCTCGGGGATCCCCTCGGCGGTCACCATGATGACCCGGAACTGGTTGGGGATCGAGAGGGCTTCCATCGACACGTCGTAGGCGGTCCGGAACGAAGCGAAGTTGAGCAATACGTCGGCGTTGGGATGGGCCTCTACCGCCTCTTTGGTGGAGCGGAAGACGTCGATCATGATCTCGTCGGGTCCCCAGAAGAACTTCTCGAACTTGGCGCTGCTGGTGGGCGCCACGATCGCGGCGACCGAGGGGGTCTCCCGCTTGATCACGTAATCGTAGTCGAGCATCCTCTGGATCGCACTTTTGTTGTTGTTCCAGAAGATCGCCTGGGTATCGCGTGTAAACAGTCTGCTCATTATTCTCTCCTACCTTACTTCTTGTCTTCTTCGAGTGCCATGCGGACGATGTCGGTGATGTGGGTCTCGGGACCGTAGACGTGCATCTCCAGCCCCAGCTGGTCGGCGGCCGCCTTGATGTCCGCGAGCCCTTTTTCGTAGTTGGGGCCTCCGCGGCGCACGTAGATCTTGGTGTTGTGCTCTTTGAGCTTGGGAGCCCACTTCTCCAGCGCGTTGATGATCCCGGTGAAAGTCTTGGCCACGTCGGTGAAGTTGGCGATGGCCCCTCCGATGATGAGGATCTTGCCCCGGGGATCGGGGTAGCGGGTCATCAGATCGAAGATCGTCTCGGCGTAGAACTGGGTCTCGCCGGTGGTGGGACCTCCGGAGTATTCGCCGTAGTTGGCCAGATCCTTGACCCCCGCCAGATCAGCGATCGTGTCGGCATAGACGACCGAAGCCCCTCCTCCGGCGACCATGGTCCAGATCCGACCCTGGGGATTGAGGATCGTCAGCTTCAGCGACGCGCCCGATTTGCTGTCGGCTTCGGCGATCGCTTCTTCTTCGGGGGATTTCTCTTCCATCCCGAACGCGGTGGGGAACTCGATATCCCCCCATTTGTCTTTCATCAGGAAGCCGGCGGTGTCGTCGAGGCGGGCGACCAGGTCGAGGATGTGCGCGTCGGTGCCGATGAGGACCAGGGGGTTGATCTCCAGATAGGCAAAATGCATATCCCGGAAAAACTTGAAGAACTGGATGGCAAAGGAGGCGAAGGCTTCACGATTTTCGGACGGAATGTCCGCCGGAATGTTGGCGCGGATCGTCTTTTCGATGTCGGCTTCGTTCATGTTGATGGGGATCCGCACTTCGGTCACTTTCTCGTCCCATCCCTCTTCGACGTCCATCCCCCCCTCGGCGGACATGTAGAGCACGTCGTCCTCACCGACGGTGGTGGCGGCGATGTAGTACTCCTGATCCTGGGTATGGGGGGTGAAGGGCTCGACGATGAAATGGGTCAGTTTCCCGTGCTGACCGCTGAGCAGCGTCACTTCATGGGACTGTTTCTCTTCGATCCATTTGGCGGCATCCTCGAGGGTGACGTCACCGGGCTTGTTGACTTTGAAAAGGACGAGATTGTTTTTCCCCCGCTTCCCGAACAGCATGTCGGGCTTGACCACCAGGGGCTCCTGGTTGAGCCACTCGAATCCGTGCTCTTTAGCCTTCTGGCGCAATTCGTCTGCGCTGGTCACCAGAACCGATTTGAACGGGTAGTGGAACCCATCGAAATATTCGTTCCAATGCTTGGCAAAGAGCCGTTTTCCGTCATATTCGCGTATTGCTCGTTGAGCCATCGGCTTCTCCTTTGTGATCTAAGTGGGCACATTTTAGCATTAGAAACTTTCAAGAAATCCATAAGAGCAAACGATGGTTTCGTCAAGGGAAGAGCTGTGTATTTTGGAAACAACTCTACCGCGCGGACGCCGCACACGGGGGGATCCGATAGAAGCGGTAGACGGGGCGTTCCCTGCGGGGGACCGTCATCGGGTAACACCCTTTGCCCGTCCGACGGAGTGTTTCGATCGTATGGAGCGGACGATAGAGCGGTGCGGCGAAATAGCGCTCCGGTCTCCCCAGCGCTTCGTAGATGGGGCGGTGCAGGACAATCACCGACGCGCTGAGGATCATCGAGGCGACCACCACCCCCGCCGCGATCCGATAGGGGCGTCGGAAACGGGGGAGGCGCACCCGAAGACTCCGGAGATAGACCGCCACCGGCAGGAAAACTCCCGGGAGGAGATAGGGGCTGAAATCGACGATGAGGATGTGCTGGCGGACCGAAAGGAGCAGGGACACCACCAGCGCCGTCGAAGCGATCGTCCAGACCAGATCCCGGGGGCCTTCGAGGGAGATGCGATAGAGCGCATAGAAATAGGCGATGAAAAAGAGCGGAGAAAAAAGGGCCATATAGACGCCGAAGAGCTCGATCAGGTGCCCCCGCGGGCGGCCGTGGAACGGATAGTCGCCGAAAACCACCGCCAAAACGGCAAACAGCGCGGCGACGGCGAGCCAGCGATGTTCCTTTTTGCGCCAGCCGTAGACGGCGACGCCGAGATAGAACGCAAAGACTGCCGTGTGGGTCGGGAACGCCGCGGCAAGCGCCGCGATCCCCAGGGGGAACCACCCCCGGCGATGGGCGTAGAGGAACACGAGCACGCAGGTGAAAGCGTAGGTGGCGTCGTTGAGGAGCACCGAGGAGGCGATCGCCCCCGGGACGAGGAGGTAGATCCAGAACGCAAACCGCCGGTCGGCGGGATCGGGGAAATACTCCCCGGCCAGGAGCCACATCAGGCGGGCGTTGAGGATCCCAAGCCCCAGCGGGAGAAGCCGGATCGCAAAGACCCCGTCCCAAACGGCGTGGATCGCACGGGCCGTCAGGGCGATCGGATCGTAACCGGGGGAAAAGAGAAGTTTCGCTTCGGAGGGGGCGACGGGGGTGCTCCACGCCAGGACCGCCATCACGGCGAAATAGGCGGCCACCGAAGCGGCGAAGAGGCGACCGTTTCGCAGCAGCGCCCCCACCCCCGCCTCCTCAGAGCCGGAGGAAGTTGTCCAGCATCTCGTGACCGTACTCGCTCATGATCGATTCGGGATGGAACTGGACGCCGTAGACCGGAAGATCCCTGACCTGAAGCGCCATGATCTCCCCGTCGTCGGTACTCACCGCCGTAGGGACGATCCGATCGGGCAGCGACGCGGGATCGACCACCAGCGAATGGTAGCGGGTGGCCCGAAACTCCTCGGGAAACCCGGCGAACACGGGACTCTCCCCGGTGATGCGCACCTGGGAGGTTTTGCCGTGCATCATGTTCGCGGCACGGACCACCTTTCCGCCGAAGGCCTGGGCGATGCTCTGATGCCCCAGACAGATCCCGAAAATCGGCACCTCGCCGGCGAAGCGTTCGATCACCTCCAGGGTCACCCCCGCCTCGTCGGGGGTCGAAGGGCCCGGGGAGAGGATGATCTTCTCGGCCCCCAGCCCGGCGATCTGATCCACCGTCATCTCGTCGTTGCGGATCACCCGCAAATCGGCCCCCAGCTCCCGGCAGTACTGGACGATGTTGTAGGTGAAGCTATCGTAGTTGTCGATCATCAAAACCATATTCTTCTCCCGGCAAAACTGGGGTATTGTAACAAACGGATCAGGCTGCCGCCCCTTCGTCGTAGATCCGCAGTTCGTTGTAGAGGCTGTCCCGCTCCACGGGGATGAATCCGCTGTTTCGGATCAGGGCGATGAACTCCTCCAGCGGCAGCCCCTCGGCACTGGGGGCTCCGGCGGCGGACTGGATCGATTCGCGCTGGATTGTTCCGTCCAGGTCGTCGGCGCCGAACTCCTGGGCCAGGAGGGCCAGACCGACGGTGGAGGTGGCCCAGTAGGCTTTGATATGGGGGATGTTGTCCAGGAGGATCCGGGCGATGGCGTAGGTTTTGAGGATCTCCTGAGCGGTGGGGAACTCCTCCACTTTGAGGAAGTTGTTGTGGCGCTGATAGACCAGGGGGATGAAGGCGTTAAATCCGCCCGTTTCGTCCTGGAGATCGCGCAGCCGGAGCATATGGTCGATCCGGTGGGCCCGCTTCTCCACGTGACCGAAGAGCATCGTGGCGTTGGACTCTCTGCCGCGCTCGTGCCATTTGCGGTGTATCAGGAGCCAGTCGTCGCTGCTGACTTTCCCTTTGCAGATGTAGTCTCGGATCTCCTCGTCGAAGATCTCCGCTCCGCCGCCGGGCATCGAGTCGACGCCGCTTTCGATCATCAGGTCGATCATCTCGTCGTAACTCAGGCCGTTGCTCTCGGCCAGGAAATTCACCTCCGCCGCCGTGAGCGCTTTGATGTGCAGTCCGGGGTGGGCCTCTTTGATCTTGCGGAAGGCTCCCAGATACCACTCCAGCCCCACTTCGGGGTTGTGGGCCGAGACGATGTGGACCTCTTTGGCTCCCCGTTTCACCGCTTCGTCGGCGATGGTCAGGATCTCCTCGTGGCTCATGGTGTACTGGTTGGGGTTTTTGCGGCTGGCGCTGTAGGCGCAGAACTTGCAGATGTCTTTGCAGACGTTGGTGGGGTTGATGTGGCGGTTGACGTTGAAAAAACTCTTGCGGCCGTAGCGCCGCTCGCGGATTTGCGACGCCAACTGTCCCAATGTCAGCAGATCCAGATCGTAGAGCGCTTCGCCCTCTTCCCGTCCCAGGCGTTCCCCCGCTTCGATGCGGGCGATCAGTTCGTCGTGTGTGTTCACCGGCGCCACCGTCCTCTTTGGAAGTTGCGGTATTATAACCCAAAATTCTCTCGACGGCCGTCGCCAATCGGTCCGGGGAGAGAGCCCTCCGTGAGGAACGCCCGATGTCCGACCTCAACGCCAAAGTCGAAGAACTCCTCTACGAAAACGCCCCCGATTTCCGGATCGCCCGGGTGATCAAGGAGGATCTCAAACGGTACTTCGACACCCTCCCTGAAACCTTCGCCCAGACCGGGGGCAAAGACTTCCTCGTCCGCCACACCCGCAAGATCGACACGGTGATCCGGCTGGCCTACCGGGTGGTGCTGCGGGAGAGCTTCGGAGACTATACACCACTCAAGACCCAGATCCCCCTCGCCCTGGTGGCGCTGGGGAGTTACGGGAGGGAACAGCTCTGCCTCCACTCCGACATCGATCTGATGTTCGTCTACCGCAACGTCCCGGGCTACAACCTCCAGCCGATGATCGAGAAGATCCTCTATCTCCTCTGGGACAGCGGGCTCAAACTGGGCCACCGGGTCCACGAGCTGGACGATCTGAAAATCGTGGCCGCGGAGGACATCACGATCAAGACGGCGATCCTGGAGTCCCGGTTCATCGACGGATCCAAATTCCTCTGGACCGGGATCGAAAACGCTATCGGCGAGATCCGGCGCGAAGCCCCCGAGGAGTTCATCCGGCTCAAGATCGAGGAGCGGCGCGCCCTCCACGAACGCTATCCCCTGACGATGGAGCCCAACCTCAAGGAGGGGGTCGGAGGGTTCCGTGACGCCAACATGGTCTACTGGATCGGCAAACTCCTCTACAACGTCCCCCGGATCCGGGACCTGGACGAGCGCATTGTCGATCCCGAGGACTACCGGGAGTTCCGCATCGCGCTGGAGTTTCTCTTTCGGGTCCGCACCGCGCTGCACATCGTCGCCCGCAAAAAACTCGACCGGCTCCGCCTCGATCTCCTCCCCGACGTGGGGCGGATGCTCAAATTCGAGGATTCCCCCCGAGGGCAGCTCCGCCTCGCCCGCCGGGTCACCGGGGCGCTCCGGACGATCCACCTCTACAGCCGGATCTGGCTCGAACGGCTGATCGGGGACTACATGCCCGAGCTCTACCGGGAGTGCTATCTCCCCCAACGGCGCTATCGGAAATTCCACACCCTCCTGGAGGACCTCAACCGTCAGGCGGCACCTTTCCGGATCCATCCGCGCACCCTCCACGCCCTCGTCCACGCCGAACGGCCCGAACGGCCCGACGAGACCGTCTACCACACGCTGCGCAGGAGCTTCCACCGCCCCGCCTCCCACTCGGTGTTTATGGCCCTCTCCGAAGCCCGGCTCCTGGGCTTTGCGATCCCGCCAATGAAAAAGGTGATCGATCTGCCCCAGTTCGACGGCTACCATCGCTTCAGTGTCGACCGCCACTCCCTGGAGACCCTCCGCCACCTCGAATCGATCGAGGACCCGTTCATCGCCGAGCGTTTCGACGCCCTCGAGGAGGAGGAACGGGCCATGCTCCGGGTGGTGGCGCTGCTGCACGACGCCGGAAAGGGGCGCAAAAAGGACCACCACCTGGTGGGGGCTTCCCTCTTCCGGGTCTTCACCGCCAAACTGGGCTTCTCCCAGCCTCTGATCGACACGGGGGCCCGGCTGATCCTCTACCACACCCTCATGAGCGTCACCGCCCAGCGGGAAGACATCTACAGCGAAAAGGTGGTGCTGCGCTTCGTCTCCCGCTTCCCCGACCGGAAGCTCCTCGATATGATCTACATCCTCACCTACGCCGACATGAAAGGGGTCGGCACCGACGTCTACAACGGCCACAGCGCCCGGCTCCTGCGGATCCTCTACCACCAGGCGCTCGAATCCCTCAAATACGAAAACCGCCTCGACGAAACCGCCAAGCGTCTCCGGGCGGTGGACCGGCTGCGCAACTCCCGGGCCTTCGGCGAACTCCCCGCCACGCTGCAGCGCAAAATCCTCGCCATCGACTCCAACGCCTTTTTCATCCGCCACAGCACCCGGCGGATCATCGCCATCGCCCAGGCGGCCGCCCGCACGGAGGAATACACCTACCACATCTCCAACGAATCGTATCTGACTGTGGAGATCATCCGCCGCCACGATCTCAACCTCGCCTACCTCCTCTCCCGGCTCAAACGGCTCCAGGTGGTGGCGATGGAGATCACCAAACTGTGGGGCGATCTCAAATATTTCAAGATCGACTTCAACGACCGGCTGGATGAAAGCGAACTGCCGCTGCTCGAGTCGATCATCCACGATTCGTTCGCCCACCATCCTGAGCTCGAACTGCGCAAACCGGTGGTCCACCGCGACGAAATCGCGGTGGATTGCGAACACTCCCGGGAATACGCGATGATGAAACTCCGGGCGGCCGACCAGCCCGGACTGCTGGCCTATCTCATCGACCTCTTCGACCGGCTGGGGGTCGATATCGCCTCGGCGAAAATCCATACCCTCAAGGGGCGGGTCAACGATCTTTTCCTTATCGAAAAGAACGGGAACTTCTGCCATAATATCGATCGAATAATTCACGAACTCACGGAGTAGGACAATATGTGTGGAATCGTCGGCTACATCGGCCCGAAAGAGAAAAAATCGATCCTCCTGGACGGCCTGCAGGAGCTGGAGTACCGGGGGTACGACTCGGCGGGCTTCGCCGTCATCAGCGGGGGGAAGCTGAGCCATTTCAAAGCGGTGGGCAAACTGGCCAATCTCCGCAAGAAAGCCGCCGATTTCACCAGTGAAGGGCCCGGCGCGGCGATCGGCCACACCCGCTGGGCCACCCACGGCAAGCCGACGGAGCTCAACGCCCACCCCCACATGGGGGCCTTCAGCTACGTGGTCCACAACGGCATCATCGAAAACTACCGCCCCCTCAAAGAGGAGCTCGAGGCCCAGGGGGTCCGGTTCCTGAGCCAGACCGACACCGAGGTGATCGTCCACCTCTTCGAGCAGAAGATCCGGGAAGGGCTGGAGCCTTTCGAAGCCTTCCGGGCCACGATCGGACGGCTGGAAGGGGCCTATGCGATCCTCCTCATCAGCGAGGCGGCGCCCGAGACGATCTTTTTCGCCAAAAACGGCTCCCCATTGCTGATCGCCCTAGACGGAGAGGAGATCTATTTCGCCTCCTCCGATACGGCGGTGATCGGCAAAGCGCAGGAGGCCTACTACCTCGAAGACGGCGAATACGGCTACGCCCGCCCCGGCGAAGTGCGGCTCTACCGGCCGGACGACGAGCCCAAAGCCCTGACGACCATCCCCCTCCCCTCCGACAAGGCGATGGCCCAAAAAGACGGCTACCGCTTCTTCATGGAGAAGGAGATCTACGAACAGAGCACCGTCATCGGCGATACGATACTGGGGCGGGTGCTGGACGAGGGGATCGAGTTCGAGGAGCTTCCGGACGGGTTCTTCGACGGGATCGCTTCGATCACGATCTGTGCCTGCGGCACCAGCTACCATGCGGGGCTGACGGGGGCCTACCTGCTGGAGCGGATGGCCAGGATCCCCTGCCGGGTGGAGATCGCTTCGGAGTTCCGCTACAAAGAGCCGCTGCTGAGCCCCGACACCCTCTTCGTGACCATCAGCCAGAGCGGCGAGACCGCCGACACCCTCGAAGCGCTCAAGATGGCCAAACGAGCCGGCTTGCGGAGCCTGACGATCTGCAACGTGGACAACTCCTCCATCGTCCGAGAGAGCGACGCGGCGATTCTGACCCGGGCCGGGATCGAAAAGGGGGTCGCCAGCACCAAGGCCTTCGCCACCCAGGTGATGGTGCTGTGGATGCTCACCCTCCATCTGGGGCAGAAGCGGGGCACCCTCGAAAGCGCAACGATCCGGCGGGAGATCGACGCCATGCGCCGCTCCCCGAGCGCCCTGCTGGTGGAGGAGAAGCTCCACGAGCGGATCCACCGCCTCTCCAAACGCTACCTCCACGGCCACGGCTTCTTTTTCATCGGGAGGGATCTTTTCTTTCCCCTGGCGCTGGAGGGGGCGCTGAAACTCAAGGAGATCAGCTACCTCCACGCCGAGGGCTACCCCGCCGGCGAGATGAAGCACGGCCCCATCGCCCTGGCCGACGCGGAGCTCTTTACCATCGCCCTGATGCCCCGGACGCTGCTCTACGACAAGATCAAGTCCAACGTCGAAGAGCTCAGCGCCCGGGACGCCACGATCCTGGCCATCAGCCCCGAAGAGTTCGAACTGGCCGACGATTTCATCCGCACCAAACATGCCGAACACCCGATGCTGGAGTTTTTCGAAATGATGGTGGTGACCCAGCTTTTGGCCATGGAGATCGCCATCCGGCTGGGGAACGACGTGGATATGCCGCGGAATCTGGCGAAGTCGGTGACGGTGGAGTAACGAGTTAGGAGTTTATACTAGTGCACAAACTCTGTCAAATTCACTCGTTCCCACCGTCTCCGGTGGGAACGCCCACGGAACTTCCGCATCTTCGCAAAACGCGTTTCAAACCATCATATCTGGGATAATGCATTCCGTCAGAATGGTGGGAGCGAACACAGGCGGATTTACAGGCCAATTCCGATAGGGTAAGGTCGATCTAAAACTCTCGTTGTACAGACAAGGTCAGAAATAATAGCAATACTTAAAATTACGCATGAAAATTGGCATGAGAAAACTCCAGCAGTATAAGACCTATAATACTGTCGACAATAATCAATAAAGTTATCAATTTTTTGAATTCTTTTTTATAATTATGTGGGGACCGTTCAGAATTTTGTGTCAGCATCCGATAGTTGAATAAGATCATATCACAGATCCAGAGCATCATCCAATCTGCCTTCGAAGAAGATGGCCAG